>NZ_JADPEX010000001.1:40850-263538 GCF_015668065.1 Ruminococcus sp. 1001713B170207_170306_F1 | reverse complement strand
GATGTGTTCAACCATATGATTTACAAAGGAGAAAAGGTCATTGACCCTAAGAATTTGAAGGAACTGGATACGGCGAATGTAATTATTCCATATGGAGCTGATGGGGCAGAGGTGCCTTATCAGAAATACCGGGATGTGTTTAAAATCTTGTGTGCTATGGAAGATGAAAATGCGGTGTATCTGCTCCTGGGAGTGGAGAATCAATCCAATGTTCATTATGCAATGCCAGTGAAGAATATGGTTTACGATTCGCTGGAGTATGCAGCGCAGGTGCAGAAAGCAGAGGCTTCTCATAAAAAAGCGCGGAAGGAGAAAGAGCCTAAGGAGAAGAAACCGGATTCCGCAGAGTTTCTTTCAGGCTTTTACAGAGAAGACAGGCTGCTTCCGATTATAACAGTAGTTGTGTATTTCGGGGCTGATAGCTGGGATGCGCCTAGGTCGTTACATGAGATGTTGGTGGTACAGGATAAAAACATATTGTCGTTGGTTCCTGACTATCGGATTAATCTGATTGCACCAGGGGAGATGAGCGAAGATGAGTTGGAACATTTTACTTCTAATTTCCGGGAAGTGATGAAGTTCATCAAATATTCTGGTGATGGAGAGAAATTAGAGCGGTTTGTAAATGCGAATGCAGCATTTGAAAATGTGGATAGGAAGGCTGTCCGTGTAATGGAGGAGATGACTGGAATGAAGATAGAAAGAAAAGAAGAGGAAGAAACGGTGAATGTTTGTAAGGGACTTCGGGATTTACAGGAAAAGGGACGAGTTGAAGGAATCCAGATCGGTGCAGAACATGAACAGCGACTTACCAAAGCTCTGTTGAATGACAACCGCATCGACGACCTAAAGCGTGCCCTTGAAGATCCTGCCTTTCGCCAAACGCTCTTGGAAGAGTATGGAATTGACTAAACAGCTATAGAGGAGAGAACAAATTTTATGTGTGGTATCGTATCCTACACCGGCCATTCCCAGGCCGCGCCCATCCTTCTGGATGGTTTATCGAAACTGGAATACCGCGGCTATGACTCAGCCGGTCTTGCCGTTCGTGACGGGGAGAACAAAACGAAAATCGTAAAGGCGAAAGGCCGCCTGAAAGCGTTGGCGGAGAAAACCGATCATGGTCATGCCCTGGCTGGTACCTGTGGGATCGGTCACACTCGTTGGGCTACCCACGGCGAACCTTCTGAGACAAATGCCCATCCACATACCTCCGATGATGGAAATGTGGTTGGCGTTCACAATGGTATCATTGAGAATTATCAGGAACTGAAGAATAAGCTTCTTCGCAAGGGCTATGAGTTCTATTCTTCCACAGACACCGAAGTGGCAGTGAAGCTCATCGATTACTATTACAAGAAATATGAGCATACTCCGGTGGATGCCATCAACCATGCCATGGTCCGTATCCGCGGTTCCTATGCCCTGGCGGTCATGTTTCAGGATTATCCCGGGGAGATTTATGTTGCTCGTAAGGACAGTCCTATGATCATCGGCGTGGAGAACGGAGACTGCTATGTGGCTTCTGATGTTCCGGCAATTCTGAAATATACTCGCAATGTTTATTACATCGGAAACCTGGAGATGGCACGTCTGGCAAATGGGACCGTTACCTTTTATAATCTGGACGGAGATGAGATTGAGAAAAAGCCAACGCAGATCAAATGGGATGCAGAAGCAGCTGAAAAAGCAGGCTACGAGCATTTCATGCTGAAGGAGATCCATGAGCAGCCAAAAGCTGTTCAGGATACGTTGAATTCCGTATTAAAGGATGGTGCTATCGACCTGTCTTCTGTGGGACTTACTGAGGAAGAGCTTCAGTCTTTTTCACAGATATATATTGTGGCATGTGGTTCTGCCTATCACGTAGGCGTGGCATGTCAGTATGTGCTGGAGGATCTGGCGCAGCTGCCGGTACGTGTGGATTTGGCATCTGAGTTCCGTTACCGAAACATGCCTCTGGATCCCAACGGTCTGGTAATCGTGATCAGCCAGTCCGGCGAGACTGCAGACAGCCTTGCAGCCCTCCGTCTTGCAAAAAAGAAGGGGCTGAAAACCCTTGGAATTGTCAATGTGGTGGGAAGCTCCATTGCCCGGGAAGCAGATAATGTATTTTATACCCTTGCCGGTCCGGAGATCGCAGTTGCCACAACGAAGGCCTACAGCACCCAGTTGATCGCCGGTTATTGCCTTGCCGTTCAGTTTGCGCTGGTGCGCGGATGTATTTCCCAGGGGCGCTATCAGGATCTTATCTCCCAGCTTCAGTGCCTTCCTGAGCAAATCCAGAAGATCCTGGACGACAAGGAGCGGATCCAGTGGTTTGCTGCCAAACAGGCCAATGCCAGGGATGTGTTTTTCATCGGACGTGGACTTGATTATGCCATCAGCCTGGAAGGCAGCCTGAAAATGAAAGAGATCAGTTACATCCATTCTGAGGCTTATGCAGCAGGAGAGCTGAAGCATGGTACTATCAGTCTCATTGAGGACGGCACTCTTGTGATTGGTGTGCTCACCCAGTCTGAGCTTTATGAGAAAACCATTTCCAACATGGTAGAATGCAAAAGCCGCGGGGCTTATCTCATGGGACTGACTACATATGGAAATTATAATATTGAAGATACTGCTTCCTTTACCGTTTATGTTCCAAAGACAGAGGAGTGCTTTGCCACAAGCCTTGCGGTGATTCCGTTACAGCTTATGGGATATTACGTCAGCGTGGCAAAGGGACTTGACGTGGATAAGCCGAGAAATCTGGCAAAGAGTGTTACGGTAGAGTAAATTTGCAGCAGGCTTATGGGTGCGATGAGCAGAAACGGCAGATGTTTTTCGGGGGAAAAACAACAGGATGAGGTTATAAAAATGGGAAAATATTTTGGTACAGATGGCTTCCGCGGAGAGGCAAATGAAAACCTGACAGCAGATCATGCATATAAAGTAGGCCGTTTTCTCGGCTGGTATTACGGAGAACTGAAACGTCAGAACGGTGATGACACTCCGGCACGTATCATAATAGGAAAGGATACTCGCCGTTCCAGCTATATGTTCGAGTATACACTGGTTGGCGGACTGGTGGCTTCCGGTGCGGATGCATATCTTCTCCATGTCACGACCACACCTTCTGTGGCTTATGTGGCAAGAGTGGATGAATTTGACTGCGGTATTATGATTTCTGCAAGCCATAATCCATATTTCGACAATGGAATCAAGCTGATCAACGGAAACGGGGAGAAGATGGACGAGGAGACCATTTCCCTTGTGGAAACTTATCTGGATGGAAATCTGGAAGTTTTCGGGCAGAAATGGGAGGAGATCCCTTTTGCGAAAAAGGAAAAAATCGGCTGTACAGTAGACTATGTTTCCGGAAGAAACCGTTACATAGGATATCTGATCTCTCTGGGTGTCTATTCCTTCCGCGGCGTGAAGGTGGCGCTGGACTGTGCCAACGGAAGCTCCTGGAACATTGCCAAGGCTGTTTTTGACGCTCTCGGCGCCAAAACCTACGTGATCAACGCCCAGCCGGATGGCACCAACATCAACAACAATGCCGGTTCTACCCATATCGGGGGACTGCAGAAATACGTGGTGGAGAACGGAATGGACGTTGGTTTTGCCTATGACGGTGATGCAGACCGCTGTCTTTGCGTAGATGAGAAGGGCAACGTGATCACCGGTGACCACATTCTCTACATCTACGGAAAGTACATGAAAGAGCGCGGCAAGCTGCTGACCAACACTGTTGTCACCACCGTCATGTCCAATTTCGGTCTGTACAAGGCCTTTGATGAGCTTGGAATCGACTACGCGAAAACAGCCGTGGGAGACAAATATGTATATGAGTACATGATGAAAAACGGCTGCCGTATCGGCGGTGAGCAGAGCGGTCACATCATTTTCAGCAAATACGCCAGCACTGGGGATGGAATTCTTACCAGTCTGAAGATTATGGAAGTTATGATGGCGAGAAAGAAAAAGCTCAGCGAGCTTTCAGAAGGCTTCACCGTTTATCCTCAGGTGCTCACCAATGTGAGAGTGACCGACAAGAAGGCAGCGCAGGATGATGCAGATGTGCAGGCAGCTGTGAAGATGGTTACAGAAGAACTGGGTGATATCGGAAGAATCCTTGTCCGTGAGTCCGGAACAGAGCCGGTTGTGCGTGTTATGGTGGAAGCGGAAAGTGAAGAAATCTGCCAGAAGTATGTGGATATGGTTGTGAATGTAATTAAAGAAAATGGGTATGTGGCCGGATAAGGGCTGGATGCCGTGGATGCTGCCGCCCGGCGTGTGCTGGGCGGTGGAGGTGTATATAAGATAAGTTATAAAATAATATAACAATTGACCTTGGAGTTACAATGTTTTGAGGCACTTATGAAAATCACATACTTAGGGCTAGCTGTTGTATTTCATACTTTTCCAATATATTTTTCTTCCAGAAAAGAAAATAGTATGCTATCCTATATACATCATAAGAGTTTCAAACTTACATAAGCTCTTCTGAAAAAATCATAGAAGGTGGTGAAATCCATGGGAAGAAAGGATATCATCACAAAAGAGTACATGGAGGACACAGAAGTTTTTGCGGACGTGTTCAACCATATGATTTACAAAGGAGAAAAGGTCATTGACCCTAAGAATTTGAAGGAACTGGATACGGCGAATGTAATTATTCCATATGGAGCTGACGGGGCGGAGGTGCCATATCAGAAATACAGAGATGTGTTTAAAATCCTGTGTGCTATGGAAGATGAAAATGCGGTGTATCTGCTTCTGGGAGTGGAGAACCAGTCCAATGTTCATTATGCAATGCCAGTGAAAAATATGGTTTACGATTCGCTGGAATATGCAGCGCAGGTGCAGAAAGTAGAGGCTTCTCATAAAAAAGCGCGGAAGGAGAAAGATCCTAAAGAGAAGAAACCAGATTCCGCAGAGTTTCTTTCAGGCTTTTACAGAGAAGACAGGCTGCTTCCAATTATAACAGTAGTAGTGTATTTCGGGGCTGATAGTTGGGATGCACCCAGGTCGCTGCATGAGATGTTAATTGTACAGGACGAAAGCATGTTGTCATTGGTTCCTGACTATCGGATTAATCTGATTGCACCAGGGGAG
This sequence comes from Ruminococcus sp. 1001713B170207_170306_F1, assembly GCF_015668065.1. Lineage (NCBI taxonomy): Bacteria > Bacillati > Bacillota > Clostridia > Eubacteriales > Oscillospiraceae > Ruminococcus > Ruminococcus sp. 1001713B170207_170306_F1. The sequence goes on along the minus strand of NZ_JADPEX010000001.1, from coordinate 258,435 downwards.
ATGAGTGAAGAGGAGTTGGAGCTTTTTACTTCTAATTTTCGTGAGGTAATGCAGTTTATTAAGTATTCAAAAGATACGGAGAAGCTGAGCCAGCTTGTGGAGGAGAATACTGCATTTGAAACTATGGACAGGAAGGCTGTTCGTGTAATGGAGGAGATGACTGGAATGAAGATTGAAAAAGAAGTTGAGGAAGAAAAGGTGAATGTTTGTAAAGCGATTCAAGGGATTGAGGAAAAGGGGCGAATCGCTGGATTGGCAGAGGGACGTGCTGCTGGGCTGGCGGAAGGAAAAGAGGCTTTGGAGCGTGAACAGAAACTTACCAAATTCCTGTTGTGCGATAACCGCATCGACGACCTAAAGCGTGCCCTTGACGATTCTGCTTTTCGCCAGAAACTTTTGGAAGAGTATGGAATTGATTAAAAAGATATAAAAACGAGACGTATACGCTAATGGTTTAAAAGCACATATTTTATAGATTTTTTTGCAGTTCCATGGTATCATTATTTCAAGCAAAAGCAATTGATACTGTGGAACTTTTTATCAGGAGTGTGTGTAATATGGGAAGTTATCTGAATCCTGGAAGTGCTTCTTTTCGCAATAGTCTGAGGTCCAAGATTTATGTGGATAAGAGTGAATTGATAGCCAGAACAAATGAATTGATCTGTACAGAGCAGAGATATGTATGTGTCAGCCGCCCGAGACGATTTGGAAAGTCTATGGCGGCTAATATGCTTGCTTCATATTATGAGAAAGAAGAAAATAGCGATGATTTGTTTGGCGGTTTGCGGATCAGCAGAGCAATCACATATAGAGACCATTTAAACCAATATGATGTTATCAAAATCAATATGCAGGAATTCCTGAGCGTTACCAACAGTGTAGATGAGATGCTGGGACGATTGAAGCGGTATTTACTGTTTGATTTGTTAGATGCTTATGGAAATCTGCACTTTCGGGATTCTGAAGATTTGATACAGGTGATGAAGGATATTTTTGCAAAAACAAAATGCCCTTTTGTGATTTTGATCGATGAGTGGGATTGTCTTTTCCGGGAATACAAGAAGGATAGAGAGGCACAGAAGAAGTATCTTGATTTTTTGAGAGTGTGGCTGAAGGATCAGGATTATGTTGCGCTGGCATATATGACAGGAATTTTGCCCATAAAAAAATATGGTTCTCATTCCGCTTTGAATATGTTCACAGAGTATTCTATGACAAATCCCCGTGAGATGGCTGAATTCTTTGGTTTTACAGAAGATGAAGTAAAAATGTTGTGTGCCCGGTACAAGAGAAGCTTTGAGGAAACAAAGGCCTGGTATGATGGCTACGAACTGATAACAGTAGAAGAGAATCAGAAAAAGATTTATTCCATGTATAGCCCGAAATCTGTAGTGGATGCAATGCTCAGTGGGGTGTTTGATAATTACTGGAATCAGACAGAAACCTATGAAGCACTTAAAACTTATATTAGATTGAATTATGATGGCCTAAAAGATTCTGTCATAAAAATGCTTGGAGGCGATAAGGTACAGATTAACACGGGAACTTTTTCGAATGATATGGCGACTTTTCAGGGAAAAGATGATGTATTGACCCTTCTGGTCCACCTTGGCTATTTGAGCTATCATTGGCCGGATAAAACTGTCTATATTCCCAATAAAGAAGTATCTCAGGAATATATAAATGCAATCAGCACTATGGAGTGGCCTGAGGTTATTGACTCTGTAGAAAATTCTAGAAAGCTGCTGGAAGCTTTGTGGAGAATGGACAGTGATACAGTGGCAAAGGGAATCGATAAAGTGCATCAGGAAGTATCTATCTTACAGTATAATGATGAGAATTCTTTGAGCTGTACGATCAATCTGGCATTTTATTTTGCAAGAGAGTACTATACAGTTATTCGAGAACTGCCAAGCGGGAAAGGGTTTGCAGATATTTGCTTTCTTCCCAGAAAGCTTCATCTGGACAAACCTGCAGCCATAATTGAACTTAAATGGAATAAAAATGCTTCCGGAGCAATTGCCCAGATTAAGAGACAGCAGTATAGTGAGGTGCTAAAAGATTATCATGGGGATTTGCTGCTGGCAGGTATTAATTACGATAAGAAGACGAAACTGCATGAGTGTGTGATTGAGAAATTTCAGAAATATTAAAATTCCTGGATTTACAGTATTTTATCATTATCGGAGTTAGAGGATTTCAAGTAAACATAGCGAGGAGAAACTATGATGAAAAATACATATAATGCTATGCTGAAAAATAGACCCAAAGAAAACGATGAACAAAATGCAATTGATTTTATACTGGCGGAATATAAGGATATTTCTGACGGTATAGTTATTGATGATACTGTAGACATAGGGGGGCCGCCAGCTATGGTTGTTGTAACGGATGCAGTACCTGCACAGTAAATCTGGAATGTGACAAATACAGAGCAAAAAATCTCGAAATTTTTAGATAAAAACAGACAGATAAAACTTGTGAAGCTCCTGTTTCCGTGTTATTATGAGCATAGAAATTTGAAGCAGCAAACAGCTGTGGAAATAAAGAAAAGATGTGAGAGAAAATGATGGAAACAATACAGGACGTACTTCAGCTGATTTTACAGGCCGATGATATCAAATATGTAAAAAATAGCGGTATATTGAATTATGGACTGGATTTGAAACAGGTGGTGGAACGTGAAATTGAATTGTCTGTTTGCAAGGGTGATAAGGAAATATTGCTTGCGATGAATTATGACATAGAGCAATGCTCTGTTCAATTTCAGATTGTAGACTGCACGGAGGAAGAGGAGAAGAAGATTATAGATCTGGATTTTGCTTTAAACGGTGCCGAAGCTACGGTGGATTTTACAAAAGCGCTTAATTTATATTTGTTGAGTATCGGCTATATTGACGAAGGCAACCTGGAAGAGTATCGCCAGAAGGTCAGCCGCCTGAGCTGAGAATAATATGTGAGGCGTAAATCAGTAACAATAAAAAAACAGCTCCCTGCGTGGTCAGAGAGCTGTTTTTTATTATACACCAGGATTATTTAACTGTAACGGTGATGTATTTGTTTACTGTCTTGTAGTTTTTAGCTTTAACAGTAACTTTTACCTGATAGGTACCTTTCTTGGTTCCCTTAGCAACTACGATCTTACCGTTTTTGTTAACTTTGATCTTGGAGTTGTTTGTTGTGTAAGAAACTTTACCAGTTTTCTTAGTTACTTTGATAGCTTTCTTAAGAGTCTTGCTACTCTTCTTAACTGCAGAAGCCTTTACAGTATACTTATCAGCAGACTTTAAGGTTACCTTCTGAGTTTTAGCTTTGATCTTGTAAGTAAGAGTCTGTGTATATCCGGCATATTTTCCTTTACCGATGATGGTAACTTTGTATGTTCCGGCATTCTTACATGTTTTAACTTTTACTGTGTAGTATTTAGCTTTGATTGTTTTTCCAGCTTCATTCTTAACTACAACCTTTGGCTGCTGTTTCTTACCAGTGTAAGTTACAGTTTTCTTGGTAAGAGAAGCATTGAAAGATGTTTTTACAGGTGAATCTGCTGCAAAAACAGTAGTGCTGATGAGAAGCATCATTACTGCAGCCAGGATAGTTACAGCTACTTTTTTGAATGATTTCATTGGTAACACCCTCTATTTCTTAATTTAATGTATTTAATAAACGGTCTCCCCACGCAGACCCGTTTATCCAGAAGTTGAGTTGCTGTAAACAAAGTTCACAGCCGGTAAAAATAGTACAAACGGTTATTTTCCGGTAGAATTCTTATCTGCAGCAGCGGAGTCAGAGCTGTTTTTTTTATCCTTAGGCTCATAACCATAGCCGTATCCATAACCATAACCGTATTTTCCATAGCCATACTTGCCATAAGCACGTCCCTTTACATCGGCACGGTTCAGAACTGTACCGAGGAGCTTGCAGCCAGACTGCTGGATCTCATAAAGAGACTGCTTGATCAGAGTACGCGGTGTGGTACCGGCACGTACAACCAGAACTGCGCCGTCGCACAGAGAAGCGATAAGCGCTCCATCTGATACACTGCCAAGCGGCGGGGAATCTATAATAACAAAACGGTAATTCTCTGAAAGAGTATTCAGAAGCTCTTTGAAACGAACATCTTCCAGAAGAGCGGAAGGATTCTCAAGGAGCTGTGTACACGGAACCATATAGCCGTTTGGAATATTGGTACTGTATATAACGTCCTCATATTCTGCCATACCGGAAAGATAGTGGTTCAGTCCCATAGTAGTGTCATCGTCGTAGTCCATCTGAAAACGTGTTTTCATAACGGATTTACGAAGGTCAACGTCTACCAGAACAGTAGGAAATCCTGCTTCTGCAAGCATTTTCCACAGGTAGGAGGAAATGGTACTCTTACCTTCATTAGGCTGGCAGCTGGTCAAAAGGATCTTGCGGGTATTTTTACCGCAGAATTTAATATTAATACGAAGTCGGTTCATCGCTTCGGAAACTGCATAGGGCAGCTCCGGAAGGTTTACATTAAGCTGGTTCATTATTTCGTACGACCTCTCTTTCTGCCGCGTCTGCGGTGCTGCTCCTCATCCAGATCGATTACCTGATCGCTGTCAGGGATAGTGGTAAGAGGTACCAGCCCAAAATATTTTTCCATATCATCTGCAGTATGAATGGTGTCATCCATCAGATATTTTACAATAAAGAATGCTGCACAGATGAGAAGTCCAAGCAGGGCACCGATTATGGTGAACTTGGTATAGCTTGGAGCCACTTTACTCTCAGGAAGTTTGGCAGGCTGTGCCAGATTCGGAGCAAGTGTGCTCATGGTATCCGGGAGATAATCAATGGCTTCCTCAGCCATAGTTTCAGCCAGATCCATAGCCATCTGCGGATCGGTAGAAGTAGCGGTGATCTCCAGAATACGGGTATCGCTTGGGTTGTTCAGTGAAAAAGCTTTAGCCAGTTCATCGGATGTAGAATCCAGATTCAGACGGTCAATAACACGGTTTAGTACCGGATAGCTGAGCATCAGCTGTTCATAGTCTGCAGTCAGGGAAGTACCAAGATTCAGGTCACTTAAATTGACTACAGAATCGTCTGAGGCAGATACTACGTAAAGCTTGGCTGTGGATTCATAGGTAGGTGCGATAAAGAAAAGGGAATACGCACCCAGAAGTACAGCGCCTGCAATAAGACTGATCAGCAGATAACGCCATTTGTCTAACAAGACGTTGCCTAGATCCACAAGGTCGATTTCCACCTCGTCGTTTGTGAGTTCTTCGTTCATGTCGGGTCTCCTTAATTTTGTTTATTGTAGCTGTTTAGAATCTTCTCTTCTCCGATTTATTTTCTAACAGGAAAATTATTTCTTTTCCTTATAAAAAAGCGAAAGGATCGCTTCCTGAAGGCTGTTCGGATCAGGAGTGAAAGTCTGCCAGCCATCCTCGTCGAAGTCGGCAGTTCCTTCTATGGATACTTTCTCCTCCTCTTTCTCATCGGAAAGAAGAAGGGCAAGACGGGAAAACTTCTTGGCACTGATGTTGGTAGTCATGTAGTCCTCAAGTGCATGATAAAGATCCAGCGGGAACGTCTTATCTTCACTGCATTTCGCCTGGAAAACAGGCTTGAAAGCTTCCTCGTACTGGGCCTGACGGCTCATCCGGTTCTCGTTCAGTCCGTCGGCAACGGTCTTGCGCTCACGGATGAAGCGCTCAGCGTCCTTACCGTGCAGAGTTACGGTCTGTCCCTTGATCAGTGTGTCACTGTCCGGGAAATCATCCTCGATGGTGACGGTGACACCGCCAACCATATCATTTACCACTTCAATGGCGCTCATGTTTACCATTGCAAAGCCGTCAATCTTGTGACCGCCAAGGAGCGTGGAAACTGCATCCACAGTATTCTCTGCACGGGTCTCATGATCCAGGCTCATGGCGTGTGCCAGGGAAATCTGGCATTCTGTGGTATCTATGTAAGAGCCGTCATCTGCAAGGCTCTTCACCGGAGTCATGGTGTTCCGGTCGATGGTGAGAAACTTGCAGGTGTCTGTGCTTCTGTCGCGGACAAGCACAAGCAGCACATCACACTGACCGGTGCCGTCGTATTCCTTGATCTCGGTTACCTTATCCGGAGAATCAATTCCGGCGAAAAGGTAAGTCTCAAGATTCCCTTTCGGAACATAGGTAACACCTTTATAAGTAATCTGGTCAGTATCCTGTGTGGAAGAGGATGCGCTCCGGGTCACAGCATGGCTGTTGGCAGAAGTGAGAACACCTGCAGCTGAGCCTATGCCAAGAACGCCGGCGGCAAGTCCTATGGCGAGATATTTTATTTTTTTATTTTTATTCTGTCTGGAAATTTGATTATGACGCATTGATTCCTTTCTGCAGACCGAGGTATACTTCGCAGCTGTTCACTGGTAATGCTCCCCAAAATATCTTGCAGAACATTACCAATGAACAGTACCTGTAAACCATCACTCTGAAAATTACATATTGACAAAACTTAGAATCTGTTATTTACTTCACATTATAAAATATCATATTGTATAAATACTATATTGCTTTACCACAATATGTACTGATTTTATCACGGTTTGGTCTGGATATCAACCTGCTCTGTCATTTTTGGGCAAAATAAGGTGACGAAAAAAATCGTTTTCCTCTGGGATTTTTTGTGCTATACTTATACGACGTATAGATTTCAGAGGAAATTTACTGGAGGAAAAAATGGAAAATCGCGAACGATATAAGAGACTGATCATGTTTTTGGCGTCTGCGGTGATTATAGCTATTGAAACATTGCTTTTCGCCTATATCTGGTATAAATTTTATGCCCACAAGGAGGTCATCGGCAGACGCTTTGACAGAGGTAATCAGGTAGTCATCGGTCTGTATGTGCTGATGATATACTTCTTTTACAAAATTTACGGTGGTTTTAAGGTGGGTTATCTGCGGGTATTTGAAGTAATCTATTCCCAGATCCTATCTGTGTGCTGCGTGAATTTTATTACTTATTTACAATTGTGCCTGATCGGCCGCTGGCGTCTGGGAGAGCATCTGACACCTATGCTGGCTATGACGGGGATTGATCTGGTGATCGTTGTCATATGGGTGGTTGGTATGCGTTATGTGTACACCAGACTGTATCCGCCCAGACAGATGCTGATGATTTATGGCGGACGTAATCCGGGAGATTTAAGGAATAAGTTTGAGACCAGAGAGGATAAATATGCCATTAAAGAAATGACACCCCTTTCCCTTGGCATTGACGTGATCAAGGAGAAGATCAACGGATATAAAGCAGTTGTGATCGGGGATATCCCGTCCCACGAACGAAATCTTCTTCTGAAATACTGCTTTGAGAAGGATATCCGCTGTTATTCTATTCCGAAGCTTTCTGATATTATGCTCCGAAATGCAGACGACATTCATTTATTTGATACCACGCTTCTTCTTTCCAGAAACCTGCGTCTGACAGCAGAGCAGCTGTTTTTCAAAAGAATTGTGGATATTATATTTTCCCTGGCGGGGCTTGTGATCGCATCTCCGTTTATGATTCTGATCGCACTTGCAATTAAGCTTTATGATGGCGGTCCTGTTTTTTATAAGCAGCCGCGTCTTACGAAGGATAAGCAGATCTTTATGATCCTGAAATTCAGAAGCATGAAGATGGACTCTGAAGTGAAGGGTGCCCAGCTGGCGAAGAAAGAGGATGACAGGATCACACCGGTCGGGAAGCTTATCCGCCGGATCCATTTTGATGAGCTGCCACAGATTTTTAATATCCTGAAAGGTGATATGTCTCTGGTAGGTCCAAGACCGGAGCGGCCGGAGATTGCTGCACTGTATAGTGAGAGGATTCCTGAATTTGATTACCGCCTGAAAGTGAAGGCCGGACTTACCGGTTATGCCCAGGTTTATGGTAAATACAACACGACACCTTATGATAAGCTGAAACTGGATCTCACCTATATTGAGACCTATTCTCTGAAGCTGGATCTGAAGCTTCTGATGCTTACCTTCAAAATCCTTTTCCAGAAGGAAAATACAGAAGGGGTTGAGGCATGGCAGAAGACAGCCGGCCAGGAGAAAAATGAGGAGAATGATTAAGACTGAGACTGAGGAGGAAATTTTATGTGTGGAATTGTTGGTTATGTAGGAGATGAACAGGCGGCACCGATTTTGCTGACAGGCCTTTCCAAGCTGGAGTACAGAGGCTATGATTCAGCCGGTATCGCAGTTCGAAACGAGGCAGCTGATAAGATCGCAATCGTAAAGGCGAAAGGGCGCCTGAAAACTCTGATCGAGAAGACAGACGGCGGCTCAGCCGTACCGGGTACCTGCGGTATCGGTCATACCCGCTGGGCGACTCATGGAGAGCCTTCTGAGACAAATGCCCATCCTCATTGTACAGATGATAGGTCCGTAGTACTTGTTCATAATGGAATTATCGAGAATTATCAGGAGCTGAAGGCGAAGCTTCTTCGTTCCGGCTATACGTTCTATTCTCAGACAGATACAGAAGTGGCTGTGAAGCTGGTAGATTACTACTATAAGAAAACCGGAACCCCGTTGGAAGCAATCTCCAGAGCAATGCTCCGTATCCGCGGTTCTTATGCTTTTGGTGTTATTTTCAAGGACTATCCGGGTAAACTGTTTGCAGCCCGCAAGGACAGTCCGCTGATCATTGGAAAGAGCGAGAACGGAAGCCTTATCGCTTCTGATGTTCCTGCGATACTGGATCAGACAAGAAGGGTTTATTATATCGGCAATCTTGAAATTGCGGAGCTTTCCCGTGATGAGATCCATTTCTATAATATTGACCGTGAAGAGATTGAGAAAGACGTTGTGGAGATCCAGTGGGATGCAGCAGCTGCTGAGAAGGGCGGCTATGAGCACTTTATGCTGAAAGAGATCCATGAGCAGCCGAAGGCCGTTCAGGACACCATTGGCGCTTATGTAAAAGAGGGACACATTGACTTTTCTGAGACAGGACTTACAGATGAGAAGCTGGCTTCTCTTAAGCGAATCTATATCATCGCATGCGGTTCTGCTTACCATGTTGGCATGGTTGGCAAATATGTGATCGAATCCATGGCGAAGATCCCGGTTGAGGTGGATGTGGCTTCTGAGTTCCGTTACCGTGATCCGATTCTTGTGGAGGATTCCATGGTGGTTATTATTTCCCAGTCTGGAGAGACCGCAGACAGCCTGGCTGCCCTTCGTCTTGCCAGGGATAGAAATGTTCCGGTACTTAGCGTAGTCAATGTTGTAGGTTCCAGCATTGCAAGAGAGAGCGATTATACGTTATATACTTATGCAGGACCTGAGATTTCTGTTGCCACCACCAAGGCTTACAGCACCCAGCTGATCGCCATGTATCTGCTGGCTATCCAGAGCGCTTTTGTCCAGGGAAAGTTTGAGGAGGGAAAAGTGACCCGTCTGCTTGCTGAGATGGAGACCCTGCCGGACAAGATCAGCCGTGTTCTGGATGATAAGGAGCGTATCCAGTGGTTTGCAAGCAAGTATGCAAATGCCCATGATATTTTCTTCATCGGACGAGGAATTGACTATGCTATCAGCATGGAAGGAAGCCTGAAGATGAAGGAGATCAGTTATATTCATTCTGAGGCTTACGCAGCAGGTGAGCTGAAGCACGGAACTATCAGCCTTGTAGAGGATGGTACTCTGGTGATCGGTGTGATGACGCAGAAGGATCTTTTTGAGAAGACACTGAGCAATATGGTTGAGGTAAAGAGCCGTGGTGCTTATCTGATGGGACTGACCAGCTATGGCAATTACAGTATTGAGGATACCGCTGATTTCTCCGTATATGTTCCCAAGACGGAGAAGTATTTCACAACCAGCCTTGCAATTGTTCCGCTGCAGCTGATGGGATATTATGTCAGCGTAGCGAAGGGCCTGGATGTGGACAAGCCGAGAAACCTGGCAAAATCTGTTACTGTAGAATAATGTTATTAAATTACTGAATTATATTTCTGAACAACAGAAAAAAGACAATATTGTTATAAACGTAAACATGGCGCGGAGAAGTGGCTTCTTCGCGCTGTTTATTTGGAAATGAAATAGTGGGATTGTTCGAACAAAATGGGGCGTGAAAAAGATATGGAAGAAAAAAGGCACAGGATCATAGGTACTGCCGGACATATTGATCATGGTAAAACCTGGCTGGTCAAGGCGCTGACAGGCACGGATACGGATCGCCTGGCAGAGGAAAAAAGGCGGGGGATTACAATTGAAAATGGTTTTGCGTTTCTGAAATTTCCGGATGGCAGGGAAGCAGGGATTATTGACGTGCCAGGTCATGAAAAATTTATAAAGAATATGCTGGCCGGAGCTGGCGGAATGGACATTGCCATGGTAGTGATCGCAGCGGATGAGGGAGTTATGCCTCAGACCAGGGAACATCTGGCAATACTTTCCCTGCTTGGTATTCAACAGGGTGTGATTGTACTCACCAAAGGCGACCTGGAATGGAAAAAGGGACTTGACCAGGAAATCAGGGAATTTGCAGAGGGAACATTTCTGGAAAATGCGGATGTGGTAGTGACCAGTGCTGTGGATGGGCGTGGAATTGAGGAACTGCGCAGGGTGTTGTGGAAACTGTGCACCGCCGGAAAAACCACGGGAAATCAGAAGCTTTCCCGAAAAGAAGGTGACAGCTGCACAGGCAGAATAGGTACAAAAGGATCTGCGTTTCGTCTGCCCATAGATCGTGTGTTTTCTTTAAAGGGTTTTGGAACCGTAGTGACAGGGACGCTGCTTGATGGCAGTTTAGGCTTGAATTATGACACTATGCTTTATCCCAGGGCTGAAAGGGTAAAAATCCGAGGAATTCAGGTGCATGGACAGGAAGTATCCGAAGCTGCTCCGGGACAGCGGGTGGCAGTGAACCTTCCGGGGATTGGAAAAGAGCATATCTCCCGGGGAGAAATTCTGGCAGCAGCAGGAAGTATGGAAGGTACCATGATAGCAGATGTACGGCTGCAGCTGTTGAAATCAGGACAGCGTTCTTTAAAAAGCGGTACCCGTGTTCATCTTTATCATGGGGCAGCAGAACTGGTGTGTAAAATAATTCTGTTTGACAGAGTAGTGCTGAAGCCTGGTGAAGAGGCCATAGTCCAGCTTCGGATGGAGCAGGTGACGGCAATGAAAGCAGGAGATCATTTTGTTATAAGATTTTATTCGCCAGTAGAAACCATTGGCGGTGGAGTTGTGCTGAATCCCAATGGGGTAAAAAGGAAAAAAGGACAGAATGCAGATGCTGCTGTTCATTGCGCATGTACGGGAAAGGAAAGAAAAAAAGCACATGCTGCAGGAAAAATAACAGAAGAAATATGTGGAAATTCTGTCTTTTTGCAGCTGCAGGAATTATATCTGAAATCGGGCTTTAAGCCTCCGCTGACAGATGAAGTGAAGAAAGTATTTTCCGGTGAGCGGGATTTTTCAGAAGTGTTCTTTGCCATGGTGCGGGACGGTGTTCTTGTACGGTTTGACGAGAAGCATTATATGTACCGGGAAATACGGCAGAAAGCCCTGGATATGGTATATCAGTTATTTAAAGAAAAGGGTATGATCCAGACTGGAGATTTTCGTGACCGTCTGGGAATATCCCGTAAATGTGCGATCATACTGCTGGAGGGGTTTGACAGAGAGCGGATTACAGTTATGGAAAATGGAGGAAGAGTGTTAAAACGAAACTTGCAGCAGGCAGATCGGTCTCAATGAGAAGAGTAAGAATGGAAAGCTGGGTACGTTTTTTGGCGGGAACATATGGGAATCGAACCCATCCGGGACGGGATTAGCGCCCCACACTGGTTTTGAAGACCAGGAGGCACACCGGCACCTATCTGCTCCCAGTGAGAGTATAGCGGAGATTGGAAGCTTCGTCAACCACAGTCTTTGGGTCAGAAACCTTTCTTTGATTTCCTATTGACTAAGAGGGGGCAGATAAAGTAGAATAGTATTATTCGGGATAGTGTACCTTGTAGCCTTTTTCAAACATGCTCTGGTATGGAGGAGCTGTTGAATTGGGCTGTGTTTTGCATATCCCGATTATAATGGATGTTTTCACATTACCAGATTACAGTATTGAAGAATATCCGAAGAGGAGAAAAATATGGCAGAGACAGTTAGAGTTGTAGTAGATGCCATGGGCGGAGACAACGCTCCGGCAGAACCAGTGAAAGCAGCTGTAGAGGCTGTTGCCGAGAGGGAAGACATTGATGTGATCCTTACCGGCAGGCAGGATGTAATTGAGAAAGAGCTGAGTAAATTTCAGAATTACCCCAAGGAAAGAATCCAGATCGTGAATACCACAGAGGTGATCGAGACAGCAGAGCCTCCGGTTCTGGCGATCCGTAAGAAGAAAGATTCTTCCATTGTGGTAGGACTGAATCTTGTGAAGAAGCAGGAAGCAGAAGCATTTGTTTCCTCTGGAAGCTCAGGCGCCATTTTAGTAGGTGGTCAGGTGATCGTAGGAAGAAGCAAAGGAGTACAGCGTCCGCCGCTGGCACCCTTGATTCCTACCCAGAATGGTGTGTCACTTCTTATTGACTGCGGTGCGAACGTAGATGCCAGACCAGAGCATCTGGTACAGTTTGCGAAGATGGGTTCCATCTATATGGAAGACGTGGTTGGAATCAAGAACCCTCGTGTTGCCATTGTAAACATTGGTGCAGAGGAGGAGAAGGGAAATGCCCTTGTGAAGGAGACGTTCCCTCTTTTGAAGGAATGTCCGGGGATCAATTTCATCGGAAGTATTGAAGCAAGGGATATTCCGGCTGGTTATGCAGATGTGATTGTCTGCGAGGCTTTTGTTGGAAACGTGATCCTGAAGCTTTATGAAGGACTTGGAAGTACCTTTATAAAGATGCTTAAAACCGGCCTTATGAAAGACACCCGCAGCAAGGTTGGAGCTCTTCTGGTGAAACCGGCCGTCAAAGAAACCATGAAGGCATTTGATGCAAGTGAGTACGGCGGAGCTCCTCTTCTGGGTCTTAAGGGACTGGTTGTGAAGACACACGGCAGTGCCAGGGCAGTTGAGATCCGTCACGCTATTTTTCAGTGTGTTCAGTTCAGACAGCAGAAGATCAATGAGAAAATCGCTGCCCATATGGTGGAAGAGACACCAGAAAAAGCATGATCATCCATGCATTGCAGCAGACTCTTCGGCAAAGACCTGCCGGGGGGCTGCCAGCTAGTCAGAGGGAAGGAAGTTTATCATGGAAAAAAAGTTAAAAGCATTGGAGAACCGGATCGGTTATGAGTTCAGGAACAGAAACCTTCTGATCCTTGCACTGACACATAGTTCCTATGCAAACGAGAAGAAGCTTGGTAAGGCAGGCTGCAACGAGCGTCTGGAGTTTCTTGGAGATGCAGTTCTGGAGCTGATCAGCAGTGATTTTCTCTATAAGAAATTCACCCAGATTCCAGAGGGCGAATTGACCAAGAAGAGAGCCAGCCTGGTTTGCGAACCCAGTCTTGCTTATTGTGCAAGAGATTTCGGACTGCCGCAGTATCTGCTCCTTGGAAAAGGTGAGGATATGACCGGTGGAAGAAACCGTGACTCTATTGTTTCCGATGCAACAGAGGCTCTGCTTGGAGCTATCTATCTGGACGGTGGTTTTGCTAGCGCAAAGGAGTTTGTTCTGAAATTCATTCTGAACGATCTTGAGAATAAACAGCTCTTTTATGATAGCAAGACCATCCTGCAGGAAATCGTACAGGAGAAGGGAACCCATCTTGTGGAGTACCATCTGATAAAAGAAGAAGGCCCGGATCACAATAAAAGCTTTACCGTGGATGTGCTTGTCAGCGGTCATGTGATGGGTACCGGAGTAGGACATACCAAGAAAGCTGCCGAACAGGAAGCTGCTTACCAGGCAATCCGGAAGATGAGAAAATAATAACAAGGATTCGAATACATGTATTTAAAAAATATTGAAGTGCAGGGGTTTAAGTCCTTTGCACAGAAAATCAATTTCGAATTTCATAATGGAATTACGGGAATCGTTGGCCCCAACGGCAGTGGGAAAAGCAACGTAGGTGATGCGGTCCGCTGGGTTCTTGGAGAACAGAGTGCCAAGCAGCTTCGAGGCGGAAACATGCAGGACGTTATTTTTTCCGGCACGGAGACCAGAAAGCCCCTTAGCTTTGCTTCTGTTGCCATTACTCTGGATAACAGCGATCACAAGCTTCCGGTTGATTTTAATGAGGTTACGGTTACCCGAAGACTTTACCGCTCCGGCGAAAGTGAATATCTTATTAATGGAAGTGCCTGTCGTCTGAAGGATATTAATGAGATGTTTTACGATACCGGTATTGGTAAAGAGGGCTATTCCATCATCGGGCAGGGACAGATCGATAAGATCTTAAGTGGTAAGCCGGAAGAGCGCCGTGAGCTTTTTGACGAAGCTGCCGGAATCGTAAAGTTTAAGCGAAGAAAGGCAACTACCATTAAGAAGCTACAGGACGAGCAGGCGAACCTGGTGCGTGTTACCGATATTTTAAGTGAGCTTACCAGACAATTGAGTCCTTTGGAGCGCCAGTCCGAGACAGCCAGAATTTATCTTGCCAAAAGAGATACTTTGCGGGAACTGGATGTGAACAGTTTTCTTCTGGAAAACGAGGAGACCAGCCGTGAATTAAAAGAGCTGGATACCAAGAATACCCGGGCTGCTGAGGAGCTGGAGGAGAATCAGAAGGCCTACGAGCAGACGAAAGTGGAATATGACCGTCTGGAAGAGGAACTGGAACAATTGAATTCCCAGATGGATCAGCTGCGTGAAGAGACGCAGAATAAGGCAATTCGCAGGCAGCAGCTGGATGGCGAGACCAAGGTGCTTCGGGAACAGATTTTGTCCGGAGTGCAGAGCGAAGAGCATTACAAGAGCCGTCTGCAGACCATTGAGGCGGATCTGAAGGAACGTCAGGAATCTCTAGAGAGGCAGGAAGCGGAGAAATCCCAGCTCCATGCAGCTCTTCTGGAAGCAAGGAAACGCCAGGAGGCAGAAGAGGACCGGATTTCCAATATTCAGGCACAGATCGAAGAGTGCTCTCAGGCAGTGGAGAATGGCAAGAACGAGATTATCGAGCTTCTCAATACACGCGCCACTACCAAGGGAAAAGCCCAGCGTTTCGATACCATGATGGAGCAGATCGACATCCGTAAAGCGGGAATCAGTCAGAGACAGCTTCATTTGAAAACAGAGGAAGCCCAGCAGCAGAGCGAGCTGGAGAGGGCAAAGGAAAAGTTTCAGGGAATTACCACACTTATCCAGGACATGAATGCAGAGTGTCAGCGCCTGGATAATGAAGTACATAAAATTACAGATGAATTAAAGAAACAGAACAGCCAGATGGAAATCGGCCAGAGCGCATATCACCGTGAGGCTTCCAGGCTGGAATCTTTGAAAAATATTACAGAGCGCTATGACGGATACGGAAACAGTATCCGCCGTGTAATGGAACAGAAGGACCGGGTACCGGGAATTAAGGGTGTTGTAGCGGATTTGATCCAGGTAAATAAGGAGTATGAGATCGCCATTGAGACGGCTCTTGGTGGAAGTATTCAGAACATTGTCACAGACAATGAACAGACTGCCAAGCATATGATCGAATTTCTGAAGAAAAACCGTTTCGGCCGTGCTACGTTCCTTCCACTTAACAGTATCAATACCAGAGGTGGTTTTACCCAGAGGGATGCGCTGCAGGAGCCGGGAGTGATCGGGCTTGCCAGTGAACTGGTAACTACAGGTCCGGAGTATGCTGGACTTGCCACTTATCTTCTGGGGCGTGTGCTTGTGGTGGATCACATTGACAATGCCATTGCCATTGCGCGAAAATACAGGCACAGTCTTCGTATGGTAACTGTGGAAGGTGAATCCTTCAGTCCGGGCGGTTCTATGTCAGGTGGTTCTTTTAAGAATAACAGCAACCTTCTTGGCCGCCGCCGTGAGATCGAAGAACTGGAATCCAGTGTGAAGGCTCTTCAAAAAGACATGGATGACATGCAGACGGCTATTAATGATAATCGAAGCAAGCGTAATGTTATGCGTGACACCATTGCAGATCTGCAGGAAAAACTGCGTCAGCAGTATGTTGCCCAGAACACGGCGAAGATGAACATTAACCAGGTAGAAGCCAAGACAAAGGAAATCCAGGCTGGCTATGGAGAGATTCAGAGAGAGCAGATGGAAATCCGCCGTCAGATCCAGGAGGCAGAGGCTGATCACAGCAAGATTGCCGAAGAATTGAAGGCTTCTGAGCAGGATGAGAAAGAACTAGAGACTTTTATCCAGAATAAACAGGAAGAATTAGAGACCTGGAGGGCTGAGGAGCAGGAGGTTTCCAGGAAACTGGAGGCTCTTCGCCTGGGAGCAAGTACAGCCCAGCAGAAAGAAAGTTTCGCAGCAGAGACTCTGGGCCGTCTGACTCATGAGATGGAAGCTCTTCGTCAGGAGGAAGCAGATATTCATGAAACGCTGGAGCTTGGCGTCGAAGAGAATGAGAGAAAGCGCCAGTCTGTAGAGAATCTGGAGGCAGTGATCCGGACTTTGGAAGAGGATGAAACCAAGGCGAAGGCTCAGATGGAGAGCTGGCAGAGTGTGAAGGATGAAAAAAATGCCAGCCACAAGGCATTTTTTGAGAAGCGGGACCAGCTGTCTGGCAGGATTTCACTTCTGGACAAAGAGTGTTACCGTCTGAAAAGTCAGATCGAGAAGCTGGAAGAGCACAGGGAATCTCAGATTTCCTACATGTGGAATGAGTATGAGATCACCCCGAACAATGCCCTTCAGTACAAAAAAGAAGAGCTGAACGATCTGAAAGCCATGAAGAAAGAAATTGCCCAGGTGAAGGATGAAATCCGTAAGCTTGGTAACGTTAATGTAAATGCAATTGAGGAATATAAGGAGATTTCAGAGCGTCATGCTTTCCTTTCCGGACAGTATGAGGATCTGAAAACCGCAGAAGCACAGCTGGAGAACATTATCCAGGAACTGGATGAGGGAATGCGTAAACAGTTTACGGAGAAATTCCAGGATATCCAGAGAGAGTTTGACAAGGCTTTCAAGGAATTGTTTGGAGGCGGTAAGGGCACTCTGGAGCTTGAGGAAGACGTGGACATTCTGGAAGCAGGAATTCGCATTATTTCCCAGCCGCCGGGCAAAAAGCTTCAGAATATGATGCAGCTTTCCGGTGGTGAAAAGGCACTTACTGCAATCGCACTTTTGTTTGCAATCCAGAATCTGAAGCCGTCGCCATTCTGTCTTCTTGATGAGATCGAGGCGGCACTTGACGATTCGAATGTAGGCCGTTTCGCAGGCTATCTTCAGAAGTTGACGAAGAACACTCAATTCATTATAATAACACACAGGCGTGGTACTATGAATGCCGCAGACAGACTTTATGGTATTACCATGCAGGAGAAAGGCGTCTCTACGCTGGTTTCCGTTGATCTTGTGGAAAACCAGCTTACGCAGTAAAAGGAGGAGAGGAAATGGCAGAGGAAAAGAAGGGCTTTTTTAAAAGACTTGTCAGTGGCCTGACAAAAACAAGAGACAACATTGTGGCAGGATTTGATTCTCTTTTCACCGGCTATTCAACAATAGATGATGATTTTTATGAGGAACTGGAAGAAATCCTGATCATGGGTGACATTGGAATCAATGCCACCACAGCCATTCTGGATAAATTAAAAGACCAGGTGGAAATCCGAAATATCAGGGATCCCAAGGAGTGCAAGCAGCTTCTTATTGATACCATCAAGGAGCAGATGACGGTAGACAGCACAGAGTACCAGTTTGAAAACCGTAAATCCGTTATTCTTGTGATTGGTGTCAATGGTGTTGGAAAAACAACTTCCGTTGGAAAACTTGCCGGCAAGCTGAAGGACCAGGGCAAAAAGGTTATTCTTGGAGCTGCGGATACTTTCCGTGCAGCGGCAGGGGAACAGCTGACCCAGTGGGCGAACCGGGCAGGAGTGGAAATCATTGGCGGTCAGGATGGAGCAGATCCGGCATCAGTTGTCTATGATGCAGTGGCAGCTGCAAAGGCCCGCAATGCAGATGTTCTGATCTGTGATACCGCAGGAAGACTTCATAATAAAAAGAATCTTATGGAAGAGCTTCGCAAGATTTACCGTATCCTGGAGAAGGAATATCCGGAAGCGTATCTGGAAACTCTGGTGGTTCTGGATGGAACGACAGGGCAGAACGCACTTGTGCAGGCAAGACAGTTTGCAGAGGTGGCAAATGTAACCGGTATCATTCTTACCAAGCTTGATGGTACAGCCAAGGGTGGTATTGCGGTGGCAATCCAGTCAGAGCTTGATATTCCGGTGAAATATATCGGCGTTGGTGAGAGCATTGACGATTTACAGAAATTTGATGCAAATTCTTTTGTGGATGCGTTGTTTGATATTCATCCGGATGAAAACTAACCCCACAAACTACAGGAGGAAAAATAAAAATGCTTACATTAGAGAGTTTTGAAGAAGCGGCAGAAATAGTTAAGCAGGTAACCCAGGAGACCAAGCTGGTGAAGAGCAGTTATTTCTCTGAACTCACTGGAAACAAGGTCTTCTTCAAACCAGAGAACATGCAGAGAACAGGTGCATATAAGGTGCGTGGAGCTTATTATAAGATCAGTACTCTTTCCGACGAGGAGAGGGGCAAAGGCCTGATCACAGCTTCCGCTGGAAACCATGCACAGGGTGTGGCATATGCAGCACACAAATACGGTGTGAAGGCCGTGATCGTAATGCCGACCACTACACCGCTTATTAAAGTAGAGCGTACAAAAGGGTATGGCGCAGAGGTTATTCTTCATGGTGATGTTTATGATGAGGCCTGTGCATACGCTCTGGAGCTTGCTGAAGAAAAGGGCTATACCTTTATTCATCCTTTTGATGATCCTGCTGTTGCTACCGGACAGGGAACCATTGCTATGGAGATCATTCAGGAGCTTCCTCTTGTAGATTATATTCTGGTGCCAATCGGTGGAGGCGGACTTGCAACAGGTGTATCCACACTTGCCAAGCTTCTTAATCCTCATATTAAAGTAATCGGTGTAGAGCCAGCAGGTGCAGCCTGCATGAAGGCTTCTCTTGAGAAAGGGGAGGTTGTTACACTGCCCCATGTAAACACCATTGCAGATGGTACTGCAGTTCAGACTCCGGGCTCTCATATTTTCCCATATATCCAGGAGAATCTGGATGAAATCATCACGGTTGAGGATGATGAGCTGATCGTTGCTTTCCTGGATATGGTAGAAAATCATAAGATGATCGTTGAGAATTCAGGACTTCTGACAGTGGCTGCGCTTCGTCATCTTGATTTCAAGAATAAAAAGGTTGTGTCCATTTTAAGTGGTGGAAATATGGATGTGATTACCATGTCTTCTGTAGTACAGCATGGCTTGATCCAGCGTGACAGAATCTTTACAGTATCTGTTCTTATCCCGGATAAGCCTGGTGAACTGGTACGTGTGGCCTCTATTATTGCAGAGAATCAGGGAAATGTTATCAAGCTGGATCATAACCAGTTTGTAAGTACAAACCGTAATGCCGCTGTAGAACTGAAAATCACTCTGGAGGCATTTGGTACAGATCATAAGAATCAGATCGTGAAAGCACTGGAGACTGCCGGATGCAGACCGAAAGTAATTCGCGCAAGTCTGTAATTGAAAAATAGAAGCATTTCCCCGCCTTGCAGTTAATAACTGAAGCAACATTACAAATGGTATGAATAAAGTTAGTTACTGTGAACGGAGTGAACAGTAACTAAAGTTAGTCTATGTGCTTTGGGTGTTTTGCATATTCATGTAAAAAATGGGGAGTGTTTGCTGAAATGATTATAAATAAGTACAACTGTGTTGGTTAAAAAAAGGATCGGCATGGCGGTGAATATAAGGAGTAGCAAACTATGAAAAAAGTAATTTTAACAGGAGACCGCCCTACAGGACGTCTTC
Source organism: Ruminococcus sp. 1001713B170207_170306_F1 (assembly GCF_015668065.1). NCBI lineage: Bacteria > Bacillati > Bacillota > Clostridia > Eubacteriales > Oscillospiraceae > Ruminococcus > Ruminococcus sp. 1001713B170207_170306_F1. Next base: position 238,462 of record NZ_JADPEX010000001.1, on the reverse strand, counting down.
ATGTGGGACATTATGTAGGCTCTTTATCTGAGCGTGTAAAGCTTCAGAATTCTGGAAATTATGACGAGATTTATATTATGATCGCGGATGCCCAGGCGCTTACTGATAACGCAGAGCACCCGGAGAAGGTTCGTCAGAATATTATCCAGGTAGCACTTGATTATCTGGCTTGCGGGATTGATCCGGAGAAATCCACAATTTTCATCCAGTCTATGGTTCCGGAGCTTACAGAGCTTACTTTCTATTATATGAATCTGGTTACAGTAGCCCGTGTTCAGCGTAACCCTACTGTGAAATCTGAGATCCAGATGCGTAATTTCGAAGCCAGCATTCCGGTTGGATTTTTCTGCTATCCGATCAGCCAGGCAGCTGATATTACAGCCTTCCGTGCAACAGCAGTTCCGGTTGGAGAGGATCAGCTTCCTATGCTGGAGCAGTGCAAAGAGATCGTACACAAGTTTAACACAGTATATGGTGAGACACTTACAGAGCCGGAAATCGTACTTCCTTCCAACAAGGCGTGCCTGCGTCTGCCAGGTATTGATGGTAAGGCAAAAATGAGTAAATCTCTTGGAAACTGCATTTATCTTTCCGATGAGGCAGATGAGGTTAAGAAGAAGGTTATGTCCATGTTCACGGATCCGAATCATCTTCGTGTTCAGGATCCGGGAAATGTTGATGGTAACCCGGTATTTATTTATCTGGATGCTTTCTGCAAACCAGAATACTTCCCGGAATTTCTTCCGGATTATCAGAACCTGGACGAGCTGAAAGACCATTATAAGAGAGGCGGACTTGGAGATGTTAAGGTTAAGAAGTTCCTGAACAACGTTCTCCAGGCTGAGCTTGGCCCGATCCGCGAGCGCCGTAAAATGTGGGAACAGCGTATTCCAGATGTTTATGACATTTTAAGAGAGGGCAGTAAGGTGGCTGAGGCAAAGGCTGCTGAGACTCTGAGGGATGTAAAGGCTTCTATGAAAATTAATTATTTTGATGATGATAGTTTGATTCAGTAAAATATGTGAATTTTAAGTTGACATTTCGTTGGTTATGGCATATGCTGATAGTAGCTAAGGAATGCGGTGAAATTCCATGCGGCGAAATGAAAGCCCCCAGAGTTGCAGCTCTGAGGGCTTTCTTGCTCGTTACGGTGAGCTGATCCGTTTAGGCTGTTGCTGCCTATTGTTTACCGTCCAGCCATTTGCATATGTAGTAGCTAACTACACCTGCTAAAACGGAAACAAGAAATGCGGTGAAAATTTCTTCCATGTGATTCACCTCCTTTCTGCTGGAGGCTCGGCAGCTTTTATAGTATAACATAAGGGCAGATAATTAGAAATAGCGTATAATAAATTTGGACATATAAAAAATATTGCGTGTAAAGAAAAAACACTTGACACACACCACAAAATACGGTATGATACCCAAGGTGATAACGAATGGAAAAGTTTGTGGAACGTACTTTGCTCTATGATTTTTACGGAGAGCTTCTTACGAAGAGACAGCAGCAGATCTACGAGAGTGTAGTTCTGGAGGATTATTCTTTAAGTGAGGTTGCAGAGGAACTGAATATCAGCCGTCAGGGCGTACATGATATGATCAGACGCTGTGACAAGGCACTGGAAGGATATGAAGAGAAGCTGCATCTGGTGGAGAAGTTTGTGAATATCCGGGGACAGGTACAGAAGATACATGAGCTTGCATCCGGATATCACGCTGATGATATTGAGGCAATATCCAATGTGATTTTAGAGGAGTTATAATTCATGGCATTTGAAAGCTTAACAGATAAACTTCAGAATGTATTCAAGAAGCTGAGAAGCAAAGGCCGTCTGACCGAAGAGGATGTTAAGATTGCTCTTAAAGAAGTTAAGATGGCACTCCTTGAAGCAGACGTTAACTTCAGAGTCGTGAAACAGTTCACGAAATCTGTACAGGAACGTGCAGTTGGACAGGACGTTATGAACGGACTGAACCCAGGCCAGATGGTCATCAAGATTGTAAATGAAGAGCTGGTTAATCTTATGGGAAGCGAGACTACAGAGCTTCCGATCAAGCCTGGCAATGATCTGACTGTCATTATGATGGCAGGTCTTCAGGGAGCTGGTAAGACCACTACGGCAGCCAAGCTTGCAGGTAAGATCAAGTCTAAAGGTAAGAGACCTCTTCTGGTAGCCTGTGACGTTTACAGACCCGCAGCGATCACTCAGCTTCAGGTAAACGGTGAGAAACAAGGCGTGGAAGTCTTTACCATGGGTGATAAACAGAGCCCGGTAGACATAGCCAAGGCAGCTGTTGCACATGCCAAGACGAATCAGCAGAATGTAGTGATCATTGATACAGCAGGACGTCTTCATGTCGATGAGGATATGATGCAGGAGCTTGCTGATATTAAGTCTAATATTGAGGTAGATGCTACAGTCCTTGTAGTAGATGCCATGACCGGACAGGATGCAGTCAATGTAGCCCAGACCTTTGCAGAGAAGGTTGGAATCGATGGAGTGATCCTGACCAAGATGGATGGTGATACCCGAGGTGGTGCAGCTCTTTCCATCAAGTCCGTAACTGGCAAGCCAATCCTGTATGTAGGTATGGGAGAGAAGTTATCCGATCTGGAACAGTTTTATCCGGAGAGAATGGCATCCCGTATCCTTGGTATGGGAGATGTAATGAGCCTGATCGAGAAGGCAGAAGCAGCCGTAGATCAGGAAGCAGCCCAGGAGATGTCCAAGAAGCTGAAGAAGATGGATTTTGATTTCAATGACTATCTTACCAGCCTTGAACAGATGAATAAGATGGGCGGAATCTCTAGTATCCTGAATATGCTCCCAGGTGTGGGAAGCAAGATGAAAGATGTGGAGAGCATGATCGATGAGAAAGCAATGGACAGAACCAAGTCCATTATTCTTTCCATGACCCCACAGGAGCGTTCCAATCCGGGAATCCTAAACCTTTCCCGCAAGAATAGGATTGCCAGAGGCGCAGGTGTGGAGGTTGCAGAAGTCAATCGCCTTGTGAAACAGTTTGAGCAGAGCAAGAAGATGATGAAGCAGATGCCGGGTCTCATGGGCGGCGGCAAAATGGGTGGTAAAAGAGGCGGCTTCAAGCTTCCTTTTTAACATAAAATAATTAAATTAACTAATAAAGAGAAAGTAAATTGGAGGAAAATTAAAATGGCAGTTAAGATCAGATTAAGAAGAATGGGACAGAAGAAAGCACCTTACTATAGAATCGTTGTTGCAGATTCCCGCAGCAAACGTGATGGAAGATGTATCGAAGAGATCGGAACATATGATCCAAACCAGGAGCCAAGTGTATGCAAGGTTGACGAAGAAGCAGCTAAGAAATGGCTTGCAAACGGTGCTCAGCCTACAGAAGTTGTTGCTAAGATCCTCAAACAGGCCGGAATCGAGAAATAATTTAAGGAGTATCTTAGAGGTTGCCAGAATGGTTCAGACTGCACAGTATTTCCTGTGAAAGTCGTGAACTGTAACCGGCAATTTTCAGGGGGTATTTCTGTAACGTCCAGATGAGGGCATTTTTTGAATATGCTCCGGGGCGGGATCAGGGAGGTGTGTAATGAAAGAATTAGTAGAAGTAATTGCAAAATCTCTTGTTGAAAATCCGGACGAAGTAGTCGTTACCGAAACAGAAAAGGATGACGCTGTTGTTATCGAACTGAAGGTAGGACCATCTGATATGGGTAAGGTGATCGGACGTCAGGGCAGAATCGCCAAGGCCATCCGTACCGTAGTAAAAGCGGCTTCTTCCAAAAGCAGCAAAAAAGTGATTGTAGATATTCTGCAATGATAAGCAAGATATATGGATGCAGGAGCTGTGGAGACATGGCTCCTGTTTTTACTTATGAAAGTCCTGGACGGCAGACATATTCGTTTTTTGTAGAGGAGTTTTGAATGGAAGATTTATTAAAGGTTGGAGTAATTACCACCACTCATGGCGTGCGGGGAGAAGTAAAAGTATTCCCTACCACAGATCCGGAGCGTTTCCTGGATCTTGAATATGTGATTCTGGATGCCGGCAGAGAGATGAAAAAGCTGGAAATCCGTAACGTGAAATTTTTTAAGAATCTTGTGATCCTGAAATTTAACGGGATTGATAATATAAATGATATTGAAATGTACAAAGGCAGAGACCTGTGGGTTCCCAGAGAAGAAGCCCAGGAACTGGATGAAGATGAATATTACATCGGCGACCTGATTGGCATGGAAGTGGTTCTGGAGGACAACACCCATTTCGGAACCCTGAAAGATGTTATGGAGACAGGAGCCAATGATGTTTACGTAGTAGAGCTTCCAGATCATCAGGAAGTACTTCTCCCGGCAATCAAGGAATGCATCCTTGACGTTGATCTGGAAGAGAATGTGATGACGGTACATTTGATGAAAGGACTTTTATAAATGAATTTCCATGTTTTGACCCTTTTTCCGGAAATGATCCGGAATGGAATGAACACCAGCATTACAGGGCGTGCCATTAATGCAGGAATCCTTTCTGTGGAGGCCATAAATATCCGTGACTATGCTTTTAACAAGCACCAGAAAGTAGATGATTATACTTACGGCGGCGGTGCTGGAATGCTGATGCAGGCAGAACCGGTTTACCTGGCTTATGAAGCGATTGCCGAGAAAGCCGGGAAGCGCCCCCGTGTGGTTTATCTCACTCCGCAGGGACAGGTGTTTAATCAGCAGATGGCAAGAGACATGGCGAAAGAGGAAGACCTGGTTTTCCTTTGCGGTCACTATGAGGGGATTGACGAGCGTGTTCTGGAGGAAATTGTGACGGATTATGTGTCTATCGGTGATTATGTGCTTACAGGCGGCGAGCTTCCGGCCATGGTTATGATGGATTCTATTTCCCGCATGGTTCCAGGCGTGCTCAGCAATCAGGAGTCTGGCGAGACCGAGTCCTTTGCAGGAAATCTTCTGGAATATCCCCAGTACAGCCGCCCGGAAGAGTGGCATGGTAAAAAGGTTCCGGAGGTTCTTATGTCCGGTCATCATGCAAATATAGAGAAGTGGCGCAGAGAGCAGTCTATCATTCGTACAGCCAGAAGGCGCCCGGATCTGCTGAAAAAGGCAGATCTCACCAACAAAGAATGGAATTTTGTGCGGCAACTGAAAAAGCAGTGGAAAGAGGAGGAATCCAAAGATGAGAACATCTGATTTTTACTATGAGCTCCCTCAGGAGCTGATCGCCCAGGATCCGCTGGAGGACAGAAGTTCTTCCAGACTTATGCATCTTTCTATGGCAGATGGCAGTATTGAGCATCGCCATTTCAGGGATATACTGGACTATCTGAATGAAGGTGATACTTTGGTTATCAATGATACCAAGGTTATTCCGGCAAGGCTTTACGGTCACAAGGAAGAGACTGGCGCAGTGATCGAAATCCTTCTTCTGAAAAGAAGAGAGAACGATATCTGGGAATGCCTGGTAAAGCCTGGCAAAAAGGCTCGTCCAGGTGCCAAAATCACATTTGGTGATGGTATTTTAGAGGGCGAGATTATCGACGTGGTGGACGAAGGCAACCGTCTGATCCAGTTCCATTATGAAGGCATTTTTGAGGAGATTTTGGACCAGTTGGGAGAGATGCCGCTGCCGCCATATATCACTCATAAATTAAAGGATAAGAATCGCTACCAGACTGTTTATGCAAAGAATGAGGGTTCCGCAGCAGCTCCTACAGCAGGTCTGCATTTCACCAAAGAACTTCTGGAACAGGTGAAAGCCAAGGGCGTAAATATTGCCCATGTAACTCTTCACGTAGGTCTTGGAACTTTCCGTCCGGTTAAAGTAGATGATGTAGAACAGCATCACATGCATTCTGAATTTTACATTGTGGAAGAAGACCAGGCGAAGCTGATCAACGACACCAAAAAAAATGGCGGCCGTGTGATCGCAGTTGGAACTACCAGCTGCCGTACACTGGAGTCTGCAACTGGTGAGGATGGAGTTCTAAAATCTGGAAGTGGCTGGACTGAGATTTTCATCTATCCAGGCTATAAATTTAAGATGATCGACGGTCTGATCACCAACTTCCATCTGCCGGAATCCACACTGGTTATGCTGGTGTCTGCACTGGCTGGAAAAGAGAATATTCTGCATGCCTATGAGGTTGCAGTGCAGGAGAAGTATCGGTTCTTTTCATTTGGGGATGCGATGCTGATATTATAATCAAAAAATACCCCCGGAGCTTTCGCTCTGGGGGTGCTGAATAACATATTTTTTCTATCCGATCCAGGAACTTCTTTCCTGGATTTTTTCCATAATTCTGGTCTTTTCATCCCCTTCAGCAGGTGTTGGCTGGTAATTGTTATAGCCGTAAGCGGAGGAGATGGAACATGGGATGATATTTGTTACATTATCTGCTTTTACGCCGTCGTTTGAGATGGTAAAGGTCTGCTGGAAAATCATACTGTCCATGTCACTTGGGGCGCTGTTTCCGCCGAAGCAGAAGTTTCCAAGGCTGTATACAATATTCTTTCCTTTATATTCTTCAATTCCCTGAAGTACATGAGGATGATGTCCACACACAAGATCAGCACCAAGGTCAATGGCAAGATGTCCAAGTGTGGTCTGATTGGAGTCTGGAACGGTTTCTTTTTCATTTCCCCAGTGGAAGATAACGATGATCAGCTCTGCGCCATCTTCTTTTACCTTGGCAATGTTGTCTTTCAGCTGCTGTTCACGCTCTAGATGATCGTATAACTCATAGATTCCCACAAGACCTACTTTTACCCCTTTTATATCCATTACAGCCGTCTCATCATAGCCGAAATGAACAATTCCCTGGGCATCCAGGGCATCCATGGTATCCTGAAAGCTCTGCTCGCCGTAATCATGGCTGTGGTTGTTGGCTGTGTTTACTGCTTCTACAGAACTGCTGGAGTAAATTCCTGCAAAAGATGCGGGTGCTTTGAATGCGAAGGTTTTATCCTCGCGGCTGCTGCTGTCTGTGAAGGTTCCTTCATTGTTGGCGATAGTCAGGTCATCTGCTTCAAAAATGCTCTTTACATTCTGTAAAAAGTATTCTTTTCCATAATTTTCAAAATATGCATTCAGGCTGGTACTGTAATCGAAGGCTTCATCTGTACCAAGGGTACAGTCTCCCACAACGCTTATAGTAAGGGTGACTGGGGTGTCGTGCTTCGATTTTGTTGAAACAGTATCGCTGCTTTCGGAATCAGAAGATGAATCTGAGCTGTCGCTGGAAGACTCGGCAGTCTGCTTAGTTCCATCGGCAAATGAAGAATCGTTCTTTTCACTGTCAGAAGAAAGAGCAGAACCAGTTGTCTTTTCGTCGGTTGCGTTGTTTACATTCGAAGAGTTTACACTCTTTGCCTTTCCTGCACATCCCCGGACGATCAGGATCAGAACCACCAGCAGCAGGACACCACCCGCGGCCATGCAGATCTGCCGGATCTTTTTCTGGCGCTGGCGGTAATATTTGGATTTTTTGTATAAATTCTTTTTCTTTTGCATACGTCTGTCCTCATATGGCTTTTTGTATATGATGTCGCCGACAGGCGACGTGTTTGCTTCGTATAAACATTGAGGCAAAAATCCATAGGTCATGTTTTGAGTGAATAGCCCTGTGAACTTTTGCCTTTGATTTACATTACAATAATATTTATCTGAAGAACTTATCGTAATAACCCATTACGAAAATCAACAGTACAATAAGCGGCAGTACATAGGTAAGATATGGACGTGCCCACTTCGGAAATTTAATGCCGTTTCCTGTATCCGCTTCTTTGATGAAATTGTCCCATCCCCATCCGTAGCGGGTTACGCAGAACAGCAGGTAAACAAGGCTTCCAAGCGGAAGCAGGTTATTGGAGATAATGAAGTCCTCCAGATCCTGGATGGTGCTTCCTGCGCCCAGTGGCTGAAATCCGCTCCATACGTTGAAACCAAGTACGCATGGCATGGATAAAACAAAGATTGCAATTCCGTTTACCAGAACTGCCTTTTTACGGCTCCAGCCCCACAGATCCATGGCAAAGCTTAAGATATTCTCAAATACTGCAATGATGGTGGAGAGAGCTGCGAATGTCATAAAGATAAAGAACAGTGCACCCCAGAAACGACCGCCCATCATCTGGTTAAACATGTTCGGCAGTGTTACGAATACAAGTCCAACACCCTGTGTAGGGCTTACATTGTAAGCAAAGCATGCCGGGAAAATAATAAGTCCGGCCATTAGTGCCACGAAAGTATCCAGAATACCAATCTGGATGGATTCGCCCATAAGGCTGCGGTCTTTGTCGATATAACTTCCAAAGATTGCCATTGCGCCGATCCCAAGGCTCAAGGTGAAGAATGCCTGTCCCATAGCGGCATAAATACCGGAAAGCAGTCCGTTCTCTTTCAGACGGCCAAAATCCGGGAGAAGATAGAACTTAATACCCTCGATGGCACCTGGAAGCGTACAGCTCTTAACGCAAAGAACTACCATAATAGTAAGAAGACATACCATCATAACCTTTGTGATACGTTCAACACCTTTCTGCAGTCCCATGCAGCAGGTACCAAAACCGAATGCAGTTACGATTACCATCCAGAAGGTCATTTCTCCAGGATTGGAGAGCATGGTGTTAAATACGTTTCCTACCGCTTCTGTATCAAGACCTGTGAAGGTGCCGCTTGCTATTTTAAAGAAGTAAGCCAGCATCCAGCCGCCTACAGTGGTGTAAAACATCATCAGCATATAGTTGCCAAGCATGGCTCCATAGCTGTAAAGGTGCCATTTGGTGCCCTTTGGCTCAAGGAGATGGAAGCTTCTGGCAGCGGACTTGCGGCTTGCGCGTCCGACAGCAAATTCCATAACCATAATAGGCAGTCCAAGAATTACAAGGAACAGAAGATAGATCAGTACAAATGCTGCGCCGCCGTACTGTCCTGTTATATAAGGGAAGCGCCATACATTGCCGATTCCAATGGCGCAGCCGGCTGAAATGAGAATAAATCCAAGCCGGGATGAAAACTTTTCACGTTCTTTCATGTTGATTTCCTTCCTTTTTTCTATGTATGAATTCTGTGAAAAAGTATGGGACAAAAGTCTTTTTTACAGAAGAGCACACCTTTTAACAGTATAAGAATAAAATGAGTTTTCGTCAATAAATATCTTGAAAAAGAGGGGGAAAATGCTAAAATATATAGAATATACTTAAGGAGTGCTTGAAAGTCAGCTGTTTCGCGCCTATGGCGCTCCCGCAGCTGCTGACCGAGACTTTCATAGTTAATAAGAAGGGAAAACGACATGTTATATATAGGAAATCATACTTCATCATCCAAAGGCTACGCAGCCATGGGACGCCAGATCGTAAAAAATGGCGGCAACACGTTTGCATTTTTTACCAGAAATCCAAGAGGAGGGAATGCCAAAGCTATTGACCCTGCTGATGTGGCGAAGTTTCAGGAGATTGCCAGGGAGCATGAGTTCGGGAAAATCGTGGCGCATGCACCTTATACCTTAAATGCCTGCGCGGCCAAAGAAAATCTGCGGGATTTTGCCAGAAATACTTTTTTGGATGATCTGAAACGCATGGAAGCCACACCAGGAAATTATTATAATTTCCATCCAGGCAGCCATGTGGGACAGGGAATAGAGGCTGGAATTCAAAAGATTGCGGAAGTGCTGAATGCAGTTCTTACTGAAGAACAGACCACTACAGTTCTTCTTGAAACCATGGCTGGAAAAGGCTCTGAGGTGGGAAGCCATTTCCAGGAGCTTCGTGCCATTATGGACCTTGTAGAAAAACGCGATAAACTTGGAATCTGCCTGGATACCTGCCATGTGTGGGATGGCGGCTACGATATTGTAAACGACCTGGACGGTGTCTTAACTGAATTCGACCGCATCATCGGTCTCGACCACTTAAAAGCCATCCACCTGAACGACAGCCTCAACCCTCTCGGTAGCCACAAAGACCGCCACGCCAGAATCGGGGAAGGCCAGATTGGTCTTGATGCCCTTGTCCGTGTCATCCGGCACCCGGCATTGGAGGGTAAGCCTTTTATTCTGGAAACGCCTAATGATGATGAGGGTTGGACAAGAGAAATTGCACTTCTTAGGGAAAGATATTCAGAATAAATACCTATTTAGCAAAACGGTGTTTCAATGTCTGTTCATTGAAACACCGTTTTTTCTATAGTGATTTATGAATTATGAAAGAACTTCGTTCTTCAGTTCATCCCCATTGATATAAGCCTGGGCATTCTCCATTGTAGTTTCAGCAATATTGGTGAGCGCTTCTTCTGTAAAGAATCCCTGATGGGAGGTCATGGTTACGTTCGGGAAGGAGAGAAGCCTCTGGATCAAGGAAGTCTGCATGATGCTCTCAGACAGATCCTCGAATACATAATCAGATTCCTCCTCGTAAACATCCAGACCAACTGCGAAGAACTTATGGTCGCGGATACCGGAAATCAGATCCTCCGTCTTGATAAGACCGCCACGGGAAGTGTTTACAAGGATAACTCCGTCCTTCATCTGGGCAATTGTCTTTTCGTTGATAATATGTTTGGTTTCGTCAGTAAGCGGGCAGTGCAGGCTGATCAGATCACTGGTAGCCAGCAACTCATCAAGAGAAACGTATTCCAGGAAGTCAAGATTCTTGTTTGGGAAAAGATCATATGCAATGACCCGCATTCCAAATCCCTTGCAGATTCTTGCCATAGCCTGACCAATTTTACCAGTACCGATAATACCAGCTGTTTTCTTGTAAAGGTTCACGCCCATAAGACCGCTTAAAGTAAAGTTGTTCTCACGGCATTTGATGTAAGCCTTGTGAGTGTGACGGTTAGCTGTAAGCGCCAGCGCCATTGCGTGCTCTGCAACAGCCTCGGGAGAGTAACCTGGTACACGCAGAACTTTCATGCCATATTTGTGGGCTGTCTTAAGATCCACGTTATTGTAACCAGCGCAGCGCATAAGGATCAGTTTTACACCCTGCTGATGTAATTCTTCAATAACAGGAGCGCCAAGGTCTGCATTTACAAAAGCACAGATGGCTTCATAACCTTTTGCAAGAGAAGCGGTCTCCTCATGGATATTTGCTTCAATAAATTTAATCTTAATATCTGGAAATTCAGGTAAAAGTTTTTCAAAAAACTGCTCGTCATAATTTTTGGTTCCGTAAAATAAAATTTTCATTATTTCTGGCTCCTTTCTTGTGGCAGCCGCTCTTTTGTCTGGGCTGTTCACCTTCGCTTTGTTTGTTTTAGTGTTCCTCAACTTACAGTGGGATTATACGTTATTTTTTTGAAGAAAAAAAGAGGAAAACGGAAAGTTTTTTAACTTCGTCGAAATCGTTAAAAGAATATCAATATAGAAATGAGATTAAAACGAATTTTAAAATTGCACAGAAATTAATACATGGTAAAATGTGCAATATGTATATTTAAAAAGAAAATACAAGCATATAATCTGGCAAAGTATGACAGTTGCACTAAACTAACATTGACTATTATTTAACATAAAATAATAGGAATGTACATCTTAACAGGCAAAAAAACAGGAACCTAAATGGAAAAATGGTTACTGCTCACTCCGTTCACAGTAACGAAAAATGTTCTCATTTAAGTTCCTGAGGTTTAGATTATTCCCCTAACCTATACAGATCCTCATAAAATTCCGGATAAGAAATCTTCACACAGTCCCCCCCCTTAATAGAGAGTGGTCCATCACAGAGCAGTCCGGCAACAGTGAAGGACATAGCCACTCTGTGATCCAGGTAAGAGTCAATCTCTGCCCCATGCAGTGGTTTTCCCCCATGAATGATCATGCCGTCATCTGTAGGTGTAATGTCCGCACCCATGCGGGAAAGATTCTCTGCCATAACCAGAATACGGTCTGATTCTTTTACTTTAAGTTCTTTTGCATCCTTGATCACAGTAGTTCCCTCTGCGAAAGCCGCCATAACTGCAATCATCGGAATCTCATCAATAAGCGTCGGGATAATTTCTCCGCCAACAGTTGTACCATGAAGAGAACTGGCGCGGACAAGAAGGTCAGCAGTAGGTTCTCCATCCATATTAACATTTAGCAGGGTAATGTCTGCGCCCATGTCCTTACACACACGGAGCAGTCCGTCTCTTGTGGGATTGATTCCCACATTCTTCAGAAGAATCTCACTGCCTGGCACCAGAAGTCCGGCAGCGATGAAATAAGCAGCAGAAGAAATATCCCCAGGTACTGTAATTTCTCTGGCAAAAAGAGATGGTTCCGGAGCAATGGAAGCGGTAGTTCCCTCAGAAGTTACCTGAGCTCCAAAGTAGTTCAACATGATTTCTGTATGGTTCCTGGAAAGAACCGGTTCGGTGACACTGGTAATTCCGTCAGAATACATTCCGGCCAGAAGTACACAGGATTTTACCTGAGCAGAAGCAACTGGGGAATCATAGTGAATGGCCTTCAGAGGATGACCTATGATCCGAAGAGGAACACAGTTATTTCCCTTTATGCTTGCAATATCAGCGCCCATGGAAAGGAGAGGCGTCATGATCCGTTTCATGGGACGGCTCTGGATAGAGTCATCGCCGGTAAGCTCCGATACAAAATTCTGTCCTGCAAGAATACCGGAAATCAGGCGGGTAGTTGTGCCACTGTTTCCAACATCCAGAATATCAACAGGGGCAGATAATCCGTGGAGTCCTTTTCCATGAACCAGGATTTCTCCGCTGTTATTCTCAATATCAATGCCCATTTTGCGGAAACAGGAGATGGTGGAAAGGCAGTCAGCTCCTTCCAGAAAATGGGTGATCTTTGTGGTTCCTTTGGCAAGGGAACCGAACATGACGGCACGGTGGGAGATGGATTTGTCGCCTGGAACTGTAAGTTCTCCGTGGAGATTTGTAAGTTTTTTTGTTTCCATAATAATCGTTCCTTAAATATAAAGTTTCATACAGTAAAAACGGGTATCGGCTATATTACTTATAAAGAATTAGACGAGTCAATATGGCGGTTACTTCGTATTTGCTGTATTGATACAGAGTTTGTCTGAAAAATTAATTGTGATGTATCCAATAAACAACTGCCGGTGCGCTGGTTATCGCTCATAAACAATATAATTGCGCTTTTTCAAAAGTGCAATGGCCTTTTCCATAGCGTCTTCTTCATAAAATTCGATTTTCAGAACACCCTGCTCAAATTCACGGTTGTGGATAATTCCGATGTTCTTAATGCTGATCTTATCCATGGCAAGGATAGTGGCAATGGTAGCGATTCCACCGGCTTCATCTGCAATATCCAGATAAAGCACATAAGCCTTGCGGATAGGACCATTATCCACAACATCAATGGAATCACGGTAATCCCTGGAGCTTGCAAACATCTGATAAATAGCATCTGCCTCCTTACCATCTGTAGCACAGTTGTCTACAGAACAGCGGATCTGGATCAGCATGCGGATGTAGTCGTCCAGAACATTGGAAATGTTCTCATGGTTTTCCATGCAGATCTGCTGCCACATAACAGGAGAAGAAGAGGCAATCCTTGTAATATCGCGGAAACCGCCTGCAGCGATGGTCTTCATATATTCGGCATCGTTGTCTAGGGTTTTTACCAGATTTACAAGGGCGGAAGCAATAATATGGGGCAGATGGCTTACACCTGCTGTAATAAAATCATGTTCTTCAGCTGTAAGCACCATAGGGATAGCACCAAGAGAACTGATCAGCTCTGTAAAATCTGAAATATATTCCAGTCCCACTTCCCCGCCCGGAGTAAGAATATAGTATGCATTTTCCAGAATGCGCTCGTTGGAATGGTCAAAACCGGTTTTCTCAGAACCGGCCATAGGGTGACCGCCGATAAAGCAGTCTGTCATTCCCAGCTCATCCACTTTCTGATGGATGATTCCCTTTACACTTCCCACATCTGTGATAATGCAGCCTGGCTGGCGGATCTCTTTCAGATATGCAAGGCACTCCAGGTTGATCTCTACCGGAGCACATAAAAATACATAATCACAGGATCCAAAGCGTGGATCCTTCATTTCCTCACAGACACCATCTATAATGCCGGTGCTAATGGCGGAGGCAAGTGCTTCCTTACTGCGGTTATAGGCCAGAATGTGGTAATCCGGATGGTACTTCCGGATGGCCTTGGCGATAGAGCCGCCGATCAGACCGAGACCGATAAAACCGATTGTCTTCATAATATAATGTCGTTTCCTTTCCTTCGTTAAAGTGAAAAATTATCTTATGATATTGTACGAGATTCCTCGCAAATTGTCAATTCCTACAGAAATGACAAAATAATCTAAACTTTTTTGAAAAAAGACCGTCAAAATCCCAGAAAATACTTGAAATTCTTCTGAATATTTAGTAAAATATGAACATATTAGACAAACAGGGAGGTATTACATATGGACGTTTTTAGAACTGACCGAATCAGAAATGTAGTGCTGTTAGGACACGGCGGTGCTGGAAAGACAACTCTGGCAGAAGCAATGGCATATCTTGCCGGCTTGACCAACCGTTTAGGCCGTGTAGAAGATGGCAATACAGTCAGTGATTATGATAAAGAAGAAATCAAACGACATTTCTCTATCACTACATCTCTGATTCCGGTCCCGTGGCAGAAGAACAAGGTAAACATTCTGGACACTCCCGGATATTTTGACTTCGTAGGAGAAGTTGAGGAAGCTGTCAGCGCTGCAGACGCAGCAATCATCGTAGTATCAGGTAAGGCAGGGGTACAGGTTGGTACCCAGAAGGCATGGAATCTCTGCGAGAAGTATAAACTTCCGCGAATGATTTTCGTTACTGATATGGACGTGGACGATGTAAGTTACCGTAAGGTAGTAGACCAGCTTACTGAGCTTTATGGCAAGAAGATTGCCCCGCTGCATTTCCCAATCCGTGAAGATGGCAAGTTCGTGGGATATGTTAACGTTGTGAAACAGGCCGGAAGAAAATATATCGACAAGGGACAGAAGGAAGAATGTGAGATTCCTTCTTATCTGGATGAGTACCTTGAGAAGTATCATGATATCCTGATGGAATCTGTAGCAGAGACCAGCGAGGAATTCATGGATCGTTATTTTGAGGGAGATGAGTTCTCCGTTACAGAAGTTTCCGCAGCACTTGCCGCCAATGTACAGGATGCAAGCATTGTTCCGGTATGCATGGGATCCCCGATCAATCTTCGCGGCGTATCCAACCTTCTGGACGACATCTGCGGATATTTCCCAAGCCCGGACAAACGTTCCTGCAACGGTATTTCCCAGAAGACCAACGAGATTTTTGAAGCAAATTACGATTTCGCCAAAGCAAAATCAGCATATGTATGGAAATCCATCGTGGATCCATTCCTTGGCAAGTATTCCCTGATCAAGGTTTGCTCCGGTGTTATCAAATCTGATGATACCCTTCTCAATGTTGAGAAAGGCACAGAAGAGCGTCTTAACAAATTATATGTTCTTCAGGGTTCCAAGCCCATCGAAGTTCCAGAGCTCCATGCAGGTGATATCGGTGCAATTGCCAAATTAGTAAGTGTTCAGACTGGTGACAGCCTTGCCACCAAGGCGAATCCGGTTCTTTATCCGAAAGCAATTCTTTCCACACCTTATACCTATAAGAGATTTAAGGCTGTGAACAAGGGCGATGAGGATAAGATTTCCCAGGCTCTTGCCAAGATCATGAGCGAAGACAGGACTGTTCGTGTTGAGAACGATGGTGCTAACCGTCAGAGTCTGATCTATGGTATGGGTGATCAGCATCTTGATGTTATTGTCAGCATGCTGAAAGAGCGTTATAAAGTTGATGTAGAGCTTTCCAAGCCGAAGGTTCCATTCCGTGAGACCATCCGCAAGAATTCTGACGTAGAAGGCAAACATAAGAAACAGTCCGGCGGACATGGACAGTATGGACATGTTAAGATGCGTTTTGAGCCGTCTGGCGATATGGAGACTCCATACGTATTTGAGCAGGTTGTTGTTGGTGGTGCAGTTCCGAAGAACTACTTCCCGGCAGTTGAGAAGGGCCTTCAGGAATGCGTTCAGAAAGGACCTCTTGCAGCATATCCGGTAGTTGGTGTAAAGGCTACTCTTTATGATGGATCTTATCATCCGGTAGATTCCTCAGAGATGGCATTTAAGATGGCTACCATCCTTGCATTCAAGAAAGGCTTCATGGATGCTTCTCCGGTACTGTTAGAGCCAATCGTTTCCATGAAGGTTACAGTTCCGGATAAATATACAGGTGACGTTATGGGCGATCTGAATAAGCGCCGCGGCCGTGTTCTTGGAATGAATCCGGATCATAACGGAAATACCATTATTGAAGCTGACGTTCCTCTTCTTGAGATTTATGGATATTCCACAGATCTTCGTTCCATGACTGGCGGAAGTGGTGACTTCTCCTACGAGTTCGCCCGCTATGAGCAGGCTCCTGGTGATATCCAGCAGAAAGAGATCGAAGCAAGGGCAAGTAAGGTTGACGCTGCTGATGAATAAGTAGTATAATGAGACGGAGAATTTCTTGAAGAAGTTCTCCGTCTTTTATGATGGAAGTTCATATGAGGAAAGAAGGAGGAATATTATGAACAGAAAAACAATCAAAAAGATTATGCTGTTTTTACTTGCTTTTATGCTTGTATTTCCGGTTTATTCATTTGGAAAAGCAGAGGCAGTTCAGGCAGCAGCATTAAAAGCACCGAAGCTTTCCAAGGTGGTACGTGTAAACAAAAGTGTTAAAATCACCTGGAAAAAGAGTAAAGGCGCTTCCGGCTACTATGTTATGCGTAAGACAGAAAACAGTTCCTGGAAAAAAATCAAAACTGTGAAAGGCGGTTCCAAAACATCTTACACAGATAAAAAAGTGAAGAGTGGAACTACATACTACTACACAGTAAAAGCCTACAAAGGAAAGAAAGTAAGTTCCTATAACAAAAAAGGACTGAAAATTGTTTATGAGGTGCCAACCACAACGAAACCGGATACTGCCGGCGGAAATACCACAGCAACAGGTTCAACTGCTGCAAATACAGCTTCCGAATATACCATTGAAACGGATGTGGTACTTTCCGGTTCCGGTTCCGGTTACCATGCGAAGCTGGTTGCCTGCACAGCGACCTCTGCAGTAAGCTTTGGTATCCAGTATGACAAGCATGCAAGAGCTCCTTATACAGGTAAGGCGTGGTTCATGATCGAGAATGTAGCCCACAATGGTGCAGGCGGTCAGAACTATATCTGGGTTCAGAAAGCGGCCAGAGATAAGACTTACCATGTAATGCTGACTGTGAAAAAAGACGGAACCTGCAATTGCTATATCAATGGCAAACTTGTCAAAACAGTTAAAAACAGCAGCCTTGCAAACACAACTGTCTATCTTCGCGTAGAGGGTTCTGCAAGATTAAACGGAGATTCTGTAAATGCCACATTCAGCAATATTGAATTGAAGGCTGACGGCAAATATTATGCAGATAAGATCTGGGGTACACATGATTTCACAACCAATAAGGGAATCAAGGCAGATGCTTCCGGATATGCAGCTTCCAAGAGAGTGACGATCAAAGGAAAAGTAAAAGGACTGGCAAGTGGTCAGGACTGGGATAGTGCATACGAGCAGGTATCCGGAATCATTCAGTTTGTGAACTGATAGAATGAGATATAGTAGAATGACAAATTATTCTAAACGGACATGCTGCTGCAAATGACATCACTATATATGGAATAAAAACAGCATTCAGACAGAATTATGAAGAAGTATATTCTGTCTGGATGCTGTTTTATTTATAAAATAATAATCTTAATATAGCATTTACAGGATCTTAGTTGTCCATTTACTGCAGTCCCACACCTGTGAAACCACATCCTGATAAAATTCCGGCTCATGGCAGATGAGAAGCACACTTCCACGGTATTCCTTTAGTGCCTCCTTCAGAGCCTCTTTTGCATCCACATCCAGGTGGTTGGTAGGCTCGTCAAGAAGAAGGACATTTGTCTCTTTGTTTACCAGCTTGCAAAGGCGGACCTTGGCCTGCTCACCGCCGGAAAGCACACGGACCTGACTCTCAATATGTTTGGTGGTGAGACCGCATTTTGCAAGTGCGGAGCGGACTTCATACTGGGTATAAGACGGGAATTCTGCCCAGATCTCATCAATACAGGTGGTTTTGTTGTCACCTTTTACTTCCTGCTCAAAATATCCGATCTGCAGATTGTCCCCTAATTCCCTGGTTCCCTTTAATGATGGGATCAGACCAAGAATACTTTTCAGAAGTGTGGTTTTTCCAATTCCGTTGGCACCTACAAGCGCGATTTTCTGGCCTCTTTCCATGGAAAGGGTGAGAGGGCGGGAAAGGGGCTCGTTATATCCGATCACAAGATCCTTTGTCTCGAAGATGTATTTGCCTGGGGTGCGTCCCTGTTTGAAATGAAACTCCGGTTTTGGTTTCTCGGCAGCCAGTTCGATCACGTCCATTTTGTCTAGCTTTTTCTGGCGGGACATTGCCATATTTCTGGTGGAAACCCGGGCCTTGTTTCTGGCAACGAAATCCTTCAGTTCGCTGATTTCCTGCTGCTGGCGGCGATAAGCCGCCTCTAACTGAGCTTTTTTCACTTCATAGACTTCCAGGAAGTGGTTATAATCGCCTACATAACGGTTCAGCTCCTGATTTTCCATATGATAAACGATATTGATCACATCATTGAGAAACGGAATATCATGGGAAATAAGGATAAAAGCATTCTCATATTCCTGAAGATAGCGTTTCAGCCATGCAATGTGCTCTTCATCCAGATAGTTGGTGGGCTCATCCAGAAGAAGAATATCTGGTTTCTCCAGAAGCAGCTTGGCAAGGAGCACCTTAGTACGCTGCCCGCCGCTGAGATCTGTGACATCACGGTCAAGTCCAAGATCCAGAAGACCAAGTGCCCGGGCAACCTCTTCTACCTTGGAATCAATTACGTAGAAGTCGTGCATGGTCAGGGTATCCTGGATAGTTCCCAGTTCCTCCATAAGAGCTTCCATTTCTTCCGGGGAGGCTTCGCCAAGGGAATCGCAGATAGTATTCATTCGTTCTTCCAGTTCAAAAAGCCAGGAAAAAGCAGATTTCAGCACGTCGCGGATGGTCATGCCAGGAGCGAGGACAGAATGCTGGTCCAGATAACCTACGCGGACATTTTTTGCCCACTGGATCCTGCCCTCATCCGGCATCAGTTTGTCAGTTACAATATTGAAGAAGGTGGATTTTCCCTCTCCGTTGGCGCCTACCAGGCCAATATGTTCTCCTTTTAAAAGGCGGAAGGAAACATCATGGAAAATGGCTCTGTCACCAAAGCCGTGGGTAAGGTGTTCAACATTTAAAATACTCATAGATAACTCCTGTTCTTAAATCAGAGCGTGCTTGAAACAGACTCCGGTATATATAGATAGCAGCTTGCGGTTTGCGGAGCGGCCGTTTTGCAAATTCAAGGCTGTATGCAAATGCAAAGAGGGAAAAACGGTTGCAATTAGGAAAGCTGCTGGATTCCTGCAATATCTGGTGAAGCCATCAAAGAATAATTGGTATAATAAACTACAAATCCCGGTTTGGCTCCAGCCGGCTTTTTCACATTCTTTTTCTGGAGATAATCAATCTCTACCTTTGGTGCAGTGCGTCCCTTGGAATAAAAGGCTGCAAGATTTCCTGCTTCTTCAAAGGTGCGGTCCGGAAGTGTGCCGTCTTTTGTCTTTACCACAACATGGGAGCCCGGCATCTTTTTGGCATGGAACCACCAGTCATTTCCTGTGGCAAATTTAAAGGTCAGCTCATCATTCTGGTAGTTGTTTTTTCCTACATAAATATCGTAGCCATCACTGGAAACATAATGGAAGGGTTTGGATTTCACCTGCATTTTGGCACCTTTTTTATTTCCGTAGTGGCGCTTCACATAGCCGTATTCCATAAGCTCTTCCTTGATCTGGGAAAGGTCGCTCTCCTCAGCGGCAATGTCCAGGGCATTGGAGATGGATTCCAGATGTTCGATCTCGCTGGTGGTATCTGCAATCTGAACCTCCAGAGCTTCCTGGGTACGCTTCAGCTTACCGTAACGATCGAAATACTTTTTGGAATTCTCCTGTGGGGTTAGGGTAGGATCAAGAGGAATGGTGATTTCTTCTCCATTATAATAGTTCACAGCCTTAAAGGATTTACAGCCTTCTTCCAGACCGTAGCCGTAGGTGTTGATCAATTCGCCGTAAACCTTGTATTTGTCTTTTTTCTCAGTGTCTTTCATCTGCTTCTGCTGAAGGCTTAATTTTTTTCGGTTGCGGTCAAGGGCAGTCTGGACGATCTTTCGGAGATCCGCAGATTTCTGACGGATACGGGTGATCACGTCGCGGGAGGCATAATAGGTTTCCAGCATCTCTGACACAGATTCAAAGGTCCGGGTGGTGAAGCCTTCTCCATATTGGGAAAAAGGAAGAACACCGTATTCAACCGGCTCGTCCCCTTTGAAAACAATAACCGGGGTAAATTCTTCCCTCCGGATCTGTTCCATTAAACGGGTGAATTCTGTATAAAGCTGCTCTCTGGTATTCTCATCTAATGTCTGGACATCGTCATTTCCATCAATGGAAGCGCGATAGCAAAGTTCCTGAGCCATTACCGGGCTGAAACCGGTAAGCGTCTGATAGAGAGCTTTGGAGACAGCATTG
The DNA here is from genome assembly GCF_015668065.1 of Ruminococcus sp. 1001713B170207_170306_F1. NCBI lineage: Bacteria > Bacillati > Bacillota > Clostridia > Eubacteriales > Oscillospiraceae > Ruminococcus > Ruminococcus sp. 1001713B170207_170306_F1. The sequence continues at coordinate 217,792 of NZ_JADPEX010000001.1, read as the reverse complement.
GATCTGCCACATACTTTTTCCATGAAATCCTCTCTGGAAATGGTAAGAGGATCCAGCTTGTCCTGAGTGTGGGGGATGAAATAAGGACGTCCTGGCAGAACTTCACGTACAGAACTTACGTTGCAGGATACGTGCTTGATACTATCCAGGATCATATTATTATCATCACAGAAGATAATGTTGCTGTGCTTTCCCATCAGTTCCATAATGAGAACCTTATGGCATACATCACCAAGTTCGTTCAGGTGCTCCAGCTCAAATTCTACAACACGCTCCAGACCAGGCTGGCGTATCGCAGTGATCCTGGCGCTTCCGATGTGCTTGCGGAGAAGCATGCAAAAATTAGGAGCAGTCAAAGGGCTGATCCGGTTTTTGCCTGTAAAATAGATCAGAGGCAGGGAGGCGCTGGCGGAGAGAAGCAGACGCTTCTGACCATTTGCACCTTTTCCGGTGATCAGCAGTTCGTCACTTTCCGGCTGGGCAATTTTGTTAATGCGTCCCCCGGAGAGATTTTTATTTAATTCAGAAACCATTGCAGCAATGGTAATTCCGTCAAAAGCCATAAAAAACTCCTTTCTGTTGACAGGTTACCGGTCGCTCCGTGACCAGTAACCGTGACATGCAGACTTTATTATAACAGCAAAAAAAGGATTTGACTAGGGTTTTAGAATGAACTATAATAAATCTGTATGCGTAGGCAACTGTGAACGGTAACCTGCGTAGAGTTATTGCCTGAATATCAGAGATGATTCTGTTATGCGGAATGGTACTCTTTTCAGACAGTATTCGGAATAAAAATAAAGAAAGAGATTACTATGATAAAAAGTATGACCGGCTTTGGAAGGGCCGAGGTGATTACAAAAGAGCGGAAAATCACCGTTGAGTTAAAATCCGTCAATCACAGATATCTGGATCTGAGTATCAAAATGCCAAGGAAGCTGGTTTTCCTTGAGGGCGCGATCCGGAATCTTATGAAGACCTATATGCAGCGTGGTAAAGTGGATGTGTTTATCACATATGAGGACTACACCTTAAGCTGTGGCGCACTGAAGTATAATAAGGAGCTTGCAGGAGAATATCTTGCATATATCCGTCAGATGGCAGAGGAATTTGGCCTTGAGAACGATGTGAAGGCAGGAGCTCTTTCCCGTTATCCGGACGTGCTGACTATGGAGGAGCAGTCTGTAGATGAGGACGCATTATGGGCAGTTCTGGAAGCACCGCTTCGTGAGGCCTGCGAGAAATTTGCCCAGTCCCGTGCAAGAGAGGGAGAGAATCTGAAGAACGACCTGATCGCCAAGCTGGATGCTCTTGATGAGAAGGTAAGTCAGGTAGAAGCCCGCTCTCCGGAGGTTGTGGATTCTTACAGAGAGAAGCTGGAAGCCAAGGTTCATGAGCTTCTGGAGGATTCTCAGATCGAAGATTCCCGTATTGCAGCAGAAGTTGTCCTGTTCTCTGACAAGATCTGCAACGATGAGGAAACCGTCCGTCTCCACAGCCATATCCAGGGAATGAAGAAGATGCTGGAGGAGAAGGAAGGCATCGGACGCAAGCTTGATTTTATGGCACAGGAGATGAACCGTGAGGCAAATACCATTTTGTCGAAATCAAGTGATCTGATTATTTCCAATATAGCGATTGATCTGAAGACAGAGATTGAGAAGATCAGAGAACAGGTTCAGAATGTGGAGTAACCTAGTACATCGTTTTCGAAATAACTATACCACTCACTTGTCTGTGAATCCGATTGCACAGGTATAAAAGCCTCGGCGTAGCCCGCTACGCCTGCGTTTTTATACCTGCACACTCGAATCCACATCCTACGTGATTGGTATAGTTATTTACGAAGCGATGTACTAGAGAATCAAAGACGTAAGCTTTCCTTATTGACAGAAGGGTGAAAACATGGCAAAATTAATCAATATCGGATTCGGCAATGTGGTGAATTCCCAGAAAATCGTAGCTGTGGTAAACCCGGATGCCGCTCCGGTGAAACGAATGGTTCAGAGTGTGAAGGGTTCCAATTCCCTTGTGGATGCCACTCAGGGAAGAAAGACCAAGTCTGTGATCGTTACCTCAGACCACATTCTGATATTATCTGCGATCCAGCCGGACACGATCGCTCGCAGATTTGCAGAAGTTATAGAAAATAAGGGAGAGGGCCATGAGTAGAGGAGTTTTGGCAGTTGTTTCCGGATTTTCCGGAGCAGGAAAAGGCACCATTATGAAAAGCCTGATGGCGAAGTACGACAATTACGCATTGTCTGTATCTGCCACCACCAGAAACCCCAGACCAGGGGAAGAAGACGGAAGAGAATACTTTTTCCGCACAAAAGAAGAATTTGAGGAAATGATCCGTCAGGATCAGCTGATCGAATATGCCCGGTACGTGGAGAATTACTACGGCACACCTAAGGCTTATGTGGAGGAGCAGTTGTCAGCAGGCCGGGATGTGATCCTGGAGATCGAGATTCAGGGAGCCCGCAAGATCAAGAAGAAATTCCCGGAAGCTGTGCTGGTATTTGTAACAGCGCCCTCCATGGAGGAACTGAAAGAGCGTCTTGTTGGAAGAGGCACTGAGACTGCGGAAGTGATCCACCAGCGTCTTGCAAGAGCTGCACAGGAGGCAGAGGGAGTTGACGAGTACGACTATCTGCTGGTGAATGACCAGCTGGAGGATGCTGTAGACAGGCTTCATAATATTATTCAGAGCGAACATTTCGCCATGAGGCGAAACCTTGGTTTTATCCATGAGATCCAGGCACAGGCAGCAAAGTTTGTGGAAGAATAATCCAAATAAAGAGCAGATGAAACTGCCATAAAATGAAATATCGATTTGCGACTTTATTCGCGAAAATACAGTTTGAAGCTGCGAATCTTTATAAAAATTATAACAATAATCACAATTTTTGAAAGGAGTATATATATGATCCATCCATCTTATTCTGAGTTAATCGAAGCAATCAATACCAACAATGAGGACGACGATGAGAGCATGGTGCTCAACAGCCGTTATTCCCTGATTCTTGCTACAAGCAAGCGTGCGCGTCAGCTGATCGGCGGTGCAAAGCCGTTGGCAGATAATGTTAAAGGCAAGAAACCTCTTTCTATCGCAATTGACGAGTTATATCACGGAAAGGTTAAGATCCTTCCAGGTAAACATGAGGAAGAGGATTTAGCAGAGATCGCAGGACATTCTGCAGAGGAGATTGCTGCTGAAGAACCTGCAGCTGCAGTTGATCCTGCTGAGTCTGAGGAGAGTGCAGAATAATATGAAATTACTGTTCATTTCCCTTGGATGTGATAAGAATCTGGTAGATTCTGAGGAAATGCTTGGAATGCTTGCTGCAGACGGACATGAGATCGTTGATGATGAGGACGAAGCAGAGGTCATTATTGTCAATACCTGCTGTTTTATCGGTGATGCCAAAGAAGAAAGTGTAAATACCATTCTTGAAATGGCAGAGAAGAAAAAGGCAGGTACCTGCAAGGTGCTGATCGTTACCGGCTGCATGGCACAGCGTTACAAGAAAGAAATTTCAGAGGAAATACCTGAAGTGGATGCTATTCTTGGTACAACCTCTTACGGCGATATCAGCAAGGCTGTAAAGGAAGCCCAGGCAGGCAGACACTTTGAAGAGTACAAGAGCATTGATTTTCTTCCGGATATTTCCGGTAAGCGTATGTTGACCACAGGTGGACATTTTGCATATCTGAAAATTGCAGAAGGCTGTGACAAGCATTGTACCTACTGTATTATCCCAAGACTCCGGGGCGGCTACAGAAGCGTGCCTATGGAGCAGCTCGTAAAAGAAGCCCGGTCTCTTGCTGAAAAAGGGGTGAAAGAGCTGATTCTGGTTGCCCAGGAGACTACTGTATATGGTAAGGACATCTATGGAAAGAAATCTCTTCATGTCCTTTTAAAGGAGCTTTGCAAAATAAAGGGAATCCGCTGGATCCGTATTTTGTACTGTTACCCGGAAGAGATTTATGATGAGCTGATTCAGACTATGAAGGAAGAGAAGAAAATCTGTCATTATCTGGATCTTCCGATCCAGCATGCAAGTGACCGTGTGCTGAAACGCATGGGCCGCCGTACCACCAAGCAGGAGCTGGTGGATATTATTGGCAGGCTGCGCCGGGAGATCCCGGATATTTTCCTTCGTACAACCCTGATCAGTGGTTTTCCTGGAGAGACACAGGAAGACCACGAAGAACTGATGGAGTTTGTGGATGAGATCGAGTTTGACCGCCTTGGTGTTTTCCCATACTCTGCTGAGGAGGATACCCCGGCAGCCACTATGGAAGATCAGATTCCGGAGGAGGTCAAGGAAGCCAGACGCGATGAGATCATGGAACTTCAGCAGGAAATTTCTCTTGAAAAGGGTGAGAGCCGCGTTGGTCAGGTGCTGACTGTTATGATCGAGGGCAAAGTATCTGGAGAGAGTGCGTACATTGGACGTACTTACGGAGATGCGCCGAAGGTCGATGGATATATTTTTGTACAGACTGGCGAACTTCTCATGACAGGAGATTTTGCGAGAGTCCGGGTTACCGGAGCTCTGGAGTATGATTTGATAGGAGAGCTGGAAGATGAATACACCGAATAAACTGACTATTGCCAGAATGATCCTGGTACCGTTTTTTGTATTATTTATTCTGACTGGCTGGGGCGGAGATGCCAACCGCTATATCTGCCTTGCTATTTTTGTAGTGGCAAGTATTACGGACTGGTTTGACGGTCATCTTGCCCGCAAGAATAATCTGGTTACCAATTTTGGTAAATTCATGGATCCTCTTGCTGACAAGCTTCTTGTTTGTTCTGCACTGATCTGCATGATCGAGCTTGACCGCCTGCCGGCATGGTTCGTGATCATTATCATTGCAAGAGAATTTATTATCAGTGGCTTCAGACTGATCGCTGCCGAGAACGGCGTTGTCATCGCTGCAAACTACTGGGGCAAATTTAAAACTGCATCCCAGATGGTCATGATCATTCTTCTGATCCTGAACTTTGGGGGAGCTTTTGAAATACTGACACAGGTTTTTGTATGGGCATCACTTGCTCTGACGGTGATCTCTCTGATCACTTATATTGTGCAGAATAAGAATGTAATTTCCATGCAGGAATAAAATAGCTGCTGCCCGCGAAACGTTTTTGCGTGCAGAGAGTGAGAATATTTGAATGTAAATCAGCCAGCATCTTTGTGAGCAGAGATGTTGGCTGATTTCAAACATGCTCTGGAAAAGAGGTATATATATGATTGCAGAACTTGTAGCTGTAGGAACTGAGATTTTGCTGGGAAATATTGTAAACACCAACAGCGCATATCTTTCTGAGAAATGTGCCCAGCTGGGACTTTCTGTTTACTATGAGTCTGTTGTGGGAGATAATCGCGACCGAATGAAAGCTGTGATTGCATCTGCCCTTGACAGATCTGACGTGGTAATTCTTTCAGGAGGTCTCGGACCAACGGAGGATGATCTGACTAAGGAAGTATGTGCTGAGGTAATGGGACTTCCTCTTTCTGAAGATCCTCATTCCCGTAAGCGTATTGAGCGTTATATGAAGGAATATAAGAAGAATCATCCGGACAGACGTGTGACCTCCAATAATTATAAGCAGGCGCAGGTTCCGGAAGGCGCTATTGTGCTTGATAACCACAACGGTACAGCACCTGGTCTGATCCTTGAGAAAAATGGCAAGACTGCCATTCTTCTTCCGGGACCGCCTAACGAGCTGATCCCTATGTTTGAGGAGTCTGTTTTCTCATATCTTCGCAAGAAACAGCCGGAGATCATCTGCTCCCAGGTTGTGAAGATCTGTGGAATCGGTGAGAGCCAGGTGGCTGCCGATATCCAGGATATGATCGAGGCCCAGACAAATCCAACTCTTGCCCCATATGCAAAGACAGGAGAGGTTCATCTCCGTATTACAGCCAAGGGTGAGGATGAGAAATCCTGCAAGAAGCTGATCAAACCTGTAGTAAAGGAACTTCAAAAGCGATTCGGCAAAAATGTATTTGCCCTGGATGCGGACAAAACGCTGGAAGAATCTGTTGTGGATCTGCTGAAGGAGAAAAAATTAACTCTGTCTCTTGCAGAATCCTGTACAGGTGGTGCCATTGCTGCCCGCATTGTAAATGTTCCAGGTGCTTCCCAGGTGTTTACCCATGGATTTGTTACTTACAGCAACCGTGCCAAGAGAGAATGCCTTGGGGTGAAGAAATCCACGTTGAAAACAGTAGGAGCTGTTTCTGCAAAATGTGCCAGACAGATGGCAAAGGGCGGCTGCGCAGCTTCAGGAGCTGATATCTGTCTTTCTGTTACCGGCCTTGCAGGCCCGGATGGCGGAACCAGTGAGACTCCTGTTGGAACCGTGTTTATGGGTTGCTGCTGTAATGGACATACGATTACCCGGGAATATCATTTTACCGGAAACAGAACCAAGATCCGTCAGCAGGCTGTTGCCAGTGCACTGGTGCTGCTTCGCGAGTGCATGATGGGAGAAGTTGAGGAGTAAGTTTTCTTAAGCGCAGAAAATGCTTTACTTTATCATCTTCATCAGGTTTACCACTTTATCAAGCTTTGCACGTTCCCGGGGGCTTTTTCCCATTTTCAAAACCTCAATGATGGTATTGATTTCATTACTGTTAAAGTTCAGACCGGCATTTCTCCCCTGGGAAGCTGCATTCATAATAAATGGCAGCAGATCAGAGGGAGATTTTCCGGCTCCTTGCCGGGCCATCTGCTGGAGCATGTCAAGCTTGTTTTTGTCGATACCTGCAAGCTTTGGATTATCCTGCCAGTTGTCATCCATATGGAATCATTCCTTTCTTATATAGTAATGCTGCCAATTGGCGACATGTCCGTTTTGAATGAAATTTTTCTGTTTTTACTGTCGTTCTTCTTCGCAATTATCTTCTGGAGATGGTTCATTCATCATCCTCAGCATTTCTGCCATGGTCATCATATTGGTGATCTGATCCAGAGTCTTTCGTATATCTCCAAAACAGTAGCGGCGCAGGTCGTTTATGACTTCAAGAGGCTGGGCAGGGGCTGCTGCAGCCTGTATCTGCATGGCTTCTGACGGCTTTGTAAAAAGAGCGACTGTATTGGAAAGTTCCCTGGCTTTTGCAAAAACGGACAGAAACTGTTGCTGCCTGGGTGGAAAATAGGGGATGAGAGCTTTTAACAGCTGTCCCTGGTCAGTTCCCACCATCTGATCCAGAGCTGTCTGGGCAATATATTCCTGATCCATAAAAATCCCTTTTCTATATCTATGTTGTTGTTATTAAAATATGACGACGGTTTGAAAACGGTGAAATCTTCTGCAAATTGTGACGCACATTCTGCAGAAAGCATTTTTCAAACACGCTCTGACATCTGTAACATATTCTATAGCAGGGGGATGTATGAATTTCCCGCAAAGTCAGGAGGGAAAGTTATGAGAAGAGAAAATGAAAAGCTTATTATAGATGGAAATGCCATATACGAGCTGGATCTGGAATGTGTGCGAAAGAAGCAAGGAAAACAGGAAGGAAATGGCAGGTGTGTGGAGCAGTCAGAAGAAAGAAGGCAGTCCGCAAACCATACCGGGGATTAAAGACAATTTGCAGGAGAGAGTTTCTACCCAGAGCGTGGTTGAAAAAGAAACAAGGAAACGTAAGAATGCTTTTAGAATATGTCTGAAAAAGGGGACAGGGGAAAATTCCCGCTGTCCCGATTTTTTTTGAAAAGGACTGAGAAGACAGCCCTTTTTCATATGTGGGAAACTCAGATCAGCAGCCGCAGCCATTTCCCCATCCACCGCAGAGAAGCAGAAGGATGATAATGATCCAGCAGCAGTCACCATTTCCGTTGCCACAGCTGTTGTTGCAGCCAATACCGTTGCCGCCGCATGCGCAAAGAAGAATGATGATCCAGAGAATATTGCATCCACAGGAGCCGTTCCCGAAGGAAAGCCCACATCCATTGTCACATCCGCAGCCATTATTACAACCGCAGTTACCACATCCGCAACCGGATCTTTCCTCGCCGCAGCCACAGTTTGTAGCAGCTAAATCACTCATGCTGTTACCTCCAGAAAATGTTTACAGTTCATCATATGGAGGGGACAGGGGGTGTGTGACAAAGCAGTTGACAGAAAAGAGAAATTTGGCTATAATAAACTGAAACGTAATATTTCTGTAATCTTTGAAAAGAATTCGACATAAAATATATAAAACAAGGATTGATTTGTTAAGAATTAAGTCTGCGAAGCAAACGCTGTTTTTTGTGAACAAAGTTCACAGAAAACCCGAGAATCTCAGCGCGAAATCATGCGAATGCATGATTTCTGTGCATCGCGAAGCGTGTTACTGGTCACGGAGTAAACAGTAACTGTTTGTGAAAAGCAGAGGTGGGAAAGCTTCGGAATTAGTCAGGTCAAAGAGAGGAAAATGCTATGATAAAAGAAGAGAGAAACAGAAAGCAAAGTCTGGCTCTGGTGCTGCTTGTGATTGCCACATTATGTACGGTTTTTCTGATGACAAGGGATGTTCAGGCTGCGAAAGCCGGATTTAAGACTATAAACGGCAAGACCTACTACATAACAGCCAGCGGAGCCAAGCAGAAAGGCTGGCTGACTCTGAAAGGCAAGAAATACTATTTTAATAAAAAAACAGGCGTACAGTTAAAAGGATGGCAAAAAGACAGTAAGGGCAGAAACATCCGGTATTTTACCAAGGGAAAAGGTGTGATGGCCACCGGTTTTCTGAAGAGCGGAACCGTAACCCGTTATTTCAGACCTTCCAATGGTAAGCTTGTCCGCGGCTGGCTGACCTTAAAGGGTAAGAAATATTATTTTACCAGCGGAACCGGTGCTATGGTAAAGGGCTGGCAGACCACAGCTAAGAAAGAGAAACGTTATTTCAAGAGCAATGGTCAGATGCTTACCGGCTGGTTCACGGATTCTAAGGGATATACCCGCTATTTTAATACCAGCACAGGTATTATGTATACCGGACTTAAGACTGTAGATGGAAATATCTATTATTTTTCCAAGACCAGCGGAGTCCGTTATCAGAAAGGCTTTGGCAAGGTTGGAAGCAAGCGGTATTATTTTAGTACCACAGATGGCAAAGCGCAGACCGGCTGGCTGAGTCTGGATGGAAACAGCTATTATTTTGGAACAACAGGCGTGATGTACGTAAACACTACAGCTTCCATTGGAGGAAAGACCTACGCGTTTGATTCCAATGGTGTTGCTTCCGAGAAACAGGATTCAGGAAAGGATGACAATGACAGCAGTATTACCTTTACCTGGTATGATGAGAAACGTGGCCGCAATTTTACTATTATGAAGGAGCTTAAGAGTCATCCGGGAGTTGCAGATGGAACCAAGTCTGATCTTGATATTCTGGCAGCTGTCTGCGAGGCTGAGGCAGGAGACCAGGGAATTGCAGGTATGAAGGCAGTTGCTCTCTGCCTTTTGAACAGAACTCTGGACAAGGAGTTTCCGTCCAGTGTCCGTTATGTGCTTTACCAGGGAACTACCTTCCCCCAGTATTCAGTCGTGACAAACAACCAGCTGCTGAAACGTCTGAATGGTCAGTTTATTGACCGTGCAAGCGCTTATGAAGCTGCCCAGCAGGCACTTGACAGTTTTAATGCTTATGTGCTGAATGGTACACCGCGTACAGTAAGCGGAATCAAGGCCAAAGATTTTAATTATAAGTATTTTATGATGACTTCTGCATTCTGGAAACAGCCATTGAATTTTAAAAAGGTTGTATATGAGACATACAAGGATCATACATTTTTTGTGGACTGGGTATAAAGGTAGCTATACAGATGTAGAAACAGTATAAATGATAATAGCAAACTTTACCGCGGTGAGTTGCTAAAATACAAAGCTAAAATCCTTGACAAAAACAGACAGCCTTTGTATACTTGCAAGTATTAAATGAGAAAGGCTTTGAAGGGAACAAGTAGCTTTGGAAAGAGCACACAGAGAGCTGCCGGATGGTGAGAGGCGCGTGCAGAGATCCATTGTGAATACATCCCGGAGCTTTGCACCGAACGGTTTTGAAGTGGCAGAGACAGCAGCGGACAGGCGCTTGTGATTGATTGCAGAAATCCAGTAGGCTGTGACGGAGTGGCATACGTTATCATGCCGGGGTGATAATTCTGAAGAGTATTTGAAGACATTTATTTTTGGACAGTATTGTCTGTGGGGATAATCGTCTGGAAGAATTTTTCAGTATGGTCACTTATCGAGGCAGAAAGTGCGAGCTTTCTGTAAATTTAGGTGGTAACGCGGGACCCGGTTCTCGTCCTAAAGGGGCATGAGAACCGGGCTTTTTATATTTGCAGCGGCTTTTTTCGTGAAGAGAGAATAAGCAGCTCATATATCTATTTTACAGGAGGAAAAAAAATGACAGTTTGGGAAGAACTGAAAGCCAGAGGCCTGATCGCCCAGGTAACAGACGAAGATGAGATTAAAGAAATGGTAAATAACGGAAAGGCAACTTTCTATATTGGATTTGACCCAACCGCAGACAGCCTTCATGTAGGACATTTCATGGCACTTTGCCTGATGAAACGTCTGCAGATGGCAGGGAACAGACCAATCGCCCTTCTTGGCGGCGGAACCGGTATGATCGGTGACCCATCCGGAAGAACCGACATGCGCCAGATGCTGACGAAAGAGACCATCCAGCATAACATTGACTGTTTCAAGAAACAGATGGAGCGTTTCATCGACTTTTCTGATGGAAAGGCACTTATGGTAAACAATGCAGAATGGCTGATGAACCTGAATTATGTGGAGCTTTTACGTGAGGTTGGAGCTCACTTTTCTGTTAACCGTATGCTTACAGCAGAGTGCTACAAACAGCGTATGGAAAGAGGCTTAAGCTTCCTGGAATTTAACTACATGATCATGCAGAGCTATGACTTCTATATGCTGTATCAGAAATACGGTTGCAATATGCAGTTCGGTGGCGATGACCAGTGGAGCAACATGCTTGGTGGTACTGAGCTGATTCGCCGTAAGCTTGGAAAAGACGCATATGCTATGACAATCACCCTTCTTCTTAACTCAGAAGGTAAGAAAATGGGTAAAACACAGTCTGGTGCTGTCTGGCTGGATCCAAATAAGACATCTCCATTCGATTTCTACCAGTACTGGAGAAATGTGGACGACGCAGATGTTATCAAATGCATGAAGCTTCTTACCTTCCTTCCGCTGGAAGAAATCCAGGAGATGGAGAAATGGGAAGGCAGCCAGCTGAACAAGGCAAAAGAGATCCTTGCATTCCAGCTTACCGAGCTTGTTCATGGAACAGAGGAAGCGAAGAAGGCAGAGGCTGGTGCCAAGGCACTTTTTGCAGGCGGAGCTGATACAGAGCATATGCCGACCACTGAGCTTGCAGCAGAGGATTTTGACGAAGAAGGCAATATCGACCTGATCAGCCTTCTTGTAAAATCCGCTCTTGTAACAACCCGTTCCGAGGGAAGAAGAGCCATCGAGCAGGGCGGCGTTTCCGTTGACGGTGAGAAAGTGACGGACATCAGACATGTACTTTCCAAAGACGCTCTCACAGGTGACGGTATTGTCCTTAAGAGAGGAAAGAAGAAATTTAATAAAGTATTTGTAAAATAAGATCATAAAAGGGGACCAGATACGCTCTAAATCTGATCGTTGATGCGAAAACAGATTTTTGTACTGGTCCCCGACTTATGCAAAAAATATTTTGACCGTGATAAAGATATATGCTATCATATAAACCATGCAAGCATTCCAATAAGAGGAATGCACGTTATTGTTTACAGTAACGAAAGTACTTCTTTATTGCGTAGGAGGAGAATTGAAATGAAGAAATACGGAGTAAACGAACTTCGAAAAATGTTTCTGGATTTCATGGAAAGCAAGGGACATCTTGTTCTGAAAAGCTTTTCATTGGTTCCACAGGGCGATAAAAGTGTCCTGCTGATCAATGCAGGAATGACACCACTGAAACCATATTTCACAGGAGCAGAGAAACCACCACGTACAAGAGTCAGTACCTGTCAGAAATGTATCCGTACAGGTGATATTGAGAATGTAGGTAAGACTGCACGTCACGGTACATTCTTTGAAATGCTTGGTAATTTCTCTTTTGGAGATTACTTTAAAAGAGAGGCCATTCACTGGTCATGGGAGTTCCTGACTGAGGTGGTAGGTCTGGATGCCAGCCGTCTTTATCCGTCTGTTTATCTGGAGGATGATGAGGCTTTCGATATCTGGAATAAAGAGATCGGAATTCCGGCAGAGCGTATTTTCAAATTTGGCAAAGAGGATAACTTCTGGGAGCACGGCGCAGGTCCATGCGGTCCATGTTCCGAGATTTACTATGACCGTGGAGAAAAATATGGCTGCGGCAAGCCGGGATGTACAGTAGGCTGTGACTGCGACCGTTACATGGAAGTATGGAACAACGTATTTACCCAGTTTGAGAATGACGGAAATGGCAATTATACAACTCTGAAACAGAAGAATATTGATACCGGTATGGGTCTTGAGCGTCTGGCTGTTGTTGTCCAGGACGTAGATTCCATTTTCGATGTAGATACCATCTGTTCCCTTCGTAACCTGGTAAGTAGGATTTCCGGCAAACCGTATGGGGTACATCATGAGGACGATGTTTCCATCCGTCTGATTACAGACCATATCCGTTCCGCGACATTCATGATCTCCGATGGTATTATGCCTACCAATGAAGGACGTGGATATGTACTTCGCCGTCTGATCCGCCGTGCTGCAAGACACGGAAGACTTCTGGGAATTGAGGGCAACTTCCTTGCTACTTTAAGTGCAGAAGTAATTGACGGTTCCAAGGATGGATATCCGGAACTGGAAGAAAAGAAAGAATTTATCTTCAACGTTCTCACCAACGAGGAGAACCAGTTCGGTAAGACCATCGACCAGGGACTTCGTATCCTGGCTGATATGGAAGAGGCTATGAATGCAGCTGGAGAGAAGACTCTTTCCGGTGAAAACGCATTTAAATTATATGATACTTACGGATTCCCTCTTGATCTGACCAAGGAGATCCTTGAGGAGAAGGGCTACGAGATCGACGAGGAAGGCTTCAAGACTGCTATGGATGAGCAGAGAGAGAAAGCACGTTCCTCCCGTGAGGTAACCAACTATATGGGAGCTGACGCTACTGTATATGACCAGATTGATACTTCTGTTACCACAGAGTTTGTTGGATACGATCACCTTTCCTTTGAATCTCCGGTTACTGTTCTTACTACAGAAGCTGAGATCGTAGATTCCCTGATGGAAGGACAGAAGGGTACTGTTTTCGTAGAGAAAACACCTTTCTATGCAACTATGGGTGGTCAGGTTGGAGATACCGGTGTGATCGAGACTGCAAATGGCAAATTCATCGTAGAAGATACCATCAAGCTTCGCGGCGGCAAATTCGGTCATGTAGGATATATGGAATCTGGCATGATTTCCAAGGGAGAGACCGTTTCTCTGAAAGTAAATGTTGCTGCAAGAAAAGATATTGAGAAGAACCACAGTGCGACACATCTTCTTCAGAAAGCTCTGAAAGAAGTTCTTGGTTCTCATGTAGAGCAGAAGGGTTCTCTTGTAACTGCTGACAGACTTCGTTTCGACTTTGCCCACTTTACAGCTATGACTGCTGAGGAAATCGGTAAAGTTGAAAAAATTGTAAATGAGCAGATTCAGGCAGCACTTGATGTTCACACCGATATCATGGATGTAGAGGAAGCTAAGAAATCTGGTGCTATGGCACTGTTCGGTGAGAAATATTCCCAGAAGGTACGTGTGGTATCTATGGGTGATTTTTCCAGAGAGCTCTGTGGTGGTACCCATGTTGTAAATACAAGCTCCATCATGCTGTTTAAGATTGTTTCTGAGTCCGGTATCGCAGCAGGTGTCCGCCGTATTGAGGCACTGACCGGAAACGGGGTTCTGGAATATTATAAGAAGCAGGAAGCACTTCTTCACGAGGCTGCCAAGGCTCTGAAAACAACCCCTTCCGAGATGATTGAGAAGATCACACATCTTCAGGGTGAGGTGAAGGCTCTTGCAAGTGAGAATGAATCTCTGAAGAGCAAACTGGCTCAGGGTGCTCTGGGAGATGTTATGAATCAGGTTGTAGAAGTAAAAGGTGTGAAACTCCTTGCTGCCAAGGTAGAGGGCGTTGACATGAACGGACTTCGTGATCTTGGTGACCAGCTGAAAGAGAAGCTTGGCGAGGGCGTCGTTGTCCTTGCTGCAGTAAATGAGGGCAAGGTGAACCTTCTTGCAATGGCTACTGATTCTGCACAGAAAGCAGGAGCACATGCAGGAAACCTGATCAAAGCTGTTGCTGCAATCGTTGGCGGCGGCGGTGGCGGACGTCCGAATATGGCTCAGGCTGGTGGAAAGAATCCGGAGAAGGCAGGCGAGGCAATCGAAGCAGCAGCCGGAATCCTGGAAGGACAGATTCACTAAAAAACACTCAAAATTTTGTCAAAAATTTTTGTAAAATTAAACCAAAAGTTGTTGACGAACCCCGAGTGCATGATATATAATAATGTTCGTGCAAGAAAAATACCCAGACAGTTGTATTTTAGCACAATCTACAACTGGAGGGAGGTTAGGTGTGAGTCTATGTCAAACGTTATCGTAAAAGAAAACGAGACTTTAGATAGCGCTCTTCGCAGATTCAAGAGAAGCTGTGCAAAAGCAGGTATCCAGCAGGAAATCCGCAAAAGAGAGCATTACGAGAAACCAAGCGTTCGTCGTAAGAAAAAATCTGAAGCCGCAAGAAAACGTAAATATAATTAATTGTGCGCAAAAATCCCTGGCTGCATTCAGTCAGGGATTTTTAAATCCCGCAATATCTTCAAATTTGGCTCATTGTCTTCAGGGAAGAACTGATTTTTATATATGGTGATATCGCTGGCTGACCACATGTCCGTTTTGTTGCTGACCGGTGTATGAAGGAGAAAATATAAACTTATGATGATTTTGAAAAAAATAGCCAAGCTTCTGTTTAACCGGGTATTTTATGTAATATTTGCCATGGCGGTGCAGCTTGGCTGGCTGTTGACTATATTTCTGCGTCTTGCAGGATATTCCAGATATATGTCTTTTATTCTGGATGTTATCAGTATTCTGGTTGTTCTGAAAATTGTGAATCGAAAGATAAACCCCTCGTATAAACTGGCATGGACGATGTTGATCCTGTGCCTGCCAATTTTTGGCCTTGTTTTGTATCTTGTATTTGGACGTTCCAGAATTGCTGCTTATATGCAGGATCGATTTAATGAGATGCTGATGAAGTCCGGTAATCTTTTACAGACAGATCCTGAAATACATGATCTTCTGGAGGCAGAAGATATATCTGCATGCAACCAGTCGGATTATATATATCATAATGCAGGTTATCCTATTCACGGAAATACTACCGCAGAATATTTCCAGGTTGGAGATGACATGTTCCCGGTTCTTGTAAGGGAACTGGAGCAAGCACAGCATTATATTTTTATTGAGTATTTTATAATCCATGATGGAGTAATGTGGAGAACCATACTGGATATACTGGAGAGGAAGGTTCAGGAAGGTGTGGATGTCCGTCTGATTTATGATGACATGGGATGTCTTACCACGCTCCCTCATAAATATTATGAAACCATGAGATCCAAAGGAATCAAGTGTCAGGTGTTCAATCCTTTCCGTCCGATCCTGAATATTATCCAGAATAACCGTGACCATCGGAAATTCTGTATTATTGATGGATATGTGGGATTTACCGGTGGTGTAAATCTGGCAGATGAGTATATCAACCAGAAGGAGCGCTTTGGACACTGGAAGGACACTGCGGTTATGCTGAAGGGGGAAGCTGTCTGGAACATGACTGCCATGTTCCTCCATATGTGGAATGTGATTACCAATAACCGTGAGGATCATTCACTTGAGAAATATCTGCCTCATGTATGGCATCCGGAGGCATTTGAAGGGGATGGATATATTCAGCCGTTTTGTGATTCTCCGCTGGATAACGAGACTGTTGGAGAGAATGTTTATCTGAATATTATCAATCGTGCAAAAAGGTATGTGTATATCTGTACACCCTATCTTGTTATTGACAATGAGATGATGACTGCTCTTTGTCTCGCAGCAAAAAGTGGTGTGGATGTCCGTCTGATGACACCTGGGATTCCAGACAAAAAATTGGTATTTCTTCTTACCCAGTCTTACTACGAGCAGCTTCTGGAAGCAGGAGTGAAAATCTATGAATATCAGCCGGGATTTTTACATGCCAAGTCCTTTGTATGTGATGACGAGATCGCTGTTGTGGGAACCATCAATCTGGACTACCGGAGCTTGTATCTTCACTTTGAGGATGGTGTATGGATCTATCGGAATCAGGTGATTTATGATATTAAAAAGGATTTCACAGATACCCTGGAATATTGTAATCCGGTATCTTTGGAATTCTGTCGTGGAAGAAATATTGCAGTGCGGGCGATGCAGAGTATTCTAAGGTTATTTGCACCGATGCTGTAGAGCGTGTTCAAAAAGGGGTTTCTGCAAATTGAGGCGTATAGATTGCGGAAATGATTTTTCAAACACGCTCTAAACCTTATGCAGAATGAGTATATAGATGATGCCCCTTACCTGCGGCATTGCCATATATAAATCAGGAGGTCAGATATGAGAAAAGAGATAAAGAAACAGCTTCAGACGATTATGGATCAGGCAGTAAAGGATAATCAGATTGCCGGTATGAATATGATGGTAATAAAGGACGGCCAGGAGGAAGCCTATCTTCAGTGTGGCTATGCGGATAAAGCAAATGGGAAAATGATTGAACGGGATACCATATTCCGTCTTTTTTCCATGACGAAACCGATTACAGCGGCAGCGGCCATGATTTTATTTGAAAGAGGAGTAATTGATCTGGCAGATCCGGTTTCCAGATATATTCCGGGATTTGCAGACCAGATGGTGTCTGTACCTGGCGGACTGGCACCAGTATGGCATAATGTAACGGTTTATCATTTGTTGTCTATGACCAGTGGTTTGACTTATGGCGGAAACAGCAGTGCCGCCGAGTTTGCCGTTGGAAATGTGATGGAAGAAATACATGCACGTCTGAATACAGAGCATCCCATGACAACACTGGAATTTGCAGATAAGATCGGCAGATGTCCTTTGGAGTTTCAGCCCGGAGAGCGCTGGAAGTATGGGGTATCCGCAGATATTCTGGCAGCAGTGGTGGAGAAGGCTTCCGGCATGAAATACGGTGAATTTCTTAAGAAAGAGCTTTTTGTGCCTTTGGGAATGAAAGATACAGATTTCTATGTTCCAGGTGAGAAGCTGGACAGACTGGCCATGACTTATGAGCAGACTGCCGGTGAAATGAAAGAATTCCGTGACAACAGTCTGGGAATCCGTCTTTCCATGGACGTACCGCCTGCTTATGAAGCCGGAGGGGCAGGGCTTGTTTCCACCATTGAGGATTATTCCAGATTTGCGGCTATGCTGATAAACAAAGGCAGCTTCCAGGGCAGACAGATCCTTAAGCCTGCTTCTGTGGAATATATGACCACCCACAAGCTTATAGCATGTCAGCAGGAGTGGTTTGAAAAATGGTGGGAGATGAATGGATATTCTTATGGAAATCTGATGCGTGTGATGACGGATCCGTGGAAGGCACCCTTTGCATGCTGTGAGGGTGAATATGGCTGGGATGGCTGGCTTGGCTGCTATTTCGCCAATTTTCCCAAGGAGAATATGACGATTCTTATGATGATGCAGAAGAAAGATGCAGGGACATTTGATCTTACAAGGAAGCTGAGAAATGTGCTGCTTCTTGGAATGTAATATAAAGAGGAATTTGAGTTATGCCTAGAATTTATGCAGACAATGCAGCAACCACAAAAATAAGTCAGACAGCAATGAAGGCTATGATTTCTGCAATGGAGAATAGTTACGGAAATCCGTCCAGTATTCATCAGATTGGGATGGCAGCAAATGATGCCTTACAGACGGCGAGAGAGCAGATCGCACGTTGCCTTGGCTGTATGCCGAAAGAGATTTTTTTTACATCAGGTGGGACAGAATCAGATAATCAGGCAATTGTGTCAGCGGCTATGCTTGGGGCGAAACAGAATAAGAGGCATATTATTTCTACTGCGTTTGAGCATCATGCGGTGCTTCATACTCTGAGAAGGCTGAAGGAGCAGGGATTTGAGATTCAGCTTCTGGATGTGGGTGCAGAGGGGAATATTACAGCTGCTCAGGTGGAAGAAGCAATTCGGCCGGATACCTGTCTGGTTACGGTTATGTTTGCTAATAATGAAATTGGCTCTGTTCTTCCTATAGCGGAAATTGGAGAAGTCTGTCGTGCTCACGGGGTGCTTTTTCACACAGATGCAGTGCAGGCAGCAGGACATATCCCGGTAAATGTGAAGAAACAGAATATTGATATGTTATCTCTTTCCGCACATAAATTTCATGGTCCAAGAGGAATCGGTGCATTGTATGTGAAACGGGGGATTGAACTGACTTCTCTTATGGAGGGCGGCGGTCAGGAGCGTGGAAAACGGCCTGGCACAGAGAATTTACCGGCAATTATGGGAATGGCAGCTGCTCTGAAAGAAGAGTGCACTTTGATGGAACAAAATGAAGCCAAGGTTACCGCCATGCGAGATCGTTTGATTCAGGGGCTTTCGCAGATTCCTTATAGTATACTGAATGGTTCCAGGGAGAAACGCTTGCCTGGTAATGTGAATTTCTGCTTTGAAGGTGTATCCGGTGAAAGCCTGCTGCTTCTTCTGGATAGCAGGGGAATCTGTGCTTCTTCCGGTTCTGCCTGCGCATCAGGTGCCTTGGATCCAAGCCATGTACTTCTTTCTCTTGGTCTCGCTCCTGAAATCGCCCAGGGTTCACTCAGAATCAGCCTTGACATTTCCAATACTGAGGAAGAAATCGATTATATGCTGGAAGTGATTCCCCAGGTGGTGGAACAACTCCGCGGAATGTCAGATGATTGGCGGAAAAAGCATTGCGAGGATTAAAAGAATCGTGTATGATACAAGATATGATTATTAGAATAGATTGCTATTTAGTTGATTAAAAGTTCTTCAATGCGGACGCATTTGGACAATGTGTATTACTCACTCGCCGGCGCAACGCTACAGCGAACTAATCGCTAACTGCGACTAATGCGTTCGGGAGAGCCCTCACGCATAAGTCTCCGTAAGCGCTGGATTTCGCTTACGCTAAGAGCGCGCCTGAAATGGCTCGCTGGAGTAATACACATTGCCCAAATGCTGTGTGTCGGCTGGGACTTAAACACATTAAATAGTAATAGTTTTCAGTTTTTATGAGGTATAAATATGGAATCAGACAATATGAAAAAAGCATTGATCGCCATGAGTGGCGGCGTAGATTCTTCAGTGGCCGCTTACCTGATGAAGGAGCATGGATATGACTGCATCGGTGTCACCATGAAGCTTTTCCAGAATGAAGATGCCGGTGTGAGCCGCAAAAAAAGCTGCTGTTCTCTGGATGATGTGGAGGATGCAAGGAGCGTAGCGCATAATCTTGGAATCCCGTATTACGTGTTTAATTTCACCGCAGATTTTAAAAAACAAGTTATGGACCGCTTCGTAGCAGCCTATGAAAACGGTGCAACTCCCAACCCCTGCATTGACTGCAACCGCTACCTGAAATTCAACAGCCTTTACCATCGTGCAGAAGAATTAGGCTGTCACTATGTAGTAACCGGACACTATGCCAGAATTGAAAAGCGGGAAGATGGCAGATATCTTCTGAAAAAAGCAGCTGACCCTGCAAAAGACCAGAGTTATGTTCTTTACTCTCTTACTCAGGAGCAGCTGGCACACACCATGTTTCCACTTGGAGACATGAATAAACATCAGACCCGCATGATCGCAGACCAGCAGAATTTCTATAACGCAGATAAGCCGGACAGCCAGGATATCTGTTTTGTCCCAGATGGGGATTATGCTGGATTTATCCGCCGGTTTACAGGAAAAGACTATCCGGCAGGCGATTTTACAGATAAAGACGGAAATGTGCTTGGGCATCATAAAGGAATTATTGGCTACACGGTAGGTCAGCGAAAGGGGCTTGGCATTGCAGCTGGCAAGCCTGTTTACGTTACCAAAATCTGTCCGGCAGAGAACCGCGTGATTCTGGGAGATAATGAAGATTTGTTCCATCGCGAACTGGATGTGGAAGACTTTAATTTCATCTCCTTTGATATCCCGCCGGCAGAATTTCGCGCCAAAGCCAAGGTACGTTACCGCCAGAAGGAGCAGTGGGCAACTGTAAAAGTTACTGGAGAACATAGTGTACACATCATTTTTGATGAGCCCCAGAGAGCTATCACCAAAGGGCAGGCAGCTGTGCTTTATGATGGAGACGTAGTCATTGGCGGTGGTGTGATCACAGGCTGATAAAATCCGAAATTGCATGATATCTGTTGAAAATACATTGATGTAAAACAACCGGAAGAAATATAGCTAAGTCTATATTAAATTCTGGTTGTTTTTTGTTTATGCAGGCAGTTTACAAAAAATTAAGAATATGTATTTGTTTTATAGATGACGAACCCCATGGGAAAATGTTACAATAATCCATATCAGGCATCGAAGTGGGGCGTATAGATGATAGAATGCCTTTTCAAACACGCTCCAGGCAACTACAGTGAAATATTCAGAAATGGAGGTATATGTGGAAAAAAGAAAATTAATCAGAGAACTTCAGTCCCATCAGTCCGTCTTAAAGGAAAAAGCCAGGGAGAAAGCCAGAGAATCCATCAGCGCAGTGATTCCCATTGTACTGATCGTTTTTATACTTGGTTTTACCGTGGCCGCGTTATCCCCAGGCATCCTGGTGGAATTTCTGGTAGGATCTGTGCTTGTGATCCTGGGAATGATCTTTTTTTCCATGGGAGCAGAATTATCCATGACGCCCATGGGAGAGCATGTGGGAGGCAGCATGCTTCGCACGAAAAAGTTAGGCTTTATTATAATTATCGGTTTTATTCTGGGCTTTATTATCACAATATCTGAACCAGATCTGCAGGTTCTTGCAGAACAGGTTTCTTCTGTGCCCAATCTGGTGCTGATCTTATCCGTGGCACTTGGTGTTGGTGCGTTTCTTGTTGTGGCCTTATTGCGTATCCTTTTTGGAATTGCGCTGCCGCCATTGTTATTCAGTTTCTATATTTTGGTATTTATATTAGCCATGTTTGTTCCTGAGAATTTTCTGGCAGTGGCATTTGATTCCGGTGGAGTGACCACTGGACCTATGACGGTACCCTTTATTATGGCATTGGGTGTTGGTATTGCATCCATCCGTAATGATAAACATGCTGGAGATGATAGTTTCGGGCTTGTGGCTCTGTGCTCCATTGGACCTATTTTGGCAGTCCTGATTCTGGGACTTTTGTACCACACGGAAGGCAGTGCTGCGCTGGAAGTGGTTTCTGAAGTGGAAAACTCGATAGAACTGGGAAAATTATTTGCAGTTGCACTGCCAAAATATTTTAAAGAGATCGCTGTATCCCTTTTCCCAATTATTGCTTTCTTCGGAATTTTCCAGATTGTTTCGCTGAAATTGAATAAAACTGTGCTGATCAAAATCTGTATCGGCTTATTTTATACATATATAGGACTTGTTCTGTTTCTTACCGGGGCAAATGTAGGCTTTATCCCAGCTGGAAATTACCTGGGGATGGTATTGGGAAATCTGCCTTATAACTGGATTCTTGTGCCTCTTGGAATGGTGATCGGTTACTTTATTGTAAAAGCCGAGCCTGCGGTATATGTGCTGATGAAGCAGGTTGAGGAGCTGACTGACGGAGCGATTTCCGGGAAATCTATTCAGATCGGTTTGTCTGTGGGTGTGGCAGTCTCTGTTGGGATTTCCATGCTTCGGGTGCTGACCGGAATCTCCATTTTCTATTTCCTGGTGCCAGGCTATGCCATTGCTTTAATTCTCAGCCTGTTTGTGCCGAAAATTTTTACTGCCATTGCATTTGACTCCGGTGGTGTTGCCTCAGGACCTATGACTGCAACCTTTCTCCTTCCTCTGGCACAGGGAGCCTGTAAAGCTGTGGGAGGAAATATTGTGACAGATGCTTTTGGCGTAGTGGCAATGGTTGCTATGACGCCGCTTATTACTTTGCAGGTGCTAGGCTTGGTTTATCGGGTAAAAGGCGGCGAGCTTGGAGGCAAGGGGAAGAATTTGCCTGCGGACAAAATACCAGTGGAAGCTATACCAGTGGCGGAACTGTTTGAAGAACTGGAAGACACAGAAATTATAGAGTTATAGAAAATTAAGAAAATAGGGATTGAGTGTTGACTCAAACACATTATAAATGAACAATTATAGTTAGGAAGACCTAATAGATGCCATTTTTGTGTGGCACAAAGTGGAAGTACAGATTATAGGAATGATGATTGGGTACACTTAGGGAAGATTATGAACAGCAACGAACTTTATAAAGAAAGGAATCATCTATGAGCGAATTATACATGATGGTTACCATCACCAACCGAAAATACATGTCGAAATTTGCAGCACTTTACCGGGAAAATCAGATAGAAGTAGGAACGGTTTCCCTTGGTATGGGAACTGCCTCAAGCTCCATCCTTGACTATATGGGATTAGAAGATGATGAGAAAAGCATCTGTTTTCACTTTGTGACAGAAGCTACCTGGAAAAAGGTGAAAAAGGGCTTGCAGAACCAGCTGCGGATCGACGTGCCCGGAACTGGGATTGCATTTACCATTCCCATGAGCAGCATTGGCGGCAAACGGGAATTGGGATTTCTCATTCAGGGACAGGAGTTTGTAAGAGAGGAGGAAGGTACATTGAAAGAGACAAAGCATGAACTGATCGTGGCAATTGCCAATTACGGATATAACACCCAGGTGATGAAAGCAGCAGAGGAGGGTGGCGCAACCGGCGGTACCGTTCTTCATGGAAAAGGGGTAGGAATGAAGCGCGCCGAACAGTTTCTTGGCGTTTCCCTGGTTTCCGAAAAAGAGGTGATCTTCATTGTGGCAAAATCAGAACAGAAAAATGCCATTATGAGTGCTATCATGGAAAAAGCCGGTCTCACCTCCAAAGCAGAAACCATCGTATTTTCCCTCCCCGTAACCAGCACAGCCGGGCTGCGGATTCTGGAAGATGAGGAAGAAAATTCATAAACTCCATATAAACTCCATATAGACGTGGTATACTGCGAATAATGTGTCAAGGTCCGCAATGGTAAATCAGATTTTTTTGCACGCCCCAAGTATTATGAAATCTATTGCGCAACTGTTTATAGGAAAATAAAAGAAATAGGCTTGGGGAAATTTGCCAGATATGGGGAGAGAAAATGAGTTATATTTTTGTGGTGGAAGATGAATTTGATATACAGGAATTGTTGAAAAATTATCTGGAAGAGGCAGGATATCAGGTGTTTTGCGCCTCTGATGGGGTGGAAGCTATTAATCTGTACGAGGAGGAAAAAGAGAAAATTGATTTGGTTCTTCTGGACGTGATGTTGCCTAAAATCAATGGCTTTGGGGTGTTGGAGTTGATTCGGAAATCTTCGTTGGTGCCGGTGATCATGCTCACCGCCCTGGATGATGAGTCCTACCAGATAAAAGGGTACGATCTTCAGGTGGATGAGTATGTGACAAAACCTTTTTCAACGCAGGTACTATTGCGGAAAATAGGGGCAGTGCTGCGGCGCAGTGGGAAACATTTATCAGATGAGAAGAACCCTGAGATATTACAGTATGGAGATTTAAAGCTGGATTCTTCCGGTTACCAGGTGTGGGAGGAAGAGCGAAAAGTGGAGCTTACCCAGAAAGAGTTTGAACTTTTGCGAGAGTTCCTTTTGAACAAAGGGCGTGTACTAACCAGGAATCAGCTTTTGGATGCTGTGTGGGGTGCTGATTATTTTGGAGAAGACCGGATTGTGGATACACACATTAAGAATCTTCGGAAAATGCTGGCAGGGGATTACATTGATACCATCAGAGGAGTAGGATATCGCATTGATAAAATACATAAAAAGCAGAATTAGTGTAAAAATATTTCTTTTAACCATGGTGATCCTTATGGCTGTATCCGGGGTTTCCTATGGCTTCGTGACCGCTTTTATGCCGCGCAGCTATTCCGATTCCCTGAACCGGACGCTGGCAGCAAGGGCGAAGCAGCTGGCAGAATCTTTGTCCGGATATACTTTGGAAAATGCATTATCTGTTATGGAAGAATTCAGCAGTGCGAATCAGTCTAGAGTGGTTCTTCTTGATGAAAATGGTGGAATTGTCAGGGAGTGGAATGGACTTGGGGATGCGCTGATGATAACTTCAGAGATAGAAGGAAGCAGTGAAGGGGTGTCAGAAGAATTTGCCAGTACAGTAGAAACTATGGAAGCAGATAATATCCAGACAGAAGAAGGTGTTTCCATGGTGGAGCAGATGGAACAGCAGGCTATGGGACGTTATGAGGTTGCTTTTAAAGGAACAGATCATAAGTATACCCTTTTTGTGTTTGGCTCTACCCAGCTTGTGAATTAGGCAGTGGAAGCATTGGGGCAGATCCTTCCGTGGATGCTGCTTACTGTTTTTGCGGTATCTTTGCTGATCGCTCTTTTTTATTCCAGATATTTGTCAAAGCCAGTGCAGAAGTTGGGCGCGGCTTCTGACAAAATGGCGAATCTGGATTTCTCGGTGCGCACTGATATGAAGCGTATAGATGAAATTGGGGTTTTATCCAGAAGCCTTGACACAATGGCGGAAAGCCTGGATCAGGCTTTGTCCAGCCTTTGGGAAGCCAATGCCAAACTGAAAGATGAGATGGAACAGGAGCGGGAACTGGAACAGCAACGTATGGAATTTTTTGCAGCAGCGTCCCATGAGCTGAAAACGCCTGTGACCATACTAAAAGGGCAGATTGAAGGCATGGAACAGAATGTGGGAGTCTACAAGGATCGGGACAAATATCTTGCCCGGGCAAGAGAAGTGACGGTTACTTTGCAGAATATGGTTCAGGAAATCCTGGTGATTTCCAGAATGGAATCCTGCGGTTTCTCATTAAAGAAAAAAGAGATGGATATGGCAGAGCTGGTGAGGCTTCAGCTGGCAGACCTGAACGAGCTTTTTGAGCAGAAAAATATGGAACTGGAAATCTTTTTGCCAGAGAAGTGTCCCTGCATGGCAGATTCTGGACTGATGGCGATTGCAGTCCGGAATATTCTGGTAAATGCAGTACGGTATTCACCTGCTGGTGAGAGAATAAGTGTGAAATTATCCACGGATTATAATGTGGATTCTTCCACATCTAACTCTTTTCTACTAAAAGAAGTTTCAGGGTGCCAAAATTCAAGAGAATTGAAAAGTATGAAAAATACAGCGAAGATACTTCTGGAAGTGGAAAACACAGGTGCGCACATAAGCCAACAGGATCTTCCCCGTTTGTTTGACGCCTTTTACCGCGTAGATTTCTCCCGTAACCGCGAAAACGGCGGCAGCGGTCTGGGACTTTATATTGTACGGGAGATTCTGGAACAGCATGGGGCAGAGTATGAGATGAGAAATACAGAGGCAGGTGTGTGTTTCCAAATGGAATTGTTGCCAGTGATCGTATCCCTCCAATGATTCTCCATATTCGCATGTTTCAGACACGCTCTAAGTTGAAACTTCATAGAAATCACAAATTACTTACATATGGAATACAAGAAAATGCTCTATTCTTCTTAATGTAATCAAAAAGAAGAAAGGAGCATTTTTTATGAAAACAATGCAGAAAAACAAAGGGTTGAAAAAAAGAGGAAAAGGGCTGGCACTGGGAATCTGTGCAGCAATTCTGGGTACTGTTGGTGTGGCATGGATACCGCAGACAGTGGCATGGGCGTATGCAGAGAGTTATATGGATGCAGATGGAAAGATGGTAACCAAGGTTTTTCAAAATGGGGACACAGATACTGTGACAGATGAGACCGACGAAGTGACAGCGGCTGAAGCAGAAAATGCTGGAAAATCCGCTACAGAATCAGCAACAGAGGATTTTTTCGTGACAGTTGTGCAGGATGGACAGAATACGGATGATAAGACGGATATAGAGATAGCGCAGGATTCAGCTGCAGATCAGGTTGGGTATATGGCAGACGGGAATAGTTATATTTATAAGGCATTAGGGCTGGAATATGATGAAGAGCAGAAAGCCTGGATGTGGAAAGAAAAACCAGTTTATGCAATCTGGTTTGGAGATGCGGGAATGATCATTTACGGAGATGTAAAGCCGGAAGGTGAGAATTGTCTGCATATTACATGGGAAAGCGGAGATGGAACTGCTACATTTAAGGTGCAGGAAATGACGAAAAACGAGTTGAAGAAGGCATATTTAGCAGATTAAATTGCTATTTTGTGAATTGGTCGTTATCCCGCAACTTCATTTTTTCTAATCTATCGTTGTCAAAAAAATATCGGGAAAACAATCACTCACCCTCCCCCTTCGTTAAAAGTTCTTACCAACCAGCAGGTCCCAGTCAGTATACAGCATTTGGGCAATGTGTATTACTCCAGCGAGCCATTTCAGGCGCGCTCTTAGCGGAGGCGAAATCCAGCGCTTACGTAGACTTATGCGTGAGGGCTCTCCCGAACGCATTAGTCGCAGTTAGCGATTAGTTTGCTGGAGCGTTGCGCCGGCGAGTGAGTAATACACATTGTCCAAATGCGTCCCTCCTGAAGAACTTTTCAACCCACTAAATAGCAATCCGCGGTGGCAAAGAGGAAGTTTCCTTGGCCGCCGCTTTTTACGTTTGAGATTAGAGGAATAAAATAGAAGCACGAGTTTTACAATATAATAGAACTTATTTTTGAGGAGACATCCTATGCTTGAAAAGGCAATAAGAAAGGCGGTTCTGTCCATTTTACTGGCTAGTCTCATGGTGGGGGCTGGTTGTCGGATTACATATGCGGAGGAACAGCAGCAAACCACAGAGTCAAAAGTGGCTACCGATGACACTTTTGTACAGGCGCCTTCAGCCCTTCTGATGGAAGCCGGTACCGGTACTGTGATTTACGAAAAAGATCCGGACACAAGACGCAGTCCGGCAAGTATTACGAAGATCATGACACTGATCCTGATTTTCGATGCGTTGGAGAATGGTACACTGAAAATGGATGACCTTGTAACAACCAGCGCTTACGCTAAGTCTATGGGTGGCTCCCAGGTATTTTTGGAGGAAGGGGAAACCCAGGATGTGGAGACTATGATCAAGTGCATTGTGATCGCCTCTGGAAATGACGCCAGTGTAGCGATGGCAGAGCATATCGGGGGCAGCGAGCAGGAATTTGTGCGGCAGATGAATGAGCGGGCGGCTGGTCTTGGAATGCAAAATACCCATTTTGTGGACTGCTGTGGGCTGACAGATTCCACGGATCACTACACAACAGCCCGTGACATTGCCCTCATGAGCCGGGAACTGATTACAAAATATCCGAAGATACTGGAATATTCCTCTATCTGGATGGAAAATATTACCCATGTGACCAGACAAGGTTCCAAAGAGTTCGGATTAACAAACACTAACAAGCTTCTTCGCAGCTACGACGGCTGTGTAGGATTAAAAACAGGAAGTACCAGTCTGGCAAAGTACTGCGTATCTGCTGTAGCGTCCCGAAATAATATTACTCTGATTTCCGTGGTTATGGCGGCTCCTGATTACAAAGTCCGTTTTAAAGATGCAGCAGCCATGTTGAACTATGGTTTTTCCAAATGCAGTCTTTTTACAGATGAAAATCCCGAAAAGCTTCCCCAGATAGAGGTTCGAAAAGGAACCAAGCCCACCGCAGAAGTAAAATACGAAAAGAATTTCCAGTATCTCAGCACCGATGGAAAACCCATAGGCGAAGTGGAACGGAAACTGAATCTGGAAACCCAGGTGCAGGCTCCGGTGAAAAAGGGCGAAACTGCTGGTACTCTGGAATACTACAGAGATGGGCAAAAGCTTGGCGAGATCAACATTCTTTTCACTGAAACCATAGAAAAAGCAACCTATAAAAACTGTTTGGAGAAAATAATTACAGAAGCATTTTGACAAAACAGTCCTCGTCGGTTTATAATAAACTCTGTATGAAAATTTTTGCTGATGTCTTACAAAAATATAGCAGCAAAAGCGGAGGGAAAACATATGAAACAAGAGAAAAAACAGCCTGGCAGATTAAAGATGCTTGCAGGCTATTATAAACCATATAAGGGACTGTTTTTTGCAGATCTTTTTTTTGCATTCCTTGGGGCAGCAGTGACACTTGTCATTCCACTGATGGTTCGTTATATTATGAATTCCATAAGTGAAATGTCAGCGGATGAAGCGAAGACCATGATTTTGAAAATCGGGGTGGGAATGCTGGTACTGATCCTGGTGCAGCTTGGAAGCCGTTATTTTATTACCTATTATGGACATATGATGGGTGCTTATATTGAGCATGATATGCGAAATGAGATATTCAGCCATTACCAGAAGCTCTCTTTTGCATTTTATGATAATCAGAAGGTCGGCCAGCTTCTTTCCAGGATCACAAGTGATCTTTTTGATATTACAGAGCTTCTCCACCATGGACCGGAGGATATTCTGATCTCAGTGATCAAGCTGTTCGGAGCACTGATCATTCTTATGAATGTGAAGCCGCAGATGGCACTGCTGTGCTTCGCAGTTGTAATTATTATGCTGATCTATGCACTGATTTATAATAAAAAGATGAAAAGTGCATTTAAGGAAAACCGTGTGCGCATGGGCGAGATCAACAGCCAGATCGAGGACAGTCTTTCCGGAATCCGTGTGGTAAAATCTTTTGGAAATGAGAAGCGCGAGATTGAGAAATTCCGTAAAGGAAATGAGCGTTTTGTGGATTCCAAGCGTGTGACTTACCGCTATATGGCAGGTTATCATGCAGGCATGGATGCGTTTACCACACTGATCACAGTTACTGCACTGGTTTCCGGAGCCATGTTCCTGGCAGCAGGAGATTTAAGCGCCACAGATCTTGTGACCTTTCTTTTGTATATTAACAATTTTACAGAGCCGGTTACCAAGCTGGTAAACTTTACCGAGCAGTTCCAGAACGGCTACAGTGGTTATGACCGTTTCCTGGAAATGATGTCCATTGCGCCGGATATTGAGGATGCGCCGGATGCCGTTTCTATGGATCATGTAAAAGGAGATATCCGCTTCGAGAATGTTTCTTTCCACTATGAGGACCACAATGAGAAAGTGCTTTCCAACGTAAATCTGGAGGTGAAGCCCGGTGACTATGTTGCCCTTGTAGGTACTTCCGGAGCTGGAAAGACTACCCTTTGCAGCCTGATCCCCAGATTCTATGATGTTTCATCCGGTGCCATTTATCTGGATGGAAAAGATATCCGAAAGATCAAACTGAAGGATCTTCGTAATCAGATTGGCATTGTGCAGCAGGATGTATATCTGTTTGCAGGAAACATTATGGAAAATATCCGGTATGGCCGTCCGGACGCTACCGACGAGGAAGTCATTCGCGCAGCCAAGCTTGCCAATGCTCATGATTTTATTATGGAAATGCCGGATAACTATGGCACAGACATTGGACAGCGTGGCGTGAAGCTTTCCGGAGGACAGAAACAGCGTCTTTCCATTGCGAGAGCTTTTCTGAAGAATCCGCCGATCCTGATCTTTGATGAGGCAACATCCGCCCTGGATAACGAAAGTGAGAAGGTAGTGCAGCAATCTCTGGAACGTCTTGCCAAAGACCGAACCACCTTCGTGATCGCCCATCGTCTTTCCACGATCCGCAATGCCAGAAGGATTCTGGTGCTGACCGAAGATGGAATTGCAGAAGAAGGTACACATCAGGAGCTGATGGAGAAGGACGGCGTATATGCGAAACTTTGCAAAGCCGGATTGTGATCGTAAACAGCAATTATATGCGAAAGGATGAATTGCAGAATGAAAGAAATAAGAACCGAAGACGCAGCAGGCCAGATCCTCTGCCATGATATTACACAGATTATAAAGGATGAGAAGAAAGGCGTTCTGTTTTCCAAAGGACATATTGTGAAAGAAGAGGACATTCCGCTGCTCCTTTCTGTTGGAAAAGAACATCTTTTTGTGTGGGAAAAGAAAGAAGGCATTCTTCATGAAAATGAGGGCGCTGATATTTTGTATAAAATCTGTGCAGGAGATTCCATGCATGGAACTGATGTGAAAGAAGGCAAGATCGAACTGGTAGCAGACGAGGACGGAGTTCTGAAAATCCGCAGAGATGCCCTTCTGGCAGTGAATTCTCTGGGGGAGATGATGATTGCTTCCCGCCATGGGGACTTCCCGGTAAAAAAAGGAGATAAACTGGCTGGCACCAGGATCATCCCTCTTGTAATCGAAAAAGAAAAAATGGACAGAGCTGTGGAAGCCGCTGGCCCGGAACCGATTTTTTCCATTCTTCCCTATCATTTTAAAAAGGTTGGAATCGTTACAACTGGAAGCGAGGTAAAAAAAGGTCTGATTCAGGATACTTTTACCCCTGTATTAAAAGAAAAGCTTTCTGAGTACCCCACTGAGGTGATCGGTCAGACGACTCCAGGAGATGACAAGGCACAGATCACAGACGACATTATGGAATTTATTAACCAGGGTGCAGACATGGTAGTCTGCAGCGGCGGTATGAGTGTGGATCCAGATGACCGTACACCTGGAGGAATCCGTGATACAGGAGCCAGAGTTGTTACTTACGGTGCACCGGTACTGCCAGGAGCCATGCTTCTTATCGCTTACTATGAGAAAGAGGGCAAATGCATCCCAATCCTTGGGCTTCCTGGATGTGTCATGTATGCGAAGCGTACTGTATTTGACCTGGTTCTGCCAAGAATCATGGCAGACGATGAAATTTTCCCGGAAGAAGTTGCTGCATACGGAGAAGGCGGTCTCTGCCTGAGCTGCAAAGTCTGTACCTTCCCCAATTGTGGATTTGGAAAGTAAGCAGGGCCTGGGGCGTGCAGATTGCAGAAGGCCTTTTTCAAACACGCTCTGGAAATTACAAAGTATTTAAGGAGATTTATGGAAAAATTTCGAACTGTAACCTATGAAGTCCATAACCCGAAAATAAAAAAAAGCGTGCGCTTTGCTGTTCTTGCAGACCTTCACGGAAGCATTTTCGGCGAAGAGAATAGTGCTTTGCTGAAAAAAATCCAGGAAAATGCCCCCGATGCCATTCTTCTTGCCGGAGACATGGTGGTCCGGATGGATCCTTTCACCCTGGAAACTGCCAGAAAACTGCTTTGTACACTGGCGAAGAATTTCCCCATCTTTTACGCCATGGGAAACCACGAAACCAAAATGAAGGCCAAAGGGCACCTTTATCGGAATGAGTACCTGAAATATCAGGCAGAGTTGAAACAAAAAGGAATCTGTTTTCTGGCAAATGAGAAGAGCAAAGTTGTTCTGGCTGGCAATTCCTTTGTGGTAAATGGACTGGAACTTCCACTGGAATACTATCACAAGCCTTTTTCCCCGAAGCTAACTTCTGAAAAAATGGAAGAGCTTATGGGAAAGCCAGATCCGGAAGCCATAAATATTCTTCTTGCCCATAACCCAAAATATGGCAGAACCTATTTCCACTGGGGGGCAGACCTGATTCTGTCTGGACATTACCATGGCGGTGTGCTCCGTTTTTCCAGACATGTGGGAGCCATCAGTTCCCAGTTTATACCTTTTCCAAAATACTGTTGCGGCGATTTTTACAAAAATGGCAAATGTATGATCGTAAGTGCAGGCCTCGGGGAACACACAGTGCCTCTTCGGATCCATAATCCAAGAGAGCTGATTTTTATAGAAATGAAACCGTAAGGGAGAGAGGAAAGCGCATGGCAATTCCCGTAAAACTGAATGTTTTTGAAGGACCGCTTGATCTGCTCCTTCACCTTATTGATAAAAATAAAATTGATATTTATGATATACCGATTGTGGAGATTACGGATCAGTATATGGAATACATTCACGCTATGGAAAAAGAAGATCTTGGAGTTATGAGTGAGTTTATGGTCATGGCAGCCACACTTCTGGATATCAAGTGCCGGATGCTTCTTCCAAAAGAAATCAATGAAGAAGGAGAAGAGGAGGACCCCAGAGCGGAACTGGTTCAGAAACTTCTGGAATATAAGATGTATAAATATATGTCTTATGAGCTGAAGGACAAAATGGACGATGCCAGCGGCGTTTATTTCCGTGAGCCGGATGTGCCAAGGGAGGTGCTTCAGTATCGGGAGCCAGTGGATCCCTCAGAACTTCTGGCTGGTCTTACTCTTGAGAAATTAAACGCCATTTACCAGTCGATCATCAGGCGGCAGGACGACAGACGGGACCCTATCCGAAGTCAGTTTGGAAAAATCGAGAAGGAAGAAGTCAGTCTTTCTGATAAAATGCTGGAGATGAAAGAATTTGCAAAGACTCACAGGAAATTCAGTTTTCGGGACCTGTTGAAAAAGCAGTGTTCCAAAGTACAGGTAATCGTTACCTTCCTTTCCGTGCTGGAACTGATAAAAATGGGACACATTCATGTGGTTCAGGAAGAGATTTTTGATGACATCCAGATCAATGTTGTGACAGAGCCGGAAACCTGGAAGAATCTGACAGAATTTGCAGAGGAAGAAGGATAGTGTATGGAAATTAAACGATTAGAAGGTGCCGTTGAGGCAATCCTGTTTGCGATGGGTGAATCTGTGGAATTAGGTCAGATTGCGAAAGCAATCCAGCAGGATAAGCCAACTACAGAAAAACTACTCCATAATCTGATGGATAAATATAAGGATGAGGGAAGGGGAATCCAGATCATTGAGCTGGAGGGCTCTTATCAGCTGTGCACCAAACGGGATTACTATGGCTGTCTGATCCGGATTGCCATACAGCCTAAGAAACCTGCCCTTACAGATGTTATGCTGGAAACGCTGTCTATTATAGCCTATAAGCAGCCTGTGACAAAAGCTGAGATTGAAAAGATCCGGGGAGTAAAAAGCGATCATGCAGTAAATAAGCTGGTTGAGTATAATCTGGTAAAGGAGCTTGGACGTCTTGATGCACCTGGACGGCCGATCCTTTTCGGCACTACAGAAGAATTTCTTCGCACATTTGGTGTGCAGGGTCTGGAAGAGCTGCCGGCTGTGGATCCGGTAAAAATGGCGGATTTTAAGGCTGAGGCAGAAGAGGAAGTACAGCTGAAGCTGGATATATAAGACAGGACAAGTAAGCCACAGATAAACTGCAGACGATATAACAGAACAAGTAAGCCGCGGATAAACTGCAGACAATGAAACAGGACAAGTAAGCCGCAGATAAACTGCAGGCGATAAGACAGGAGATAAAAAATGCCCACAACATATGCACATGATTTGTTTGGTCAGAAAGTATACAGGCAATTGCCCGATCAAGTGAAAGAAATTATTCGGAAAAACGGTGAACTGTATCGGATCGGTCTTCACGGACCGGATATTTTCTTCTATTATTTTATTTTTAAGAATCACGTAAGCAGTGTAGGATACCGTATGCACAAAGAAAAAGCCCGGGCATTTTTTGCCCAGGGAATGGCGCAGGTCAGAGAGACTGGTGATGAGGCGCTTCTTGTCTATCTTCTTGGCTTTGGCTGTCATTATCTTCTGGACTCTTCCTGTCATCCTTTTGTAAATGAAATGAATGATAAGGGCAGGATTTCCCACAGCCTTTTGGAAATTGAATTTGACCGCTTCCTTATGGAAGAAAATGGGAAAAATCCATATGCCTTTTATCCTTCTGATTGTATCAAAGCAAAACGCAAAAATGCAGCGGAAATCCACAAGGCTTTTCCTCTTGTAAAAACAGGAGATATTCTTCTGAGCCTTAAACTGATGAAATTTATGACAAATCTGCTGGTATGTGACGATGGCGGGACGAGACGGGCGCGTCTGTCGAAGCTTTCCAGCCTTGGAGGAAGAAGAGCACAGTCTGCTTTGATCGATCACTATATGATGGCTCAGCCGGCAGGTGGCAGCAGGGAACCTGTGGAACAGCTGAATACATTGTTTGAAAAAGAGGTGAAAGAGGCACCGGCAGAATTGCTGGAGCTGTATCAGCTTTCCCAGGAGGACATGCTGTTGTCTGAGCGATGGAATCTGACTTACAATGGTTAGCTGTGATATACAAACTGAAAATTGAACCAATTTCAGGGACAGGTATTTTGTAAGATACCTGTTCTTTTTATCAGGCAAAACTTGTAGAGTGAGCTTTGCATAGTTTGGGACAGGTCCGCGTAAAATACTATAAACGGAATGTGGGGTGGACTATGAAAAGCAGATACAGATTCTTTTGTTTTACACTGACTTTTGTACTTGTTTTATGCACTGCTGCCCAGGTGTCAGGAAGCACTGGCACAGATGAAAAAAAGACTGTCAGTTCCATTGTGCAGATGATACCGGCAGCTGTTGATATGAAAGAAACAGACGGACCTGGAAATCTCTATGCCTTATCAGCAGTTCTTATGGATGGGGATTCTGGCCGGGTACTGTACGAAAAAGAGGGCTATACAGCTCGCCCAAATGCCAGTACCACAAAGGTAATGACCTGTATCCTTGCACTGGAAAAGGGCTCCGGTGATGATTATGTAATGGTGTCAGAAAATGCGGCTTCTCAACCAGAAGTAAAGCTGAATTTAAAGGAAGGGGAGCAGTATTACCTGGAAGATCTTCTTTATTCTTTAATGTTGAAAAGCCATAATGATACGGCTGTGGCAATTGCTGAACACATTGGCGGTTCTGTGGAAGGGTTTGCAAAAATGATGAATGCAAAAGCAAAGGAGATTGGCTGCACGAACACTCATTTTGTTACGCCGAACGGTCTTGACAGTGCAGATGCAGGAGGCATTCATCAGACTACCGCAAGAGATCTGGCTTTGATCATGAGCTATGCTGTGAAAAATAAAGCATTTCTTCATATCACACAGACCAGGGATTATTCTTTTTCTGATATTACAGGAAAACGTCAGTTTTCCGTCCATAATGCAAATGCATTTCTTGATATGACTCCGGATGCCATTTCAGGAAAAACCGGTTTTACAGGAAATGCGGGTTATTGTTATGTGGCAGCCTGTGAAAATGAGGAAAGAAAATTTATTATTTCCCTTCTTGGCTGCGGCTGGCCGAATAATAAGACATATAAATGGAAAGATGCCATGAAACTGCTGGAATATGGCAAAGCAAATTTTCACAAGGAAACCTATTGGCAGGAGCCGGAGATTCCGGCTATACCAGTAAAGGATGGGACTGACGAAAGCAGCGGGAAAGAATCTGGTAAGGAAAACCAGGAAAATTCCGGGAGAATTTTCACAGAAACTGGGACAGGTTTCGCAGATGTATATATAAATGGCCAGATCCAGGCATCTGATTCTGACAAAAAGAAACAGATCCTTCTGAAAGAAGGGGAAAAGATTACCTGCCATCTGCGTATTGAGAAAAATTTGACAGCACCTGTGAAAAAGGGGCAGAAAATTGGTCAGGTCACTTTTAGCCTTGGAGAACTTGTCCTGGATAACTATTTTGTGACAGCAGATCGCAATATTGTCAAAATCACCTATTTATGGTGCGCAAACAAGGTGTTTCATGACTTTTTTCACTAAAAAGCCTGACGGAATATGTATGATATATAAAAAAATCCCCCGAAAATCGAGGGATTTTTTTGCATAAAAACACGGAAAACTATTGAAAAATTGTGTGAAAAAATGTACAATTAGAATCGGCAGAATTTTTGGTTATACTTTTAAATTATTATAAAATGGAGGGCAAGAAAGAATGAGTAACGCAACACAAAGTTTAGCGGGCACAAGAATCACTTCTTTGCTTGACGCGAACAGTTTTGTTGAGATCGGCCAAAGTGTAACAGCCAGAAATACAGATTTCAACATGACTGAGAAAAAAGCACCTTCAGACGGTGTTATTACCGGATATGGTGTAATCGATGGAAATCTGGTGTATGTGTACAGCCAGGATGTTTCCGTACTGAACGGAACCGTTGGTGAAATGCATGCCAAGAAGATTACCAGACTTTATGATATGGCTATGAAGACCGGTGCTCCGGTGATCGGCCTGATCGATTGTGCAGGTCTCCGTCTTCAGGAGGCAACTGACGCACTGGAAGCATTCGGTGAAATTTATATGAAACAGACTCTGGCATCCGGACTGATCCCACAGATCACAGGTATCTTCGGTACCTGCGGTGGTGGTATGGCACTTGTACCGGCACTGACAGACTTCACATTTGTTGAAGAGAAGAAAGGCAAACTGTTTGTAAACACCCCGAACGCCCTTGAAGGCAACCACGTTTCCAAATGTGACACATCCTCAGCTAGATTCCAGAGCGAAGAGACAGGTCTTGTAGACGGAATCGGCACTGAGGACGAGATCCTTGGAAAAATCCGTGAACTCGTAACATATCTGCCATCTAACTGCGAAGACACTGATTCTTACATGGAGTGCACAGACGACCTGAACCGTGTATGCGAGGATATTGAGAACTGCACAGGTGACACAGCCATTGCACTTTCCAGAATCGCTGATAACGGCCAGTTCTTCGAGGTAAAAGCTGACTACGGCAAGAGCGTTGCTGTTGGATTTATCAGACTGAACGGTGCTACCGTTGGTGCTGTTGCAAACAGAAGCGAGAGCTATGATGCAGAAGGCAAAAAGGTATGGGAGTCTGATGGAACCCTTAGTGCACGCGGTGCAAGAAAAGCAGCAGAGTTCGTAAAATTCTGTGACGCTTTCGAGATCCCGGTACTTACTCTTACAAATGTAAACGGCTTTAAGGCTACTGTATGTGGCGAGAAGATGATGGCGAAATCTGTCGGAGCACTGGTTCATGCATTTGCAGACGCTACTGTTCCGAAGGTTAACGTTGTGATCGGCAAAGCATTTGGAACCGCTTACACAGCTATGAACAGCAAAGCAATCGGTGCAGACATGGTATACGCATGGGAGAACGCAGAGATCGGTATGATGGATGCAGACCTTGCAGCCAAGATCATGTATGCAGGCGATGACGCAGCAGCTCTTACTGAGAAAGCAGCTGAGTACAGAGAACTTCAGAACTCTGTTTCCTCTGCAGCAGCAAGAGGATATGTTGACACCATTATCAGCCCGGCTGATACAAGAAAATATGTGATCGGTGCATTTGAAATGCTGTTCACAAAAAGGGAAGAACGTCCGTCCAAGAAACACGGCACGGTCTAAGCGAGGTGGAGCATATGAAACAGATTTTTAAGAAAGTATCCTCCCTTTGCACAGTACTTCTCATGATGGCAGTTCTCACTCTTACCGGAGTATCCTCCGTATGGGCAGCTGATGAGGTAGATGACACGGTAAAGCAGACCCTGGTCACTACCGCTGAGGGACTTACCGATACCATCATTGCTCTCAGTGATGAAGATATTGAGAATTATACCAAGTCATCTGATGAGTTTACTGTTGGAGCAATGACTGCATGGGCAGGCTCCAAGGATGAAGTTGGGGCTTTAAAGGAGAGAACCGGAGAGACAGAGGTGAAGGCTTCTGACGACGGATATACCGTTACTGTACCGGTCTCCTTTGAGAAAGCAGATGCAAATTTCGTTTATATTTTCGATGCTTCTACAGGAACACCTACATCCCTTACTGTTGATGTACAGTACTCCATGGCTGAGACCTTAAGAAGAGCTGTTATGAATACTATCATGGGTATTGCGATCGTATTCATCGTTCTTATTTTCCTGAGCTTCCTGATCTATCTGTTCAGATTCATCCCGAATCCGGAAGCAAAGAAAAAAGCTCAGGCTGCAGCAGCCCCTGCCCCTGCACCGGTGGCAGCACCAGTGGAAGCAGCAGAAGCAGACGATACAGAACTGATCGCGGTTATCGCAGCAGCAATTGCAGCAGCTGAGGGAACCACTACAGATGGATTCGTTGTTCGTTCCATCCGCAAAATCAATCGTAAAAAGAGATAAATACAGGAGGATCCTAAAATGAAAAGTTATACAATTACCGTTAACGGAACAGCATATGAAGTAACTGTTGAAGAGACAGGAAGCGTTTCTGCACCAGCAGCTGCAGCTCCTGCAGCAGCTCCGAAGGCAGCACCTGCACCGAAGGCAGCTCCGAAGGCAGCAGCCGGAGCAGGCGCAGTTAAGGTTGCAGCTTCCGTACCTGGAAAGGTTCTGAAAATCGCAGCAAGCGTTGGACAGGCTGTAAAAGCCGGAGACAACATTGTAATCCTGGAATCCATGAAGATGGAGATCCCGGTTGTAGCTCCTCAGGACGGAACCGTTGCAAGCATTGATGTTGCAGAAGGTGCCTCTGTAGAAAATGGAGATACCCTGGCAACAATGAACTAAGTCGGGAGGTAATAGGATGTCTTACGTAGCAGACACTTTGTCCAACCTGATCCATCAGACTGCTTTTTTTAACCTGACATGGGGAAACTACCTGATGATCGTGGTTGCTTGTGTATTCTTATATCTTGCCATTGCAAAGGGATTTGAGCCTCTTCTGCTTGTTCCCATTGCATTTGGTATGCTCCTTGTTAATATTTATCCGGACATTATGGCAAATCCGGAAGACATGTCCAACGGTGTTGGTGGTCTTCTTCATTACTTCTACATCCTTGATGAGTGGAGTATTCTTCCTTCCCTTATCTTTATGGGTGTAGGTGCTATGACAGACTTTGGTCCGCTGATCGCGAACCCGAAGAGCTTCCTGATGGGTGCTGCAGCACAGCTCGGTATCTATATGGCTTACTTCCTTGCAATCTTCCTTGGATTCAACGGAAAAGCAGCAGCAGCAATCTCCATTATCGGTGGTGCAGATGGCCCGACCTCCATTTTCCTTGCAGGTAAGCTTGGTCAGACTGCTCTTATGGGACCGATCGCCGTGG
Source organism: Ruminococcus sp. 1001713B170207_170306_F1 (assembly GCF_015668065.1). Lineage (NCBI taxonomy): Bacteria > Bacillati > Bacillota > Clostridia > Eubacteriales > Oscillospiraceae > Ruminococcus > Ruminococcus sp. 1001713B170207_170306_F1. Next base: position 178,805 of record NZ_JADPEX010000001.1, on the reverse strand, counting down.
CTGCATATTCTTATATGTCACTGGTTCCGATCATCCAGCCTCCGATCATGAAACTGTTTACCACTGAGAAAGAGCGTAAGATCAAGATGGAGCAGCTTCGTCCTGTATCCAAGCTTGAGAAGATCCTCTTCCCGATCGTAATCACAATCGTTGTCTGCATGATCCTTCCGACAACAGCTCCTCTGGTTGGTATGCTTATGCTTGGTAACCTGTTCAGAGAGTGCGGCGTTGTAAAACAGCTTACAGAGACAGCTTCCAATGCACTTATGTACATCGTAGTTATCCTTCTTGGTACATCTGTTGGTGCTTCCACAAGTGCAGAGGCATTCCTGAATGTGGATACTCTGAAGATCGTTGTATTAGGTCTTGTGGCATTCGCATGTGGTACTTTTGGCGGTGTTATGCTCGGAAAGCTTATGTGCAAGCTTACAGGCGGCAAGATCAATCCGCTTATCGGTTCCGCCGGTGTATCTGCGGTACCTATGGCAGCCCGTGTTTCCCAGAAGGTTGGTGCTGAGGCAGATCCTACCAACTTCCTTCTGATGCATGCAATGGGACCAAACGTTGCCGGTGTTATCGGTACAGCCGTTGCTGCCGGAGCATTTATGGCTATTTACGGAATCTAATAATGATACCAGAAATTCGGATTTTTCCCGGCTTTCTATAGTGAAACCGGGAAGTCCGGATGAACTAAATAAATAAGGAGAACAATTATGGCAGAAATTGAAAAAAAACCTGTTAAAATTGTGGAAACCATTCTGCGTGATGCACATCAGTCCCTGATTGCAACCCGTATGACAACAGAGCAGATGCTTCCAATCGTTGATAAACTTGATAAAGTAGGCTACCATGCAGTTGAGTGCTGGGGCGGTGCTACTTTCGATGCAAGCCTTCGTTTCCTTCATGAGGATCCGTGGGAAAGACTTCGTAAATTACGTGCAGGATTCAAGAACACAAAGCTGCAGATGCTTTTCCGTGGCCAGAACATTCTTGGATATCGTCCATACGCTGATGATGTAGTAGAGTATTTTGTTCAGAAATCTCTGGCAAATGGTATCGATATCATCCGTATTTTCGACTGTATGAATGACCTTCGTAACCTTCAGACTGCTGTACATGCTGCAAACAAAGAGCATGGCCATGCACAGGTTGCTCTTTCCTATACACTTGGTGATGCGTATACTCTTGAGTACTGGACAAGCATTGCAAAACGTATTGAGGAAATGGGTGCAGACTCTATCTGTATCAAAGATATGGCCGGCCTTCTTCTTCCATATAAGGCAACTGAGCTTGTTACAGCCCTGAAAGAGACTGTTAAGATCCCGATCGATCTTCATACACATTACACCTCTGGTGTAGCTTCCATGACTTACTTAAAAGCTGTTGAAGCTGGTGTTGATATCATCGATACTGCAATGTCTCCATTTGCACTGGGTACTTCCCAGCCTGCAACTGAGGTTATGGTTGAGACCTTCAAAGGCACTCCATATGATACTGGATTTGATCAGCAGCTTCTTGCTGAGATCGCAGACTACTTCCGTCCAATGCGTGACGAGGCTCTTGAGAGCGGCCTTCTGAATCCGAAGAACCTTGGCGTAAACATCAAGACTCTTCTGTATCAGGTACCAGGTGGTATGTTATCCAACCTTACTTCCCAGCTGAAAGAGCAGCATGCAGAAGACAAGTTCTATGATGTTCTTGAGGAAGTTCCGCGTGTACGTAAAGACCTTGGTGAGCCGCCGCTTGTTACTCCGTCTTCCCAGATCGTTGGTACACAGGCTGTATTTAACGTTCTCATGGGCGAGAGATACAAGATGGTTACCAAAGAGACAAAAGATGTTCTCAGCGGAAAATATGGTGCTACAGCAAAACCATTCAATCCAGAAGTTCAGAAGAAATGTATCGGTGACACACAGCCGATCACATGCCGTCCGGCAGATCTTCTTGAGAATGAGCTGGGCAAACTTGAAGGCGAGATGGCACAGTATAAAGAGCAGGATGAGGACGTTCTGTCCTATGCACTGTTCCCACAGGTTGCTACTGACTTCTTCAAGTATCGTCAGGCTCAGGAGAAAAAGGTGGATGAGACGGTTGCTGATACCAAAAACGGAGCATATCCGGTTTAATCAGTGAGGAATAATTTGTCAGTGTCTGGCCTATAGACACTTTGCTGACAAAAATAATGAAAGACACGTGCAGAGAAGCCTTTTGCACGTGTCTTTTTGAAAAATATAAGTAAAATTTGTGTAACTAGTTACTGTTCACTCCGTTCACAGTAACGCGCTTCGCGATGCACAGAAATCATGCTTTGCATGATTTCGCGCCGCAATTCTCGGGTTTTCTGTGAACTTTGTTCACAAAAAACACCTCGCGGAACGTTCCCAGTGAACAGTAACTGTAACTATTCGGTAGTTACTGAATAGTTGCAAATCTGTTTTATGAAAGGTATGTAAATGAGTAAAATACTGATCATAGGCGGCGGTGCTGCCGGAATGATGGCCGGTGTTTATCTGGCAAGGGCAGGACATGAGGTCCACATCCTGGAGAAAAACGAGAAACTTGGAAAGAAAGTGTATATTACAGGAAAAGGCAGATGCAATGTTACAAATAACTGTGACACGGAAGAACTGTTCCGGGCAGTTATGTCTAACCCGAAATTCCTGTACAGTGCTTTCTATTCTTTCACGCCCCAGGATGTAATGGAATTCTTTGAAGAAGCGGGAGTTCCACTGAAGACAGAGAGAGGCAACCGGGTTTTCCCTGTGTCTGACCATTCTTCAGATATTATCCGCGGTCTGGAACGGGAACTTAAGAAAGCTGGTGCACATATCCATCTTCGCACAGTGGTGAAAACGGTGAAGGTCAGTCCCTATGAGGAACCGGACGTGGATGAGAAAAAGGCACATCACAGCCGGGTAACAGGTGTAGAACTGGCAGATGGAAGTTTTATGGAGGGCGATCATGTTCTGGTTGCCACTGGAGGACTTTCCTATCAGTCAACAGGCTCCACAGGTGACGGCTATCGCTTTGCGGAGGAAACCGGCCATAAAGTAAAGGAGCTTTCTCCGTCACTGGTTCCTCTTAAGACAAAAGAGGATTATATCCCAAGACTTCAGGGACTTTCCTTAAAAAACACCGAACTTACGATTAAGTCAGGCAAAAAGGTGCTCTTCCGGGATTTTGGTGAGATGATGTTCACCCACTTTGGCGTGACAGGCCCCATGATTTTATCTGCAAGCGCACATATTGGCAAACAACTGCAGAAATCCGGAGAATTGAATGCTTATCTGGATCTGAAGCCTGCCCTTACCATGGAACAGCTGGATGCCAGGATTCTGCGGGAATTTGAGGCAGGACAGAATAAACAGTTTAAGAATGTGATCGGCGTACTTTTTCCATCATCCCTTACACCTGTCATGCTGGAACTGGGTGGTATTTCTCCGGAAAAAAAGATACACGATATTTCCAGGGAAGAAAGAATTCACTTTGAAGAACTGGTGAAAGCTTTCCCATTTACCATCAATGGAATGGGAGAATATAAAGAAGCAGTTATTACAAGAGGCGGTGTTTCTGTGAAGGACATTCAGCCGGGAACTATGGAATCCCGAAAGGTAAAAAATCTCTATTTTATTGGAGAAGTGCTTGACCTGGATGCGGTAACCGGTGGCTATAATCTTCAGATTGCCTGGTCAACTGCGTATCTGGCAGCCATGGCATTGAAAAATGGATGAAAATCTGTTATAAATGTAAGAAGTGAAAAAACTGCGATTTAAGAGGAGGTAACAGAGAAAATGGGATGTAACATTGCCATTGACGGGCCGGCAGGAGCAGGCAAAAGCACAATTGCAAAGAGAGTGGCAAAGGAGCTGTCTTTTATCTATGTAGATACAGGCGCTATGTACCGCGCCGTAGCACTTTATCTGCTGAGAAATGAAATTGACGGAACAGATGCGGAAGCAGTTGCAGATAACTGTCAGAGCGCTGAGGTTTCCATTCGATATGAAAATGGAGAGCAGGTTGTAATTCTTAACGGTGAGAATGTAAATCAGTATATCCGTACGGAAGAGGTTGGAAACATGGCATCCAAAACATCTGCAAACCCGGCGGTAAGGGCACATCTTCTCAATCTTCAGAGAAATCTGGCAGCAAAGAACGATGTTGTAATGGATGGCAGGGATATTGGAACTGTAATTCTTCCGGACGCACAGGTGAAGATTTATCTTACTGCCAGCGTGGAGACCAGAGCTAAGAGGCGTTATGATGAATATCTTGCCAAGGGCGAGGGTGCTGATCTTGAAGAAATCAAGAAAGACATTGAAAACCGGGATCATCAGGATATGACAAGAGAGATTTCCCCGCTCCGGCAGGCTGAAGATGCCGTGCTTGTAGATTCTTCTTTCATGAATATTGACGAAGTTGTAGCTGCAATTCTCGGAATCTACAAAGATAAGGTGGAATAACCATGGAAGTGAAGGTTGCGAAAACAGCAGGCTTTTGTTTTGGCGTACAGCGTGCTGTAGACAAGGTTTACGAGCTAATCGGCAGTTGTCCTGACAGGCTTTTTACCCTGGGTCCAATTATTCATAATGAAGAAGTAGTGAATGATCTGGAAAAGAAGGGGGTCAGAGTGGCATCTGAGGATGATCTGAGAACACTTCCTGAGGGCAGCACGGTTGTGATCCGCTCACATGGTGTGGGAAAAGAGGTTTATGACCATCTGGAAGAATACGGACTTTCCTATGTGGATGTAACCTGTCCCTTTGTTCTGAAAATTCACCGGATCGTAGAGAAAGAGAGCAGGGCAGGCGCCCATATTGTGATCATAGGAGACCCGGATCATCCGGAAGTTGTGGGAATCTGCGGCTGGTGCATGGGACCTTACACGGTAATTCGAACCGAGCAGGATGCACTGGATTTTGTGTTTCCGATTGACAAAAACATATGTATTGTGTCTCAGACAACATTTAATTATAATAAATTTAAAGATTTAGTTGAAATTCTTTCAAAAAAGAGGTATGATAATACTGTTTTAAATATTCTTAATATTTTAAACACTATTTGTAATGCTACCGAAGAACGGCAGAGAGAAGCAAAGAGCATAGCCGGAGAGGTAGACACTATGTTAGTCGTAGGAGGCCGACATAGTTCCAATACTCAAAAGCTGTTTGAAATATGTAAAAAGGAATGTGAAAATACTTACTATATACAAACACCTGTAGACTTGGATTCAGATATGTTCCAATGCAGTAGTTATGTAGGTATTACAGCAGGGGCTTCAACCCCAAAGAAAATTATTGAGGAGGTTCAAGAACATGTCAGAATTAAGTTTTGAACAGATGCTGGAAGATTCCGTAAAAACAATCAGAAATGGAGAAATCGTACAGGGAAAGGTCATCGATGTGAAAGAAGATGAAATTATCCTGAATATTGGCTATAAAGCTGATGGTATTATCACCAAGAGTGAATATAGCAATGATCCTTCCGTAGTACTCACAGACGCTGTACATGTAGGTGACTCCATGGAAGCCAAAGTGCTTAAGGTAAACGATGGCGAAGGCCAGGTTATCTTAACCTACAAGAGACTTGCTGCAGAGAAAGGCAATAAACGCCTTGAGGAAGCATTCGAGAATCAGGAAGTATTAAAAGCTCCTGTAACTCAGGTACTTGACGGTGGATTATGTGTTAACGTTGAGGAGACACGTGTATTCATTCCTGCAAGCCTTGTTTCCGACACATATGAGAAAGATCTCAGCAAATATGCTGATCAGGAGATTGAGTTCGTTATCACAGAGTTCAATCCAAGAAGACGTCGCATCATTGGTAACCGCAAACAGCTTCTTGTTGCTGAGAAAGCTAAGAAACAGCAGGAGCTTATGGAGCGTATCCATGTTGGCGATACAGTAGAGGGTGTTGTTAAGAACGTTACAGATTTTGGTGCATTCATCGATCTGGGCGGCGCTGACGGACTGCTTCACATCTCTGAGATGTCCTGGGGCAGAGTAGAGAACCCGAAGAAAGTCTTCACAGTTGGTGAGACTGTAAAGGTTATGATCAAAGATATCAAGGGCGAGAAGATTGCTCTTACAATGAAATTCCCAGAGGAGAATCCATGGCTTACAGCTGCTGAGGATTTCGCTGTTGGAAACGTAGTAACTGGTAAAGTTGCACGTATGACAGACTTCGGTGCATTTGTTGAGCTTGCACCTGGCGTAGATGCACTTCTTCATGTATCTCAGATTTCCAGAGAGCACGTTGCAAAACCATCTGATGTGCTTACCATCGGACAGGAAATCCAGGCTAAAGTTGTTGATTTCAATGGCGAAGACAAGAAGATCAGCCTTAGCATGAAAGCTCTTGAGGCTCCGGCTGAGGAAGAGTCTGTAGAGGAATAATTTAACCAAGAGGGAAGTGTTGTGCATTTCTCTTATCCCATGTAACTAACCGCCATTCACAGGATTTGTGAATGGCGGTTAGTTTTGATATCATGAATATGATGTTGATAAAAAGACATTGTCTGTTAGAGCGTGTCTGGAAAAGGCTTTCTGCAAGATGTGCGTCACAATTTGCGGGAGATTTTGTCCGGATGAAGGCGCCGTAGCGAGCTACGACAACCGAATTCGGGTGAATCTCCCGCAAGTGGGGTGCTCAGATTGTGGGAATGATTTTTCAGATACGCTCTGGGGGTGATGTCTTTTTTACGTGAGATTTTATATGCTTTGGAAGTTAGAGTATGTTTGAAAAAGGTTTTGGGAATTTTGAAATATAGGTTGAAAGTTTATTTTAATTTCCAAAATAAATATTCCAGGGTATGTATTAAATATTGCTTTTGCTTTTCTTCATTTTCCAGAAATTCCTCTGTGCATGGAAACCAGGTATAACAGGTCTCTCTTGTAGCAGATTTTTTCAGTCCTTTTTCCATAAATTTGCTAATAGATTTAGGGACTGCCATGTCCTCTCCGGGCAGATAATCATAACTTTTGTAATCACTGTAATATTGGCGGATACGGCCATTTAAAGGCTTTACAAGGAGGCTTACCAGGTTGTCTTGACCTGTAATATAGAATTCTTCTGTGCCGTTAGAAAAGGAAGCGGGCAGGCTGTAATGGGGGTTTATCTGCAAAATCAGATTGTCCCCGTCAAAATCAGTTCCGCGAACAGTAAATGCACCATCCCTGAGCGCAAGATACCCCATCATCTTAAACACATCTCCAAGTCCGAGAAGATCTTCCATATTGTGTCCCATAACCGTATCCAGGTCTGTCTGCTCCTGGTGTGCCATATATTTTTTATAGATTTTAATGCATTCCCCGCCATTACAGTAAATGCGCTTCTGTTCTCCTAGAAAGGCTTCCATCTGTTCCTGCTTTAACCCTGGGAGCTTTAAAAATCCCTTCAGAGGGCGAAGCACTTTATACAGGTCAAAAGAAGAAATCCCCTCAAAAGGATCTGGTAGCTCATAGAATTTATAACGAGCCTGAAGGTAAGGCTGATCAAAAGAATCTCCATTGTATTGGATGGTACAGCTGAAATTTTTTATAAATTCTGAAAAAAGCTCCAATAATGCTTTTTCTTCCCGGAAATCGGGTGCAAGCCACTGATATAGCTGCCAGGAACCAGATTCATAGCAAACTGCACCAATTAAATATAAAAAAGATGAATTTCGTCCCAATCCAGTGGTTTCAATATCATAAAATAATGGTGAAAAATTGACATCCTCAGCAGCATTTCCAGATAAATTTTTAACAGTCTCAAAGTCCGGAAAACCTTGTAAAATCGGCATTTTTTTAACAATCAGCATGTTTATACTCCTTTCATGGATTGTATTTAATTATACACAATTTTTTTATTTTTAGGTAGTGAATTTTTTCATAAAATGCGGTATAGTAGAATGTATAGAATAGTCAGAATATATAAAGAAAAGGAGAAACCTATGTGGGATTTAGCAATTAATGGAGTGGATTTCTATCACATTGCCAATTGGTTTTACATATACAGTTTTCTTGGCTGGCTTTGGGAAACCTGCTACGTGTCTGTGCGAAAGGGCAAATTGATAAACAGAGGATTTATAAATGGTCCCCTGTGTACCATATATGGCTGTGGAGCTCTTGCTGTATACTTGATTCTTCTTCCCATCAGTGATAATCTGCTTCTTTTATTTGTGGGTGGAGTTGTAGTCGCCACTGCACTGGAATATGTGACAGCAGTGTTGATGGAGAATATTTTCCACACATCCTGGTGGGATTACAGTGATAACAAGTTTAATTTCCAGGGACGTATCTGTCTGGGCTGTTCCCTTGGATGGGGGGTGTTTACCGTTGGGCTTTTCAGAGTGCTTCATCCGGTAGTTCAGGAATTTACAGAATTGTATACCAGAAGAACTGGAGAGGTGGCTGTCTGTGTAATTACAGTCGTTTACATTGTGGATTTTGCTTTTTCTGCAGCTGCCGCTTTCCATTTGCACGAGCGTATTCCTGCATGGGAGCAGGCACTGGATCAGATGCGTGCAGAACTGCTTGTACAGGCGCGTGAGAAGATGGAGAATCTGGAGGAGAGCAGCGGACTTTCCAGAGATAGAATCAAGAAACAGTTGGAGAATAAGCTGGGACGCCTTGATGATGTTGCACTGATCAAGGAACTGGAAGAGAAGAGAACTGCTATGATGTCAGATATCTCTGAAGAGCTTCAGAAGCGTAAAGAGGCTATGGCTGGAAAGGTCAGCCACAACATGCAGCGTTTTGTAAAGGCATATCCAAATCTGAACCGTGGATATAAGCTCCATAAGAAATATGGATTTGGCAGGAAAAATAAAGACGCTGAATAAATACTCAGACAAAAGTGATATTAATAATATAAATCAAACAGACAATAAATCAGGTTGCTGCAGACAAAAGAGTCAGTGATCAATAATATAAAGGCGGTGAATATTAGTGCGATTAACTTTTAAAGGAGGCGTACACCCCTTCGAGGGGAAAGAAATGTCAAAGGACTGCCCGGTGGAGAAATATCTCCCTAAGGCAGATCTGGCGTATCCATTGTCCCAGCACATTGGTGCTCCGGCGAAGCCTGTGGTTGCAAAGGGGGACCACGTGCTTGCAGGCCAGATGATCGCAGAAGCAGGCGGATTTGTATCTGCCCCTGTTCATGCTTCTGTATCCGGTACGGTGAAAGGCATCGAGAAACGTCTGACAGCTACCGGAAGTATGGTAGATTCCATTATAGTGGAGAATGACGGACTGTATGAAGAGGTGGAATTCCACCCGGCAGATCCGGCTTCGCTTACCCGTGAGGAGATTATCGGAAGGATTCGCGATGGCGGTGTAGTAGGTCTTGGTGGTGCAGGCTTCCCCACACATGTGAAGCTTTCCCCCAAGGAGCCTGACAAGATTGAATACATATTGGTGAACGGTGCAGAATGTGAGCCCTATCTTACAAGTGATTACAGGCGCATGATGGATCAGCCGGAGAAGGTTGTGGAAGGACTGAAAATCGTAGTCGGACTTTTTCCAAATGCAAAGGGTTGTATCTGCATTGAGGACAATAAGCCGGATTGTATTGCCAGAATGAAAGAACTGGCTGCCGGAGTCCCGAATATCGAAGTAAAAGAACTGATGACCAAATATCCCCAGGGTGGTGAGCGTACCCTGATCTATGCAGTGACAGGAAGAGAAATCAACTCATCCATGCTTCCAGCAGATGCCGGATGTATTGTAGATAATGTTGAAACAATATGCAGTATTTATGACGCAGTGGCACTTGGAAGACCGATCATGAAGCGGATTTTCACAGTAACTGGTAAGGGCATCAACCGTCCGGCACATTTTGAAGTCTGTACAGGAACGGATATGGCCGAACTGATCGACGCAGCCGGTGGCCTGAAGGAGCATGCCGGTAAGGTGATTTCCGGCGGTCCTATGATGGGATTTGCCATGTATGATCTTCATGTACCATGTGTGAAGACCTCTTCTTCCCTTCTGTGTATGCAGAGTGACCCGGTATCAGATGCGAAAGAGGAAGAGACAGCCTGCATTAACTGCGGACGCTGTGTAAGTGTCTGTCCCGGACATGTTATTCCGGCAAGACTTGCGACCTTTGCACAGCGCGGCGATATGGAGAGCTTCCAGAAGTTTGATGGAATGGAATGCTGTGAATGCGGCTGCTGCAGTTACATCTGTCCGGCCAAACGTCCGCTGACCCAGAGCATTAAGTCCATGCGTAAAATGGTTCTGGCAAGCAGGAAGAAGAAATAATAAGGGGGAAGAAACGAATGGAACAAATGTTTAATGTATCATCTAATCCCCATGTCCGGGCAAGGATGACCACTGCAAAAATCATGCAGCTGGTTGTCATAGCGCTTTTGCCTGCTGCCCTTATGGGAATTTATAATCATGGATTAAAGGCTCTTGCCGTTCTGGTGGTATCCACCGGTTCAGCAGCGCTTGCAGAGTGGTTATATGATCATTTTATGCACAAAAAGAACACTGTGAAGGATTTCAGTGCAGTGGTAACCGGACTTCTTATCGGCCTGAATATGCCGGCAGGAATTCCGCTCTGGATCCCGGTGCTCGGCAGTATTTTTGCAATTATTGTGGTAAAACAGCTTTTTGGCGGTCTTGGACAGAACTTTATGAATCCGGCCCTGGCAGCCCGCTGTTTCCTTATGATTTCCTTTGCCGGCAAGATGACAGATTTTTCTGTATCAGACAGCTTTAAAGGTGCAGTTGACGGTGTGACAGGCGCCACTCCTCTGGCCGCTCTTCGTGACCATGGCTTTGTGGCAGGCTCCTCCGTTCCGGTTAAGAATCTGATTTTTGGTAATATCCAGGGAACCATCGGAGAGACTTCTGTAATTGCCATCCTGATCGGTGCAGCAATCCTGCTTTGCTACAAAGTGATCAGCGCCAGAATTCCGCTGACCTATATCGGCAGCTTTGCAGTATTTGTGATCATCTACATGCTCGCTTCCGGCAAAGGCTTTGATGTAAATTATCTGCTCACCCATCTCTGTGGTGGTGGTCTTATGCTTGGTGCATGGTTTATGGCGACGGACTACGTTACAAGCCCCATTACACCAAAGGGGCAGTATGTATATGGCGTCTGTCTTGGTGTTCTTACCGGAATTTTCCGTATTTTCGGAGCTTCCGCAGAGGGCGTTTCCTATGCGATTATTTTCTGCAACCTGCTGGTACCTCAGATTGAGCGTTTCACCCGTCCGGTTGCTTTTGGAAAAGGAGGCGCGAAGAAATGAAAAATAAGATCGTAAAAGATACTCTTGCGCTGACCGTGATCACACTGGTTTCCGGGCTGCTTCTTGGTCTTGTAAACGATATTACAGCAGGTCCGATTGCAAGCCAGCAGGCGAAAGAGAAAGAAGAGGCATATAAGGCAGTATTTGCTGATGCAGCCAGCTTCGAGACAGTTACAAGCGGTGAGGATACGGATCTGGAAAGCTATCTGGATGAAAACGGTTTCAAAGCTCAGAATATTGATGAAGTCATGCTGGCAAAGGATGACCAGGGAAATGAACTTGGCTATGCCTTTACCGTAACAACCTCAGAAGGCTATGGCGGGGACATTCAGTTTGCCATGGGCGTTCAGGATGATGGAACTCTGAACGGAATTTCCATTTTATCCATCAGTGAGACCGCTGGTCTTGGTATGCGTGCAACTACAGATGATTTTAAAAATCAGTTCAAGGATAAGAACGTAGAGAAATTTACCTACACAAAAACTGGTGCCACCTCTGATGATGAGATCGATGCTTTAAGTGGTGCGACAATTACCACAAATGCCATGACAAATGGCGTCAATGCAGGACTTGCCGCATTCCGTTATGAGAAAGGGGGCAGCCAGAAATGAAAAAGAATACACCATCTGAACGACTGATAAATGGTATTATCAAAGAAAATCCTACTTTTGTGCTGATGCTTGGTATGTGTCCAACACTGGCCATCACCACATCTGCAATCAATGGTATCGGAATGGGACTTACCACAACGGTGATTCTGGCAGCATCCAACCTGATGATCTCCCTGCTCCGTAATTTTATTCCGGACAGTGTGCGTATGCCTGCTTACATTGTTGTTGTAGCATCCTTTGTAACAATTGTGCAGATGCTTCTCCAGGGCTTTATTCCGTTTTTGTATTCTTCCCTTGGAATTTACATTCCGCTGATCGTTGTAAACTGTATCATCCTGGGAAGAGCAGAGGCTTATGCATCCAAGAACAAACCAATTCCCTCACTTTTTGATGGTATTGGAATGGGACTTGGATTTACTTTAAGCATCACCTGCATCGGAGCAGTACGTGAGCTGATCGGTGCCGGCAGTATTTTCGGCAAACAGATCCTTCCTCTTGCAGACACTGCAGCAGGAAAAATGGGCTATGAGCCGGTAACCATCTTTATTCTTGCACCTGGCGCATTTTTTGTCCTTGCATTTTTATCTGCGCTTCAGAACAAATTCAAGATTGGTGCTGCAAAACGGGGCATCGATCCAAGCAATCCGGATTGCAAGGGTGGCTGTGCTTCCTGCGGAAATTCCATGTGTTCGGGAAAAAGGGGGTAAGAGAAGATGAAAGAATTATTACTGATCATTGTAAGCTCTGCGCTGGTAAATAACGTAGTCCTGAGCCAGTTCATGGGACTTTGCCCTTTCCTTGGAGTCTCCAAGACTACAGATACGGCAGCTGGTATGGGCGGTGCGGTTATTTTTGTAATCACCTTGTCCTCCTTTGTAACAAGTGTGATCTACAAGCTGATCCTTCAGCCGCTTGATCTGACTTACCTTCAGACTATCGTGTTCATTCTGATCATTGCAGCACTGGTGCAGTTCGTAGAAATGTTCCTGAAGAAAAGTATGCCTTCTCTTTACAAAGCACTTGGCGTGTATCTGCCTCTGATCACCACAAACTGCGCAGTTCTTGGTGTGGCTCTTACAAACGTGCAGAAGGATTACAATATTCTGGAAGGCACTGTAAACGGTTTCGCAACAGCATTTGGTTTCTCCATTTCTATTGTGCTGATGGCAGGAATCCGTGAGAAAATTGCCTACAACGATATTCCGGAAGCTTTCCAGGGATTTCCAACCGTTCTTCTGACAGCTGGACTGATGGCGATTGCGTTCTTCGGATTTTCAGGATTAATTTAAGGAGGCGTCGGGATGAATATTAGTGCGATTATAGCAGCAACAATTCTGGTTGCAGCAGTAGGCCTCTTCATCGGTGTTTTTCTTGGAGCAGCCGGAAAAAAATTTGCTGTTGAAATTGATGAGAAGGAAGTTGCCATAAGAGAAGCTCTTCCTGGAAATAACTGTGGTGGCTGCGGATATCCGGGCTGTGATGGTCTGGCAGCAGCAATTGCCAAAGGTGAAGCGCCTGTAAACCGTTGCCCGGTAGGCGGCGAGCCTGTTGGGAAAATAATTGCCGGTATTATGGGACAGGCGGCAGTTGAGACTGCCCGTCAGGTAGCTCATGTAAAATGCTCCGGAACCTGTGAAAAAGCGAAAGAAGAGTATATTTACACTGGAGTGGAAGACTGCGAGATGCTTCCTTTCGTGCCAAACGGCGGAGCAAAGACCTGTACATATGGCTGCTGTGGCTTTGGTAGCTGCGTAAAGGTCTGTCCATTTGATGCCATTCATATTGTAGATGGCATTGCAGTAGTAGATAAAGAAGCATGTAAAGCCTGTGGTAAATGTGTTGCCAAATGTCCGAGACATCTGATCGAGCTGATTCCGTACGACCAGAAAGTGGCTGTGGACTGCAGCTCCCATGATAAGGGCAAACAGGTGATGGATGCCTGTGAGATTGGATGTATCGGCTGTAAGAAGTGCGAAAAAACATGTCCAAACGGTGCAATTACCGTGGAAGATTTCTGTGCACATATTGATTATGAGAAGTGTACAGGATGCGGAGCCTGCAAGGAGGCCTGTCCGAGAGGGGTTATCCGGGAGGCATAAAATAAAAATGAAAAGCCTGTATTTTCAGACTGTTGGCATAGAATGTAAATTATATGAGAACCAGCAGCTGGAATACAGGCTTTATTCTTGGGGTCAGAGCGTGTTTGAAAAATTATTCCCACAATCTGCACGCCCCACCCCGCGGTATATTTTGCCCGAATTCAGTTGTCGTAGCCCGTTACGGCGCCTTTATTGTGACATACATCTTGCAGAAAACCTTTTTCAAACACGCTCTATTGTGCTATGATATTCTAATCGGGTTTTCCCGGAACGTTTTTATATTTCAATAAACAAAAGAGGAGACATGCATATGATCTGGAAATTACTATGGCTGTTTCTCATCTATTCCTTTGCAGGATGGGTGCTTGAGACAGTCCTTGCTTCCCTGAAACAGAAGAAATTCGCAAACAGAGGTATTATTAATGGACCATTCTGTCTGATCTATGGATTCGGCGGATTCTTCATTACTGCATTTACAAGAGAACTGACGGGCATCTGGCTGTTTCTTGGCTGTGCCATTGTAGCTTCCCTGCTTGAATGGATCGCTGGTCATTTAATTGAGATGTGGTATCACGAAAGATGGTGGGATTACCGCAAGATCAAGTGGAATCTGGACGGCTATGTCAGTGTGCCGACCTCCTGTGTCTGGGGTATTCTTGGTGTATTTGTGATCAAAATCGGAAATGGGCTTTGCATGTCCTTGTATGGCATGCTCCCAGGTCTTATAAGCAGAATTATCATACTGGTTTTGCTGGGGTTTCTGGCAGTGGATGCAATTGCCACACTGACCATCCTTTTTGGGCACAGCAAGAATCCTGAAAGATGGATTGCTGCTGACCGGGATATTGACTCTGTAACAAAGAAGCTTGGGGCAAAAATTGATGATGTTGTAAATCGTCGAATTACCAAAGCCTATCCTCAGAAGCAGCACACGGAGAGCGAAGAGGCACATCCGGAGATTTTTGCCTACGGCTGCAGCTTTTATAAAATCGTACTGCTGTTTTTTATCGGCGCATTTCTTGGAGATATTACAGAGACTATTTTCTGCAGGATCACAGCCGGATATTGGATGAGCCGCAGCAGTGTGGTATGGGGAGATTTCAGTATTGTGTGGGGACTTGCCATTGCAGCGGTTACAGCCCTTCTCTATAAATACAGAAACCGCTCCCAGCAGTTCCTTTTCTGGATGGGTACATTTCTTGGTGGTGCCTATGAATATATCTGCAGTGTTTTCACAGAAATCGTGTTTGGAACCGTATTCTGGGATTACAGCGATATCCCGTTTAACCTTGGTGGAAGAATCAATCTTCTGTACTGTTTTTTCTGGGGATTTGCTGCAGTGGCATGGTTTAAAATATTCTATCCGCCTGTTTCCAGGCTGATCGAGAAGATTCCGGTGAAAATTGGAAAAATCATTACCTGGCTCCTTATTATATTTATGCTTGCTGACGGAATTGTATCCAGCGCTGCACTTGCGCGTTATAATGCCAGAAGCAATGGCATAGAAGCGGAAAACAGCTTTGAAAGCTGGGTGGACAAACATTTTGACGATGAGCGGATGGCGCAGGTATATCCCAAGGCAAAGAAGGTTGGTTAAGGACTTGTTTTAACCGAATAATTGCTTGATATAAATTTTAGAAGTTATAATAATGCTGTCAGTGTGAAAGGATTTTTTACACCGACAGCTTATTTTTTGCCGGAATTTAACAGGGGGAAAACAGCGGATTTTACAAATAATGTATAAAATCATACGTGTTCGAATTAATCGCTTTATGAAAAAGAAGGAGAAAATGTACATGAAAGCAAAAAAGATCAGCGCATTATTATTAGCAGCAGCAATGACCGCTTGTGCGGTTCCGGCACAGGGGGCAGCAGCAGATGAACCAAAAGTTCCGAAATATATTTTCTTGTTTATTGGTGATGGAATGAGTTATCCTCAGGTTCAGACAACAAACTATTATCTGAATGCAATTGAAGATGATGGAGATGATATTCTTACAAGTGAAAGCAAGCTGAATATGATGAAATTTCCGGTAGCAGGCTCTGCGCAGACCTATGACAGCACTTCATTCTGTCCTGATTCCGCTTCTACAGCTACTTCCATTTCCACAGGTCATAAGACTTATAGTGGAACCATCAATATGGATGAGAAGATGGAAACTTCTTATGAGACAATTGCTGAAAAATTAAAAAAACAGCTTGGCTATAAGGTTGGAATTCTTTCTTCCGTAAACTTAAATCATGCAACACCGGCTGCATTTTATGCTCATCAGGCTTCCCGAA
Source organism: Ruminococcus sp. 1001713B170207_170306_F1 (assembly GCF_015668065.1). Taxonomy (NCBI): domain Bacteria; kingdom Bacillati; phylum Bacillota; class Clostridia; order Eubacteriales; family Oscillospiraceae; genus Ruminococcus; species Ruminococcus sp. 1001713B170207_170306_F1. Next base: position 162,567 of record NZ_JADPEX010000001.1, on the reverse strand, counting down.
ATAACTATTATGAAATTGGTCAGGAACTGATTGCAAGTAATTTTGATTATTTTGCAGGTGGTGGTCTTAAGAAAACAACTGGTTCAGAGGGAGACCAGACAGATTTATATGAGCTTGCTCAGGAAGCTGGATATAAAGTGATTAAGACAAAAGCAGAGGCAGAAAATCTTACTGCAGAAGATGGAAAAGCAATTGTAATTGATGAGACACTTGCTGATGACGATGCGATGAGCTATGATATGGATCTGGAAGATGGCGAATGGGGTCTTTCTGACTATGTGAAAAAAGGTATTGAAGTTCTGGATAATGATACTGGATTTTTCATGATGGTTGAGGGAGGAAAAATTGACTGGGCCTGTCATGCAAATGATGCAGCTGCAACTATTACAGATACTGTTGCAATGGATGAGGCAGTGGGAAAAGCTGTTGATTTTTATAACGAGCATCCAGACGAAACTTTGATTTTGGTAACAGGTGATCACGAGACAGGTGGTCTTACCATAGGATTTGCAGGCACCGACTATGATACATTTCTTGCAAATATCAGTAATCAGAAAATCTCTTACGCAAAATTTGATTCTGATTATGTAGCGGCATATAAAGAAAACAAAACTGATTTTGATACAGTAATGGCTGATATCACAGAACTCTTTGGTCTGCAGGCACCTACTGGTACAACAGAGTCCTCAAATCAGGCTGACAGCAAGGATGTGCACCCAGAAGGCGAAGAAGATAAGGGAAGTCTTGTAATGACAGATTATGAGTATCAGAAGCTTCAGAATGCTTATGAGGAAACAATGAGCAGAACAGGAGAAGAGGAAGAGTTTGGTCAGGAAGAATATCTGATGTATGGAAGCTATGAACCACTTACTGTAACAATTACTCATATTCTGAACAACAAGTCTGGCATTAATTTTGCATCTTATGCACATACAGGACTTCCGGTGGAAGTATTTGCCATGGGAGCCGGACAGGAGCAGTTTGAAGGCTATTATGACAATACCGATATTTTCAATAAAATGGCTGCAATTACAGGAGTAAAATAAATGGTAAGAGACAGACTTAAAAAAAGTTCTGTTTCTATAATAGCAATATTGTTAATCCTCATCCTCATAGTTCTTCCAACGGGCTATGAGGATGCTGCTATTTATAAGGGAACAGACAGAGTAAGAGCAAAGGTGATTTCCACAGATGAAAGCTCTGTGATTAATAATGGCTTGATTCAGTCAGGCGAGCAGTATTGTAAGGTGAAAATACTTGATGGAAAGTTTAAAAATGAGACTGCAGATGCAGTAAATATGCTGAGTGGCTCTTTGGAAGCGGACAAAATATTTCAGCAAGGAGATGTTGCCCATGTAGTAATCAGTTATAGCAAAGATAAGATTCTTTCAATTATGATGAGTGACCATTATCGTCTGGATAAAGAAGCTATTCTGGCTGGATTATTTGTTTTGCTTTTAATCGGGTTTGCAGGAAAAACAGGTTTAAGAGCAGTATATTCGTTTCTCATTACAATTTTGGCAATCTGGAAAATTTTGACACCAGCTTATTTAAAAGGTGCGAATCCAATATGGTGGGGAATTGCGTTGACTGCCTTTCTTACTCTTCTTATTATATTTTTGGTGTACGGATTTGACAGAAAAACACTGGCTGCATCTTCAGGTGCTTTGCTGGGGGTGTTTGTGACTTGTGTTATGGGGTGTATTTTTACAGACGCTTTTAAAATTCACGGAGCAGTTATGGCATATTCGGAAAGTCTTTTGTACGCTGGTTATCAGAATCTGAATCTTTCTCAGATTTATATGAGCGGTATTTTTATCGGAGCATCAGGTGCTATGATGGATCTGTCCGTTGATATTACTTCGGCAGTAAATGAAGTAATTTGTAAAAAGCCGAATATTGGATGGAAAGAAGCAGCCAGATCAGGAATGAATGTTGGCAGAGCAGCAATGGGAACTATGACTACCACATTGCTTCTTGCTTATTCTGGCGGTTATATTGCTCTTTTGATGACGTTTATGGCACAGGGAACACCAATTGATAATATTATGAATTACAAATATGTTGCGGCTGAATTACTGGATACTGTAGTTGGAAGCTTCGGGCTTGTGACAGTTGCCCCTTTTACAGCCCTGACAAGTGCCTGGCTTTTTACAAAGAAAAAATAATACTACACTTTTACTATTATTTTCTGAAAATTAAAGTGCTATACTCCTTTCGGACAAGGAAATAAGGGCCCGCAAGTTTCCTTCCTGCAACTGAAAGGAGTATTTTATTATTATGAAAAGAAAATATATCGCTTGCCGGCGCGTCCTTTTTGAAAAAAACGAATGAATGTTTGCTTTTTTCGGTGGAATATGGTATGATGACAAAGAATTTCGAATATAACTCTTTACAATAGATAAAACAGGAGGTCCTCCCCATGATCTCATTCATCCGAGGAACAGTAGCAGACCTTACCGAGAATTCTGCAATCATAGAATCAAATTGCATCGGATTTGAAATAAATATGACCGGAAACGCTCTGGCACAGCTGCACATTGGACAGGAAGTGAAGCTTCATACTTATTTTCAGGTAAGAGAAGATGCAATGGTTCTCTATGGATTTTTCAATAAAGATGATTTACAGGTGTTTAAACTTCTTCTTGGTGTAAACGGAGTTGGACCGAAAGCTGCTCTGGGAGTTCTGGCAGGAATCACTGCAGATGAGCTTCGCTTTGCTGTTCTTTCCGATGATGTGAAAACTTTGTCAAAAGCCCCTGGAATCGGTAAAAAAACAGCCCAGAAGCTGATCCTGGAGCTGAAGGATAAGCTCAGTCTGGAAGAAGCCTTTGAGCAGAAGCTTGCCAATGAACAGGCTCAGGCTACTACAGCTGCAGCTGGAGCAGGAATGACAGATGCCAGACAGGAAGCAGTAGAAGCACTGGTGGCACTTGGCTACAGCAGTACAGATGCCCTCCGCGCAGTGCGCAAGGTGACAGATGTGGAGCCGACGGATGTAGAAGGGATCCTGAAAGCTGCATTGAAGAATTTTTAGATTCCATAAATTTTTTCGCAAAGGGTGCTATCGTGAATGAAATGCATCCCGGTATATAAATGCAAACACTAATTTCAAGAGGTAAAAAATGGACAATCGTATCATAACCACTGATGTTATGGAAGAGGATTTTTCTCTGGAAGGGAATCTTCGCCCACAGACCCTGGACGAGTATATTGGCCAGGAAAAAACCAAAAATACCTTAAAAGTATATATTGAAGCTGCCAAACAGCGTCACGATTCCCTGGACCATGTCCTTTTCTATGGCCCTCCGGGACTTGGAAAAACTACCCTTTCCGGTATTATTGCCAATGAAATGGGTGTGCATATGAAAGTGACTTCCGGCCCTGCAATTGAGAAGCCTGGAGAAATGGCGGCGATTCTGAATAATCTTCAGGAAGGGGATATTCTTTTTGTAGACGAGATCCATCGCCTGAACAGACAGGTGGAAGAGGTGCTTTATCCTGCCATGGAGGATTTCGCCATCGATATTATGATCGGGAAGGGCGCTTCCGCCAGGTCGATCCGACTGGATTTGCCGAAATTTACCCTTGTAGGTGCTACCACCAGAGCCGGGCTTCTTTCTGCGCCGCTCCGTGACCGTTTTGGTGTAATTCATCATCTGGAATTTTACAGTAAGAAGGAACTAACCACAATTATCATGCGCTCTGCCCAGGTACTTGGAGTAGAAATTGACGTGAAAGGTGCCGGAGAGATCGCCATGCGCTCCCGGGGAACGCCCCGTCTTGCAAACCGTCTGTTAAAGCGTGTCCGTGATTTTGCCCAGGTGAAATATGATGGAAGGATCACTTACGATGTTGCATGCTTTGCTTTGAACCTTCTGGAGGTAGATCAATATGGTCTGGACAAACTGGACCGCCAGATCCTGACTACTCTTATTGTAAATTTCAAAGGCGGCCCTGTTGGACTTGACACTTTGGCAGCAGCCATCGGTGAAGATTCCGGTACTTTAGAAGATGTATACGAGCCGTACCTTCTGAAAAATGGCTTTTTGAACCGTACCCCGAGAGGGCGGACGGCCTCCGCACTTGCTTACGAACACCTTGGTTTTCCTGTTCCGGAAATATAAAAGATAAACTTTTGTAAAAAATCCTATACTTTTCAACATTTTTCGATTATAATAGGAGTGCTTACATAAATTGTAATACGAAAAGATAATAAACAGACTGGTTTTTCCGGGCATATTGTGTTGCTGGTCACAGAGTGAACAGTAACAATATGAAGTTGCTGTTTTCTGCTAATATTCCGCGATACGGTTACTGTCTATAGAAGAAAAGCAGCGGATTATTTGTGGGTAACAGTGTAAGGAGAAGCTGGTAGTATAAAGATACAGGAGGCTTGAACGAATGGCGGTCAAGAATACAGCACAGGTGATCATCGGGGGTAAGATCATTACCCTTGGAGGATATGAATCAGAGGAATATTTCCAGCAGGTTGCATCATATATGAATAAGAAGATAGGAGAGCTGGAGACTGTGCCAGGATACGGCAGACAGCCTATGGAGACCAAGCATATGCTTCTCAGCCTGAACATTACCGACGATTACTTCAAGGCGAAGAAGCAGGTGGAGACTTATGAACTTGATCTGCAGCAGAAGGATCAGGAGATGTATGATCTGAAGCATGAGCTTATTTCTCTTCGTATGCAGATTGAAGAGGCACAGAAGAATGAACAGGAAGCCCTTGACGAGAAGAATCTCCTGGAGGGTAAAGTAAAAGAACTGGAAAAAGAACTGGATGAAATGCTGAAATAATAGCAGGAGGGATTGCTTAGGTGATTCCTCTTTTCCTTTATCAAAGTGTGTAAAAAACGTTTTCGCAATTTGCAGATTTAGGCCTGCTATACATAAAGGAAAAAGCTGTGAATTGTGGAGGCTGTTTTCATTGAAGAAACCTTAAATTCTTATAAAAATTGGAGGACAAACTTTGAATCCTAATAACATAGAATTGCTGGCTCCTGCCGGTTCCTACGAAGGCTTTGAAGCTGCACTTGGAGCAGGTGCGGACGCTGTGTACGTAGGCGGTGCAATGTTCGGAGCCAGAGCATATGCCCAGAATTTTAACGAAGAAGAGCTTCTTCGCGCCATTGATGTGGCGCATATTCATGGTAAGAAGCTGTATCTTACGGTCAATACCCTGTTAAAAAATAGAGAATTAAAAGAAGAACTGGTTTCCTATCTGGAACCATACTACAATGCAGGCCTGGATGCAGTGATCGTCCAGGATATGGGAGTATTTTCCCTTTTGAAAAAAGAATTTCCGAAACTTCACCTTCATGCCAGCACGCAGATGACTGTAACTGGTCCGGAAGGAATGAAATTCCTGGCAGATCAGGGGGCGACCCGGGTGGTAGCTGCAAGAGAACTTTCCCTTCAGGAACTTTCCCGTATGCATGAAGCCTGCCCAATTGAGATAGAGGCTTTTGTCCATGGAGCACTTTGCTACAGCTATTCAGGACAATGTCTGATGAGCAGTCTTTTGGGAGGCAGAAGCGGAAACAGAGGTCGTTGTGCCCAGCCTTGCCGTCTGCCATACCAGGTGAAGAATTTCAGGGCAAAAGAGTATGGAAAAGGAGAATTCTGCCCGTTAAGCCTGAAAGATATCTGTACCATTGAAATTTTACCTGAAATTATAGAAGCGGGAGTTACCTCTCTGAAAATAGAGGGCAGAATGAAGCAGCCGGCTTACACTGCTGGCGTTACCGGCATGTATCGAAAATATCTGGATTTTCTTTTTGAAAAAGGACCTGCGAATTATCACGTGACAGAAAAAGATAAAAAATATCTTCTGGATCTGTTTAATAGAGGCGGTTCCTGTACAGGCTACTATCAGATGGGAAATGGTCCTCAGATGATGGCATTTACAAATGAGAAAAAAACGGGGGAAGTTTTTCTGGAAACGAAGCAGCTGAAAGAGAAAATTACAGGCGAACTTCACCTTGTCCCCGGTTCTCCGGTTCTTCTTCATGTTTCCTGTCAGGGGGAAGATGCATATGAATGTGTTGGAGAAGTACAATACGCAAAGAGCCAACCGGTAACGGAAGAGCGGGTGCGTCAGCAGATGGACAAGCTGGGAAACACCTCATTTATATGGGAAAAACTGGAAATTTATATGGAAGATTCCGTTTTTGTTCCCATGAAGATTTTAAATGAAGCGCGGCATCAGGCATTAGAGGATCTGAAGGAGAAGCTTTTACAAAAATACAGGCGAAACGTGGGAGACGAGCGGGTTAAGAGAATTGCGGAGGAGACGCCGGCAAAAATCAGTGCGATTGCGGCCTGTGATAATGTTCCCCGCAAAAAAGAGGAATACATTCCGGTTTACGTGTCCTGTGAAAGCGAGGAGGCTTCTGAAGTCCTCTGCCAAAAAGACGGAATCCAGGGTATTTATCTTCCTTACGCATTAATAGAGAAACATTTGCAGACAGGTCTTGACGATGGAAAAGAAATGTATCTTTCTCTTCCTCACATTACAAGAGAAAATCCACCGGAAGGCTATATGGAGCAGGTGAAAAAGTGGCTGGAAGCAGGGCTGAGCGGATTTCTTGTGCGGAATCTGGAGTCCTACAGTGCACTGGCACAGATGGGACTGGCAGACAAGTGTGTGCTGGATCACTCCCTGTATACCTGGAATGATGAAGCCATCCGTTTCTGGAAAGATCAGGGAATCCTTCGAAATACAGTTCCCCTGGAGCTGAATGAGAAGGAACTTCGCCACAGAGAAAATGCAGGCAGCGAGATGATTGTCTACGGCCGTCTGCCTCTTATGCACAGCGCCCAGTGTGTACGAAAGAATACTTTCGGCTGCAATGGACAGGAGGAGAGGCTTGTTCTGAAAGACCGTTATGACAAGGAATTTCCTGTAGTCTGTTATTGTCGTCCATGGAAAATGGGAAATACAAAGGCGGCAGAGTCGTGTTATAATATCATCTATAACAGTCTGCCATACGGTCTTTTGAAGGAAGCTGACAGGGTGAAAGAGCTTGGTGTTTCATCTGTAAGACTGGCTTTTACCATAGAAAGCAGGGAAGAAACAGAACGGATCGTGGAAGACTTTGTGGCTGCATATCATGGCAGCCAGGTATCTCACGAATATGAGTTTACAAAAGGTCATTTTAAAAGAGGAGCCGAGTAAAGGCGTATGATTAATATTGTTGTTGAATTATCCAAATATGTGATCCTGACACTGATGATCGTGTACACAGTTTTGTGCTACTACCTTGTTGTGGGGAAACACGCTTCAGACAGGAAAGGACTTTTAAGAAGTCAGATCACTTTAACCTTTTTTCTGGATTTTACCGCATTTGTTGTGATTTTTCTGAAAACCTTTGATTTTAAGGTTGTCATCTTTTATGCAGAAATGATGATATATTTTGCTGCGATCCTTATTTTATACCGCAGAATTTATAAAAATGCGTCTATGCTGCTTTTAAATAATATGTGCATGCTTTTAAGCGTTGGATTTATAATGCTGTGCAGGCTGGATATTGCCTCTGCCAATAAGCAGCTTTTGATCGTTGCGTGCGGAAGTGCAGTGGCGCTGGTGATCCCGGTTATGATCCGCAAGATGAAATTTCTCAAGGATCTTACCTGGGTGTATGCAGGGCTTGGGATTGTTCTTCTTGGAGCAGTTCTTGTTCTGGCACAGACAAGCTACGGCGCCAAGCTTTCTCTGATGGGAATCCAGCCTTCCGAGGTGATCAAGCTCACCTTTGTGTTCTTTATGGCATCCCTTCTGGCAAGAGAGGTAACTTTTAAGAAAGTTGTGCTGGCTACTGTTGTGGCAGGTCTCCATGTGGGAATCCTGGTGCTTTCAAGAGATCTTGGAAGCGCTGTAATCTTTTTTGCAGCTTATCTGGTGCTGATCTATGTATCAACCAGGAAGCCGGCATACCTTTGCATTGGAATTGCAGGCGGTACAGCAGGCGCTGTAGTGGCATATCACCTGTTTGGTCATGTAAGGCAGCGTGTCAGTGCGTGGAAAGATCCTATGGCAGTTTATCAGAATGAAGGATACCAGATTGTACAGTCCCTGTTTGCCATTGGTACAGGCGGATGGTTTGGAATGGGACTTTGCCAGGGCTCTCCGGAGAAAATTCCGGTTGTAAAAAACGACTTTATTTTCAGTGCGATCTGCGAGGAGCTTGGCGGGATTTTTGCCATCTGCCTGATCTTTGTGTGTATGAGCTTTTTCCTTACTATCGTGGAGATTGCCCTGCAGATCAAGAATCCATTTTATAAACTGATCGCCATTGGTCTTGGTGCGGAATATGCGTTTCAGGTGTTCCTTACCATTGGAGGTGCTACCAAATTCATACCTATGACAGGTGTGACTCTTCCTCTGGTCAGCTATGGAGGAAGTTCCATTATGTGTATGATTTTGATGATCGCTATTATCCAGGGCTTGTATATTTATAGAGAGGACGAGGACGAAGAAATTGAGAGACATCGACGAGAGGCAGCAAAGAGAGCGAGACAGAGAGCTGTTGAGGCAGCGGAAGAAAGAGATTACTAAAAAGCGCAAAGCCAGAAATAAAGAATATACCTTTGTTTCCATCTTCTTTGGGATTATTTTTATCAGTATGATCGGGTATCTGATTTATTTCGATGGCTTTAAAAGCGATGATTTTATTAACAGCCCTTACAATACCAGACAGGATTCCTTTTCCGACCGTGTAGTACGAGGTAAGATCCTGTCTTCTGACGGACAGATTTTGGCGCAGACCAATGTAAGTGAGGATGGAACTGAGACACGTAATTATCCATATTCCAATATGTTCTCCCATGTTGTGGGTTATGATACCAATGGAAAAAGCGGTCTGGAATCAGAGGCGAACTTTACCCTTCTGACTTCCCATTCCTTTTTTCTGACGCAGATGAAGAATCAGTTCCTTAATGAGAAGAATACAGGAGATACGGTTGTATCTACCCTGAATGCCAATCTTCAGAGCATTGCATACAATGCATTGGGTGACAGAAGAGGGGCTGTTGTGGTAATGGAACCATCTACCGGAAAAAGGCTTGTAGAAGTGAGCAAGCCTGATTTTGATCCCAATACCATTGGGGATAATTGGGACTATCTGGTAAACGACGAGAATGACAGCAGTCTTCTGAACAGAGCCACAAATGGTGCATATCCGCCAGGTTCCACCTTCAAGGTTGTGACTGCACTTGACTATTTCCGCAAAAAAGGAACTTTTGAGGGATACAATTATCTCTGTGAGGGAAGTATCACCTTGCAGGATCACACGATCCACTGTTATCACAATACAGTTCACGGGCAGGAGAATTTCTATTCTGCATTTGCAAATTCCTGTAACTGTGCATTTGCAGATATTGGAGTTGGTCTTGGGGGTGCGTCTCTTCGCGAGACTGCGGAGAATCTTCTGTTTAACAAGAGTCTGCCTCTGAACTCCTACAGAACCAGCAGCTTTTCCCTTGATGCAGATTCCGTAACGCCTCTGATCATGCAGACTGCCATTGGACAAGGCAATACTCTTGTGTCTCCTATGCATATGGCATTGATCACCTGTGCCATTGCAAATGACGGTGTTCTGATGAAACCTTATCTTATTGACGAGGTGGTAAATGACAATGGCGATTCAGTAAAAAAGACAGAACCGGTAGCTTATAAACGGCTGATGAGTTCCAATGAGGCCAATCTTCTTGGCAAATTAATGAAACAGGTGGTTGATTCCGGTACAGCTTCCGCACTTTCCGGCAGAAGCTATACAGTAGCAGGTAAGACTGGTTCCGCAGAGTTTGACGAGGAAGGACACAGCCATTCCTGGTTTATCGGCTATTCCAATGTGGATGATCCGGATCTGGTGGTTGCCGTGATCGTGGAGAATGGCGGTTCCGGCAGTGAGGCAGCAGTTCCGATTGCGGGACAGATTTTTGATGCTTATCACGCCAGCTAACAGCAATCTATATGATATTCCCTGTTGCCAGTTTTCTGAAAAAGAGGTATACTATATACAGTTTAGAAAACACACGCATTACAGGAGGATTGCAGCATGATAGAAGCAACGAGCTGTGGCGGTGTGGTAATTCATCGAGGTAAGATTCTTGCACTATATAAATCTTACAAAAACCGTTACGAAGGCTGGGTTTTACCGAAAGGAACCGTAGAGCCAGGAGAGACTCATGAGCAGACCGCATTGCGGGAAGTGAAGGAGGAAGCTGATGTCAGAGCTTCCATTGTGAAGTATGTAGGCAAGAGCCAGTACAATTTCACAGTGCCGGAAGACATGGTCAATAAAGAGGTACACTGGTATCTTATGACGGCGGATAATTATCATAGCAAGCCTCAAAGAGAGGAATTTTTCGTGGACTCCGGGTATTACAAGTTTCACGAGATTTACCATCTGCTTCGTTTTGCAAACGAGAAGCAGATCGTTGAGAAGGCGTACCAGGAATATCTGGAACTGCGAAGTGCCGGATTATGGGACAGGCAGCAGAAATATTTCTGATTCATGGGGAGAATAAAGGCTGCGTAGCTGATTTACGCAGCCTTTATTATATGATAATGTTGCTAGAGCCTGTTTGAAAAAGCATTCCCGCAATCTGCACGCCCCACTTTGCGGTATATTTTGCCCGAATTCGGTTGCCGTAGCCCGCTACGGCGCCCTCCTCCGGACAAAATCTCCCACAAATTGTGACGCACATCTTGCAGAAAGCCTTTTTCAAACATGCTTTAGGGAATGATTTTTCAAACACGCTCTAGCATCTGACAGGTTCGTTCTGTGAACGAGGTTCACAAGAAATGCTTTGCGGAATAGTTGCAAAATGTTTAAAATTTCCAGAGAAGGGAATCATTAATATAACAAAAGGTGTATGTCAAGCAGTAATAACAAAGGAGAGTTGTGCCGAATATGCTGAAATGGCGAGAAGACTATTATGTGGGAGAAGGAATCAAAGACGCGGCAAAAGCACGGAAGAGGATTGACGCAGGCAGGATGGCTTTTGGGGTTTATCTGGTCACATTGTCTGAGAATCCGGGAAATCTTCTTGAAATTGTACCGTCCTACATGCTGATCCAGAAGAGCTATTATGCCAGATGTCCTGAGATCGTTGGTATGGCGAAGGGAAAAGACGAAGCCATTGATCTGGCAGTAGATATTGTGAAGAATATTTACGGGGAGACAGGTGCATTTCAGGTAAAAGAATATTTTAAGAACAGGTGAGCGCATGTTACATATACTGTGGATCCTCATAAAGTTTATATTGATCATACTGGGAATCCTGCTGGGACTTGCGCTTCTGGCAGTGCTTCTTCTGTTGTTCTGCCCGGTACGCTACCAGGCGAGGGCTGTGAAGGAGACCGGCAGCTTCAAGGAGACAGAACTGGAAGCCAGAATTACCTGGCTGTTCCACGTCATAGGCGTCAGGTTTTGCTTTCATAATGGAGAAGGAAAGCTGGTGATCCTGTTTTTTGGAGTTTCATTAGAAACTATAAAAGGCTGGCTTAAGAAGCTAAAAGGCGGCAGAAGAAAGAACTCCGTCAGCCAAACCTCCAGGAGTAAGGCAAAGAAGAGGAAAAAGAAATCTGCGCAAACGAAGGGAATATCTCAGGAGAACAGAACAAAAAAGCCAGATGTAAAAGAAGCTTCTGGTGAAGAGTCGAATGTGAGTAATGCTGTTGCTGAAGAGAAAACTAAGCAGATGGCAGAGTCTCGCATAGAAACTGAGAAGAAAGCATCTCAGCCTGAAGCACATGCAGCAGAGAATTTTCAAGATCATGCACCAAAAACTGAGGCGGTGCTGTTGGAAAATAATACAGCAGAACCGCAGACAGGGAAGCCATCAGCAGAGAAGCAGGAAAAAAATATCAAATCTGCTTCAAAGTCCGGCTTAATTACGCGTATTTGGGAAATACTAAGCAAAATAATCCGATTCCCGGGTAATCTGTGGAATAAGGTTATTTCAATAATTAAAGGTATAATTGAGAAAATTAAAAATATAAAGAAAACAATTTCAGGAATCACAGATAAGCTTGGCTGGTGGAAAGAATTTCTTACCAATGAACGGACCAAGGCTGCAATTTCTCTTATATGGAAAGATGTAAAAGGTCTGCTCCATCATGTACTTCCAACGAAATTGGAAGGTGATGTTACTTTTGGATGCGATGATCCGGCCATTACCGGGACAGTTCTGGCAGTGCTTGGTATGACCTTTCCATTTCACAAGAACAGGATTCATGTGAATCCGCTTTTTGATGGAGAGAACCAGCTGACTGGAAATGTATTTCTGAAAGGTCGTATTTATGGCATTGTGCTTATCAAGGCAGCAATAGAGATTTACTTCAATAAAAATATAAAATACGTTATCAACCGATGGAAGCATAAGGAGGACTAGAAATGGAAAACGAAAACAACTTTAAAGAAACCGTAAGCTCCCTGTTTAAGGGAATGGATGGATTTGTATCTGCGAAGACAGTGGTAGGAGATGCGATCCATGTAGGAGACACCATTATACTTCCACTGGTGGATGTATCCTTTGGTGTAGGCGCTGGTGCATTTGCAGGTGATAAAAAGAACAATGGCGGCGGAGGTCTCGCCGGAAAGATGACCCCATGCGCAGTTCTGGTAATCCAGAATGGTACCACCAAGCTTGTAAACGTAAAGAACCAGGATGGTCTTACTAAAGTTCTGGATATGGTTCCTGACTTTGTAAACCGCTTCGCACCTGGCGGAGATAACAGCGCGGATGAAACTGTAGATTCTGAAGAGAACTAGATCGTGTCTGATCGAGTAACTGATTATAAAAGCTGCAGACGGTTATTTTAGAAGTTAATGTGTTCAGATGTGGCATTTCAGCATAAAATATACTAAACCAAAGAGGCAAGGCTGTATGAATTATGGGAAAAGCTCTTGGTTTTATGCTGTTTTTCATCGGACTTGGAATGGTGATCGGCTTGCTTGTCTCCGAGACCACCGCACTTCTGATTGCAGCAGCTTTGTGTATGCTGTGTGGCTATCATTTATTTTGTAAATAAAATGGGTATGAAAAGATTATCAGCGAATCCTTTCATACCCATTTACATTTTATGTAACTATCCTTTTTATTAAAATAATTTCTGTCTGGGAGAAGCTGCTCTGGAGTTTGTTGAAAAAGGCCTTCTGCAAAATGTGCGCCATACTTTGCGGGAATGATTTTCAACCACACTTAGAAAATACTTATTCGGGAAACAAAAAAATAGCCCCCACAAAACTGTGAGGGCAGGTGTTTCTTAGGCTCTTTCAACGTTTCCGGATCTTAAGCAGGAAGTACATACGTACATTTTCTTAGCTCCGCCTTCAGTTTTAACCTTAACGGATTTCACGTTTGATTTCCACATCTTATTGGATCTTCTATGGGAATGACTCACATTATTTCCGAAATGAGCACCTTTTTCACAAATTGCGCATTTAGCCATGATAGCACCTCCTTGACGCTTTTTTTCAACAGTTCATATTCTAACAGATGGAAAAACATTTTGCAAGCAAAAAAAGGAAAATTTTAAAACAATTTAAAATAAATTTGCTATTTGCGTGGATGCGTGCTAAAATTGGACATTGTGTTATGAATGAAAAAAGGGTATAATATGGTATATACATTTTGAAAATCAAATTAATGGAGGTAAACCATATGAAGGGACGTATAGATTCCGGCCTTGGCCAGATCATTATTGATACGGATGTAATCGCGACTTATGCAGGAAGCGTTGCAGTAGAATGTTTTGGTATTATCGGTATGGCCGCTGTCAGCATGAAGGACGGCCTTGTAAAGCTGCTCAGGAGAGATTCCTTACAGCATGGTATAAATGTTAAGATCACAGAAGATAATAAGATTCGCCTTGATTTTCATGTAATCGTGGCGTACGGTGTGAATATCAGCACTATTGCAGATAATCTTGTAAACAATGTGAAATATAAAGTCGAGGCTTTTACAGGAATGGAGATTGAGAAGATCAACATTTACGTAGAAGGTGTTCGTGCAATAGATTAGGATTAGAGGAGGAAACTTGTGGTGGATAGACAGACCATAGATGCCAAGATACTTTCCAGAATGTTTCTGGCAGGAGCCAAGAACCTGGAAGCGAAGAAAGAATGGATCAACGAGCTGAATGTATTCCCGGTTCCGGATGGAGATACCGGTACGAATATGACAATGACTATTATGTCAGCTGCATCAGAGGTAAGCAGTCTTACAGATCCTGATATGGAGACACTCGCCAAGGCTATTTCGTCCGGTTCCCTGCGTGGAGCCAGAGGTAACTCAGGCGTTATTCTTTCCCAGCTTCTCAGAGGCTTTACCAAGGGAACCAAGGGACATAAAGAAATGGATGCAGTTGTGATCGCAGCTGCTATGGAGAAGGCTGTAGAGACTGCATACAAAGCAGTTATGAAGCCGAAGGAAGGTACCATTCTTACAGTAGCACGTGAGGCCGCAGTAAAGGCTGCTGAGATTGCAGAGGAATCTGCAAATCTGGAGCTTTTCTTCCGTGCCATTTTCGAGCATGCTGAGAAGACACTTGCCCGCACACCGGAAATGCTTCCTGTCCTGAAAGAAGCAGGTGTAGTAGACTCAGGCGGACAGGGACTTCTAGAAGTTTTCCGTGGTGCATTTGATGGTTATCTTGGAAAAGAAATCGACTATTCTGCATTTGAGAAGGTATCTTCCGGTCCGGCAGTGATCAGGATCTCCCAGCAGGCAGAAGCGGATATCAAATTTGGATATTGCACGGAGTTCATCATTCTTTTGAATAAGCCTCTTCCAGATGAGGAGCTTCACAGCTTCAAGGAGTTCCTTACATCAATTGGTGATTCCATTGTACTGGTAGCAGATGATGAAATCGTGAAAGTACATGTACACACCAATCATCCTGGCCAGGCATTCGAGAAAGCGCTTACCTACGGTGCACTTTCCCGCATGAAGATTGATAACATGCGTGAGGAACATCAGGAGAAGCTGATCAAGGATGCCGAGAAGCTTGCCCGGGAGCAGGAAGAACAGGAGAAGAAGGAAGCTGCTGCGAAAGCTGCCAAAG
The DNA here is from genome assembly GCF_015668065.1 of Ruminococcus sp. 1001713B170207_170306_F1. NCBI lineage: Bacteria > Bacillati > Bacillota > Clostridia > Eubacteriales > Oscillospiraceae > Ruminococcus > Ruminococcus sp. 1001713B170207_170306_F1. Next base: position 147,479 of record NZ_JADPEX010000001.1, on the reverse strand, counting down.
AGCATAAGAAATACGGATTTATCAGTGTTTCCGTCGGAGAAGGACTCTCCACCCTGTTTAAAGAGCTGAATGTAGATTATATCATCGAGGGCGGTCAGACCATGAACCCAAGTACAGAGGACATGCTCAATGCCATCGCTGAAGTAAATGCAGATACTATTTATATTTTCCCGAATAATAAGAATATTGTTCTTGCTGCAAACCAGGCGAGAGACCTTACCGAGGACAAAGAGATCGTGGTAGTTCCTACCAAGACGATTCCGCAGGGAATCACAGCTCTGATCAGCTTCCAGCCGGAAATGAATGGAGAAGAGAATCTGGAAGCCATGATGGAGGCTGTATCCATGGTGAAGACCGGACAGGTAACATACGCAGTCCGAGACACCAGACTGGATGAGAAAGAAATCCACGAGGGCGATATTATGGGAATCGGTGATCACGGAATTCTTGCAGTAGGCAAGGGACGTGAGAATGTTGCCAAAGAGATGGTGGCAGCTATGGTAGACGAGGATTCTGAGGTGATCAGCATTTACTACGGTGCTGAGACCACAGAAGAGGATGCCGAGAGCCTTGCCGCAGAGCTGGAAGAAGCATATCCGGACTGCGAAGTAGAGGTAAATATGGGCGGACAGCCGATTTATTATTACATTATTTCTGTTGAGTAATGAATGTTACTGTTCACTGATAACGTTCCGCGAGGTGTTTTTTGTGAACAAAGTTCACAGAAAACCCGAGAATTAAGTTTGCGCAGCAAACGCTACTTCTTGTGCTTGTCACAAGAAGGTTCGTCTTTCTGTGCATCGCGAAGCGCGTTACTGGTCACGGAGTGAACAGTAACTAATGAATAGCTGCAGGGCGGCGAGTGATAAAGAGATGGAAGACAGGGTGGAAGATTTCCGCCCTGTCTTCTTTAATAATAAACATAGGCTCATTGGTAATATTAAGTTTTTTTGCGCACCGTGAAGCTGTTATTGAGTTGGAAGTGGTTAGCAGCAGGAGATATTGCTCTGGGTAAAGTGAAATAAGTATGGAAAATTGACAGTCTTTGTTGTAAAATAATGAGAACGCTTTTCGGGTAAATGAAGAAAGACCCGGAAACAGAGATGAATGATCAGAAAGAGAGGAAAAACAGTGGCAAAGCTTCTTCGGGAACTAAAAGGAGTAGGAGAAAAGACGGAAAAACTATTTCAGAAGATCGGTATCACCACAACAGATGATCTGCTCCATTATTATCCAAGAAATTACGACTCATATGAGGCACCGGAGGAAATTGGTTCTTTGAAGGAGAACTCCGTGGTGTCTGTTCGTGGAACTGTCACTGCCGGAGTCTATGTAAACAGGATCCGTAATCTTCAGGTGATCTCCATCACTGTGGCAGATACCACCGGAAAACTTCCTGTGGTATGGTTTAATGCCCCCTACTTAAAAAACACTCTGAAAAAAGGCAGCTGCTTTATTTTCTGTGGCAAAATCTCCAGAAAAAAAGGTCATCTGGAGATGGAGCATCCGGAGATTTTCACACCCGCAGCTTATGAAGAAATCCTTCACAGCATGCAGCCCATATACGGACTTACTGCAGGGCTTACAAACAAACTGATAATCAAGCTGATGCATCAGATCCTGGATGAACAGAGCCTGCAGACAGAATTTCTCCCAGATGAGATTAAGGAATTTTATCACTTGGCAGATGATAATTATGCTATTTCCACTGTCCATTTTCCAGGCAATATGCAGGAACTTCTGGTGGCACGAAAACGCCTTGTGTTTGACGAATTTCTTTTGTTTATTCTGGCAGTACAGATCCTGAAGGGAAAAACAGAAGAAGCTCCTAACGCTTTTCCCATGAAGCCGGTATGGATCACAGAACAGGTTATGGAAGGTCTTCCTTATCATCTGACAAAGGCGCAGCTAAACGCCTGGCATGAAATCGAAAGAGACCTTTGCGGGCATACCCTTATGTCCCGGCTGGTTCAGGGCGACGTTGGAAGCGGAAAAACGATTCTGGCTTTTCTGGCAATGATCCTTACTGTGGAAAATGGCTATCAGGCAGCATTGATGGTACCCACAGAGGTACTTGCAAATCAGCATTTTGAAGCATTTACAAAGCTGATAGAGGAACAGGAAATTTCATCCTGCCATCCGGTTCTTCTTACTGGCTCAACCACCCAGAAAGAAAAAAGAAGAATCTATGGAGAAATCGCATCCGGGGAGGCAAATGTGATCATTGGAACTCACGCCCTGATCCAGGAAAAAGTGGTGTACGAGAATCTTGGCCTTGTGATCACCGATGAGCAGCATCGCTTTGGCGTGAAGCAAAGAGAGGCACTGACTACCAGGGGAAATGCGCCGCATGTGCTGGTTATGAGTGCCACTCCCATCCCCAGAACTCTTGCGATCATTGTATACGGGGATCTGGATATTTCCATTATAGATGAGCTTCCTGCCATGCGTCTCCCGATTAAGAACTGTGTAGTTGGCACGTCTTATCGCCCGAAAGCCTACTCCTTTATAGAAAGGCAGGTGCGGGAAGGGCGCCAGGCGTATGTGATTTGCCCTATGGTCGAAGAAAGTGAGGGGGCAGATGGGGAAAACGTGACGGACTATACAGCACGGCTGAGGGAGATTTTCCCATCAGACATCACCATTGGAATGCTCCATGGAAAAATGAAGCCCAAGGAAAAGAATGGAATCATGGAACAGTTTGCAAGGGGAGAAATCCAGGTGCTGGTGTCTACTACAGTAGTGGAAGTAGGGGTAAATGTGCCAAACGCTACGGTGATGATGGTAGAAAATGCGGAGCGGTTCGGACTTGCGCAGCTTCATCAGCTGAGAGGGCGTGTTGGACGTGGGGCGTATCAGTCTTACTGTATTTTTATGCAGGGAAATGAAGAGGAAGAGACCTCCAGAAGACTGGAGATTTTGAATAAATCGAATGATGGATTTTTTATAGCAGGGGAGGATCTGAAGCTTCGGGGACCGGGAGATCTGTTTGGAATCCGTCAGAGCGGACAGCTGGAGTTTCGGATCGGAGATATTTATCAGGATTCGGATATATTGAAGGCTGCCAGTGATGCTGCGGGAGGAATCCTGGATCTTGACAGGGAGCTGGAACTGCCCCAGCACGAAAAATTGAAAGAAAGATTGAATGCTTATATGAAATATGACCTTGAGAACCTTGGATTGTAAGGTTTTACAGGGAAATAGATGACGAAAAAAATAAGAAAATACATCCTTTTTTTGGTAATAACTGTGCAAGAAAACAAAAATTATCAGGATTTTAAGATTTGTACCCGAGGATTTCCTGAAATTAACAGGTTTTGTTTGTATACTTTTACCTATGAATTCAGAGAAATGGTTTGTCAAGGGGGATTTTATCAGAACTTGCAAAAAAAATTGATTCGTAGTATTCTATCATAGAAGCGAAAACGAAGATTATATTCACCGTCAAGGAGGCTATTATAATGGCTACGAAGAGAACTACAAAAAAGGCAGAAACAATGGCGGCCAAGAAGGCTGCTAAGACTGTGGCTGAGGTTAAAGCTACAGCTGCAGCAGAGGTAAAGGCTGAGCCAAGTAAGGCAGAGGCTGTTAAGACAGCTGTTGTTGAGAATGTGAAAGCAGCTACAGAGACTGTTAAGGCTGCTACTGAGAGCGTTAAAGAGACTGCGAAAGAGGCTGTTAAGGAGACTGCAAAGGCTCCGGCTAAGACAGCTGGGAAGGCAGAGGCTAAGAAGCCTGCTGTTAGAAGAACTGCTAAGAAGGCTGCTGTTGCAGCTGAGGAGATTTTTATTCAGTATGCAGGCAAGGAATTCACTACTAAGGATGTAGTAGCAAATGTGAAAAAGGCCTGGACAGAGATGACCGGAAAGAAAGAAGAAGATATCCAGGATATTAAAGTTTACGTTAAGACTGAAGAGAATAAGGCATATTATGTAGTAAACGGTGAAGCAGAGGGACATTACGTAGAGCTGTAATTTCCCCTATATGAATGGCTTCAGGGAGTGTGTGTGCGTTCCCTGAAGCCTTTTTTTTGTTTCAAGGGACGTGAGAGGAAGTGGGTGTCGTCTGGGGGAGTATAATTGTATAGGTGGTGTGGGGAAATAAATTGCTGGACAAAAGGGGGTAAATAGGATAAAATATTTAGATATAGACAGGAGTAGCCCCTTGATTTGACAAGGGGTCTTTTTATGAAAGGAATAAAGTATGTTTAATGAAATTGATTTCAGTAAGATAGATACGAGTATTACACCGCCTCAGGATGATACAGAGCGTCAGTATTATTATATGGCGAAGCTGGCTGAGATGGTGGCTTTGAGGGAGCGGGAGCTGGGACGGCGGATTACTTATTGTCTGCAGACGTTTGGGTGTCAGATGAATGAGAAGCAATCTGAGGTTGTCGCAGGGATTATGGATGAGATTGGTTTTAAGAGACAGGAAACAGAGGATGCGGATGTTGTGATTTATAATACCTGTACGGTTCGTGAAAATGCCAATCTTAAGGTGTATGGTCGCCTTGGTAAGCTGCATAGTCTGAAGAAGTCTAATCCGGATATGAAGATTGCTTTGTTTGGGTGTATGATGCAGGAGAAGCAGGTTGTGGATAAGATCCAGAAGGATTATCCATTTGTCAATCTGGTGTTTGGAACCCATAATATTTTTAAGTTTGCAGAGCTGTTTTATGAGATGGAGAATCGTGACAGCCAGCTGATCGATATCTGGGAGGGTACGGATAAGATCGTGGAGGAGCTGCCTACAGAGCGTAATTATTCTTTTAAGTCCGGTGTGAATATTATGTTTGGATGTAATAATTTCTGCAGTTATTGCATTGTGCCTTATGTAAGAGGGCGTGAAAGAAGCCGTGAGCCGGAGGCGATTGTGAAAGAGATAGAGGCTCTGGTGGCGGATGGCGTTACAGAGGTTATGCTTCTGGGACAGAATGTAAACTCTTATGGAAAGACTTTGAAGGATCCGGTGACTTTTGCACAGCTTCTTGAGAAGGTGGAGCAGATCGAGGGGCTGAAGAGAATCCGGTTTATGACTTCTCATCCGAAGGATCTATCTGATGAGCTGATCGAATATATGAGTAAGAGCAGGAAGGTGTGCCATCATCTGCATCTGCCTATGCAGTCTGGCAGCAGCCGTATCCTGAAGATCATGAACCGGCATTATGATAAGGAGAAGTATCTGGGACTGGTGGAGAAAATCCGTACAGCGGTGCCGGATATTTCCCTGACTACAGATATTATTGTAGGTTTCCCGGGTGAAACTGAGGAGGATTTTCAGGAAACTCTGGATGTAGTGGAGAAATCTGATTTTGATACTGCATTTACCTTTATCTATTCCAAGAGAAGCGGCACTCCTGCGGCGAAGATGGAGGATCAGGTTCCAGAGGATGTGGTGAAGGATCGTTTTGACCGCCTTCTAAAGCTGGTTCAGGAGAAAGGAAGAGAAGTCTCTTCCAGATTCCAGGGCGAGGTTCAGGAAGTTCTTGTTGAGACGGAGAGCAAGGAAAAGGGTATTTTCACAGGAAGAACCCAGTATAATCTGCTGGTTCATTTTCCAGGAACCCCGGATCTTCTTGGCAAGTATGTGAATGTGCGTCTGGATACCTGTAAAGGCTTCTATTACATGGGAACAAGAGTGGAGGATTAAAGCACCTGCCGAATCGTTACAAAAGATTTATATATCAGATTTTTTGATTCTGTAATCCTGACTATGAATAAAAAGCAATATTTGGCAAAAAGGCTACTGTCACTTCGTGACCAGTAACACGCTTTGCGATGCGCAGAAATCATGCATTCGCATGATTTCGTGCTGAGATTCCCGGACTTCCTGTGAACTTTGTTCGTAAAAAACACCTCGCAGAACGTTACCATTGAACCGTAAAGTAAAAAGCGCAAATAATATAAATAATTACAAAAAAGGTTGCATTTTTGTGATAAATAGTGCAATATTATTATATTGAACACTCGTGGGAAAGGCGGCACCTGTAATGTTTAAAGGGCTGTGCAGGAAATTTAATGCATTGTTGAGGAAAGAAGCAGTTCATGAGAATGAGCCTCAGCGTATATTGTTCCTTCTCAGAATTATATTGTTGATTCTGGGACTTTATTTTCTGATCATTCCGTTAGTATTCTGCATTGTGGGACCGAAGACAGAGGTCTGGACAGGATATATTTTCGCAGCAATGGCGGTTGCTGCTTTTTATGCAACATACCGGCTGAAGGTACACACCAGTGTGCTTGTCTGCAGCGGTCTGCAGCTGGCATGGATAATTGTGTTTGTTGTTCTCTATGGATGGGACTGCGGTATTCAGCATCTGATGTTTGAGATGCTGGTACTGGTATATTTTGCTGTCTACAATTCTCTTGTGTATAAGGTCAGCTATACAGTAGTTCTGTTTGCAGTACGATTCAGCCTGTTTTTGTACTGCAGGGTAAATATTTCTGTTTTTGCCCTGACAGAAACGGCTACAGTTGTATTACAGATCATAAATACCATTGTGACGTTTGTGCTTATGGCCGTAGCGTGCAGTATGTTCAGCTCCAATGTGGAATCCGCGGAGAAGAAACTGGTGCTGTATAATGAGCAGCTGAAGAAACAGGCAGGGACAGATCCGCTGACAGGTTTGTGGAACCGCCGTCAGATGATACAGTACATTACGGAGAAGCGCAGGAAAGAGCCTGTTATGGCGTTTACCATTGGTATGGGCGATATTGATTTCTTTAAGAGAATTAATGACCACTGGGGACATGACTGCGGAGATGCGGTACTGGTATGGATCACACAGCACATGAGCCGGGAATTGGGTGAGCATGCCAAATTGTGCCGCTGGGGAGGCGAAGAATTCATCTTCTTTTTCCCGGATATGAACGGAGACGAAGTATGCCTTATGCTCAACACTCTTCGCATGAAGCTGGGCAACGATCTGTTTGACTGGAGGGGAGAATGGATTCCGGTTACTATGACGTTTGGCGTGGAGGAGAATGATTTCAAGTCCAATATAGACACCTTGCTGAAAAATGTGGATGCGAAACTTTATATGGGCAAAGAACAGGGAAGAGACCGGGTGATCTATTAAACTCACCGGGTCTTTTGTCGAATTAACAACAGTAATAAGCAGGAGAATAAAACTTGTATGTATACAGTTGAAGAAATAAAAAATAAAGTAAAAACAGGAACCTGGACAAAAGAGGATGTGGCACGCTGTGTGGAGGAGCTGAAGCAGATATCGGATTTTACTGTTTATACAGAAGAAATCTATTATATAAGTTATGGGATTTTTGCCTATAATTTTCGGGAATATGCTTATCCTCTGATCGAAATCTGCCGGGAGGCCGGAGTTCACATGGAGCGTTCCAAGGAGAAATCCAGACTTTATCTTGCCCTGGTAAGACTTTATTTCTGCCTTGGTTTTCCCCCGAAGATTGTGGAATATGGCCTGAAATATGCCAATTCCGGATTTACCTTAAGATCCCCTCTGAAATCCGTTTATAACACTATCGTAGCCGCTTTTTCAGACTGTGGACTGTTTTTTGAGGCGGATTTTTATCTGGAGAAAATGATGGATATTTCCAGACTGGATCCCTGTGACAGCAGTGTGGATTTCTGGAATTCGGATACTTTAAATGAGCTGGTCTATTATGACAGCAAGGTTTATGTGAAGCTGGGCATGGGAGATGTTGCAGGCGCGGAGCAGGCGGCAGTGGATATGCAGGCGATTCTTACAGAACGGGAGATTCCTGAAGATGGCAGAGCTTTTTTCCTGCTTCAGAAGGAATTTACGGACTTGTACCTTCGTCTTTACCAGCAAAAAGACAAGGCGGTCATTGCGGAAGAATTTAACAGCTATATAAAGAAAATGGAAGCCGGGGAGGGTGCCAGGGATACCTTAAGCTTCTGCGTCTGCTATTTCGGAGAGTTCCTTCAGGTAATGGCGGAGGAAGAACGCTGGGACGATATTATACGTATTGGCAATTACATTAAGAATGCCAGAAATTTCAGTGGAAGCTTCTGCCCGGTTTATAAGCTTATGCGCACGGCTGCATACGGAAGTGACCGGGAAGAGCTTCGGAGACAGATACCGGAATTCGAGAGAATGTATCTGGAGTCTCTGGAGCAGGAGAAGGAGAATTACGACCAGATGGTACGTCTCCTTACCCGTGAGGAGCTTCGGATTGAACGCCTGAAGGTGTCCATGGAGAAGGATGCCCTTACCGGCTGTCTGAACCGTGCGGCTTTTGACCACAACAGCAAGCGCTTTATGAAGAATCATAAGAAGGGCAGCCTTGTATTTATTGACCTGGATTATCTGAAGCTGATCAATGACTGCTATGGCCATGAAAACGGAGACCGTTACCTGGTGTGTTTTGCAGAGAATATGAAGTGTGCTATGGACAGGCAGGATCTTCTGTACCGGTATGCAGGAGATGAGTTCCTTATTTTGTCTGCACTGGAGCCGGAGCAGATACAGGAACGGCTAAACGAAATTCTGGAAAAGAGCCCGATTCATTTTGATATTAACGGAGAAATCCGCAACATCAGCTTTTCCTATGGCATTGTGGCATTTGAGGAAAAAAAGGGAAAAATCGCAGATTTGGTGAAGGAAGCGGATCAAAGAATGTATCAGTGCAAGAGCCGGAATCATGAGCGTATTTCCAAAAGAGGTGCGGCGGAATGATCACGCGGGAAAATATTATTCATTTTTACACCAAATACAAAGAAAATCTGAAGACGGAAGATCAGATTCAGGAGAATCTGCTGAAGGCAGAAGACCAGGAGGCGTGGATCGAAAATCTGAAGAACAAATCCAGAATGATGCGCCGGCTTTACATTGAAAATGAGGCACTTCTGAATCTGTATATCCGCCCCTTCCTTGACGGAGAGGCGGAGCTGAACGAGGAACTGGCAAGAGAATTTCTGCATCAGATCCGCATGGCCGATGAGGAGGGCTATGAGGATAACCTTGCCATGCTGGAAATTCTGGAGCTTCTGGATAGATATTTTCAGAAAAGTGATGATCTGGACTCTTATATCTGGACCCTGAATCTTCTGGGAAATTTTTATAACCGTCCCTTCAGTGATGAAGATGGAAAGAAAGGAGCCATGTATTTTGACAGACTGCGGGCACTTTCTTCCAGATATTTTGAGATTGAGGATTTTGACGTAAGGAAGCGAATCCTTTTTTCCTATTATAATTTTCCGATAGTGTTGATGAACTTTAATCTGGACACGTCCAAGGAGCTTTTGCAGTACATTGATGAGGCAATGGAATTTTATAATGATGAGAAAGTTCGGGAATTAGACGGAGAGCGGTTTGATTTTGATGAACTGATCGAAGAACTGAATTATGATCTTCTTGGAAATTCAGTCCTGAGATTTACCGTGAGGGAGATTGATCCGGAGCTTCTTTCCAGAGCATCCCGGGTTCTGGAAGAATATTATCAGCGTGAGCTTGAGAAGAATCCGGAGCCCTACGAAATGCTGGATGAAATATACTGTAATTATAAGTCCTGTCTGTTCTATCAGGGTAAGATAACCTGCACAGAGCTTCTGGAGGATTACCGGAAATTCTGTGAACACAGTATGGAGCATGACGATCTGGATAGCCAGGAGGGAGTGCCTTTTTCTGACAGCCGCTATTTTCAGGTTGCGATCAACCATCTGCCGACGATTCTGGAATTGTTGGAGAAATATGCGGATGAATATCACGGAGCACCAGATCTCCGTGATTTTTGTGTATCCAATTATGTGCATGCTATTCGCAGGCTTTCCAGAACAGAAAACGATACCTTTGTAAATGATGTAGTATGGCGTTCTCTTAGGGATGTGTTGAAATATATTACCGGAGATGAAATAAACACCCTGGTTCTTATGCAGATCATGGTAAGCCGGGATGAGGGCACTGCCATGCACAGTGCAATGGTGGAGCAGATTGCCAGGCGAATTCTGAATATAGTGATGAAAAAGCGGCCGGAGCTTCTGATTGGAACCTTTGGTTATGATAACGTGGTGGAAGTGCTGGAAAATCAGGAGACCATTCTGGACTATGTTTCCCAGTCCGCACAGCTTCTGGATATTGGAATGATCAGACTTGCCTCTATTGTGAACAAGCAGTCACGGCAGCTGACCCAAAGAGAAAAGAATGATATTCTCAGCCATCCCTGTGAAGGTGCTAAATTCGTTGAGGAGATTCCGGCTCTTCGCAAATATCGGGATGCTGTTCTGGGACATCACAAATCCTGGGATGGAAAAATAGGATATCCGGCAGATTTTGACAATACCAGGTCAAATGAGCGTATTCTTATTGAAATACTGCATATCAGCGATTGTCTGGATGCAGCCACTGACTTTGTGGGACGAAGCTACAAGAATGCCAAGAAGCTGGAACAGGTAGCGGAGGAGTTTTCCTGGGGAAAGGGTTCTGTTTATTGTCCGGAGCTGGTGGAGCTTCTGGAAGAGGACAAAGAACTGCAGGCAGATCTCAGATATCTGCTGGGAGCGGGACGCATCCGTACCTGTTATTCTGTATATGGAAAGGCAGTAGACCAAACTGAAATAGAAGAAAGCAGGTTGTTTACAGATATTGAAAACTGGGAAGCCAGCAGCCGGAAGCAAAGTGATGAAGAGGGAGATACGATTCTCGATTTCCTTCACAAAAGCGGAAACGAGAGCCGTCAGCTTCTTGGAGCACTGGCAAGGAATTCTCTGATCATTTTGTATGTGGATATGATGTCCGGCGAATACAAGGTATACTACCGCGGAAACCAGAGACTTCTGGATAAAAAGATTCCGGACGGTTATTACGGAGACTTCCTGAAAGAATATCTGGCGCCAAACTGCGAACCGGGTGATTGGGAAAAAGTACGGCTGAAAATCAGACTGTCAGAGCTTTCCCGTATATTTCTGGAGCAGGAGGGCAGCTATGAGTGTGAAGCCCGGATCCGGGCAAAAGATGCTTACCGCTGGGTGCGGTTCCAGTTTATCTGCCTGGACGAGGAAAATGTTATGCCTGGCATGATGACTGTGATCGCGACAGATGTTCAGGAAAGCCACAGCAGAAATGAACAGCTGATGAACAGTCTGAAGGAGGCATATCAGTCTGCAGAAGAGGCAAACAAGGCAAAAAGCATTTTCCTCAGCAGTATGTCCCATGACATTCGCACTCCTATGAATGGAATCCTTGGTATGACCCAGATCGCCATGAATCATCTGAACGATCCTGCGCGTATTCTGGATTGTCTTCAGAAGATCGACGATTCTTCCAGACACCTTCTGGAGCTGATCAATGAGGTTCTGGATATGTCGAAAATTGAGAGTGGGGATACGACGCTTCATGAGGAACCACTGTACCTGAGCAAAACCATGAAAATTGTGGATGGAGTATGCCGTCAGGCAGCTGTTGATAAACGACAGATTTTCGATATGGATATAGAAGAAATCCGGGACGATCATGTGCTGGCAGATCCGGTAAGACTCAGGCAGGTTTTGATCAATCTGATTTCAAATGGAGTGAAGTACACGCCTGAGCATGGATGTGTGCAGGTAAAGGTAACCCAGGGCAATAGCTTTGCAGAGGGCAAAGCAAGCTATTCTTTTGTGGTGAAGGACAATGGAATCGGCATGTCGGAAGAATTTCAGAAGAAGCTGTTTGAGCCTTTTTCCCGCGAAGATAACAGCATGACAAATGCTACCCAGGGAACTGGACTGGGACTTTCTATTGCCAAGTCTATCATTGCGCAGATGGGTGGAAGTATTGAGGTAAAGAGCATTCAGGGGAAAGGTACGACTTTTCTTGTGCGGCTGGATCTGAAGCTTGTGGAAGAAGAGAAGGAGGCTGATCAGGCCTTACTGGCAGCAGAGGCTGGTGAAGAGAAGGAAAAGGATCCGGGCTTTTTGAAGGGACGCAGGATCATGCTGGTGGAGGACAATGAGCTGAACCGGGAGATTGCGTACGAGCTTTTGTCCGAATCCGGTCTGATCGTGGATGTGGCAGAGAATGGACAGGATGCGATTAAGCTTCTTGGAACCCGGCCGGAGAATTATTATGAACTGATCTTCATGGATATTCAGATGCCGGTGATGAATGGTTATGAGGCCACGGCAAATATCCGTGCAGGAAAGAGCGATTACTGGAAAAATATTCCGGTGATCGCCATGACCGCAAATGTGTTCCAGGAGGATGAGAGCCGGGCTGCAGAGTGTGGAATGAGTGATTATGTAACTAAGCCTATTGACATGAATGTGATTTATTCTGTCCTTGAAAAATGGCTTCGGGGACAGAAAGGATGATGTGTGCCAGTACCTGCCAGAGCTTTTTATATACTCTGGCAGCAGACCGGAAGGGGCTTCCGGTGGTGCTGGCATATGAATGAGGGAGCGATAGAGTTGAGTAAGAATAAGTACGAAATTGATATGTGTAACGGAACCATTATGGACAAGCTGGTTTCTTTTGCCATTCCGCTGATGGTTTCCGGAATTCTGCAGTTGATGTTCAATGCTGTGGATATTATTGTGGTGGGACGGTTTTCCGGCAGCCAGGCCCTAGCAGCAGTTGGTTCTACTACCGCTTTGATCAATGTGTTTACCAATCTTTTTATTGGTGTTTCACTGGGAGCTAATGTTTTGGCTGCCAGATTCTATGCGGCAGGTAAGGCAAAAGAGATGTCGGAAACGGTACATACGTCTGTGACACTGGCCTTGGTCAGTGGTGTGGCGATGGCTGCTGTAGGACTTGTTTTTTCAAGATGGGCACTGGAGGTTATGGGAACGCCTGCGGATGTGATTGACCAGTCCACTTTGTATATGAGGATTTATTTCCTGGGAATGCCGTTTTTTATGCTTTATAACTATGGTGCAGCTATTCTGCGTGCGGTAGGGGATACCAGGCGTCCGCTGATGTTCCTGGTCGTGGCTGGTGTGACCAACGCGGTGCTGAATATGATTCTGGTGATCGTGTTTCATCTGGGTGTTGCAGGTGTTGCCATTGCGACCATTATTTCCCAGCTGATTTCCTGTATTCTGGTTCTTAGATGTCTGTATATGACGGACAGCAGTTATCAGCTTCGGTTTTCCAGATTGTGCATGAAGAAATTTTATCTGGTACAGATTTTCCAGGTGGGAATACCGGCGGGAGTGCAGAGTACGGTTATTAACATTTCCAATGCGCTTTTGCAGTCTTCTGTAAATTCCTTTGGTTCCACTGCCATGGCTGGTTATACGGCGGCGAATAATATTCTGGGATTTTTGTATGCGTCTGTAAATGCGGTCACTCAGGCCTGTATGAGCTTTACCAGCCAGAATTATGGCGTTGGGAAATATAAACGTATGGACAGAGTGCTGCTGGACTGCGGAATCCTGTCTTTTGTGATCGCCCTTGTGCTGGGATGCGGCTCTTACATGTGTGGCGGTGAGATCCTGAAGGTTTACACAGAGGACCCGGAGGTTATCCGATGCGGTGTGGAGATTCTTTCCATCACCACAGTGCCTTATTTCTTATGTGGAATCATGGATCTTTTTCCTGGCGCTCTCCGGGGAATGGGACATTCCGGTGTGCCTATGATCCTTTCTATTATCGGTACGGTTGGTACTAGAATTGTGTGGATCTTCTGGATATTCCCACAGCACAGAAGCCTGTACACCTTGTTTATTTCCTATCCGGCATCCTGGTTCATTACCATTGTGCTGCAGGTGATCTGCTTTGTGTTTGTGAGACAGACGGTGCATGGACAGCTGAAAGGTACCGGGAAAGCGGCGTGATGGAAAGAAAGAAGAGAAATGTTATAATATGTTTCTGAAACGGGTAAGAGCCAGGGAAAGCGAAACGCTTCCCTGGCTCGTTTTTAGCTTCCGTTCCCTCTGAGCTTCACGAAAGATAATAATGGAAAATGACATAATTGGGTAAGTGTGAATGATTTAATAATTCGGCTGGGCTAACTTCCTCCCATTAAAGTTAGTGCAGGCGATTATTTGTGTGGGCATTTGGCGTAAGTTGTTGTGCTTACGTAGTCCATGATGACAAGATGATTGCATTTTTGACAAATTTTTGCAGTATAGCGTTTTACTTCACAACCACCATTACTTTTGGGATAATGTCTATCCGCGTATCCCTCTTTAAAATCATGTGTGCATATAAGGGCACGTGTTTCTAAATCGGAAGAAGTAACTGGAACTGAAAAATGATCTTCTGTTTCAAAATATATATCTGAGTTTGAAAACTGAGAATCTAAAGTGTTCACTTCTTCAAAAGAAATAGAGGATTCAGTAATTGGAGAAAATACTGGTGCTTCCGTCGTCTGCATCGGCGCATACCCAAACACCGTAGTCCCGCTCAAAAATACAGATGCCAATATTGCCGCAGCAGTACCAATTTTACTGGCTTTTCTATTCTTCATCATAATAAATTCCACTCTCCTTTTCATTGTATGTTTGGCCCCCAATAAGTTGTTTTTCCAGACTACAGGAACCTGTCTGTTCCTTGCGGAAAGATTCACGAGAGCGACTGCGTAGGCTTTTTTCTCTTCCGTGGTGAAACCTTCGGTGGCGGCTTGATCTGCAATGTTTTCGGAAAAGCTGGTGTAAAGCAGAAGCGTAAGCAATGTTAACGGGTTATAAAAATGAAGGCAAATGGCTAACAGGCAGAGCAGCTTTACAGCTGAGTCATGACGGCGCAGGTGTGAATATTCATGCCGCATAATCATTTCTGACAATCTGGAATCCTCAAGGCTCTCCGGCGCGACAATGAAAGGCTTCAGGAAACCTATAGTATAGGGAGAACCAATAAGGGGAGAAATACGGTATTCTACATCCCCGATTCCAGGTAAGAAACAAGTTCTTTTCTCAGTAATCTTTTTCAGCTTTCGCGTGAGCCGGTGATACTTTATGATTTCGTAAACACTGAAGCCTGAGATTAAAAATAGCCAGCATAATCCAATCATAAGAATCCAGTCGGACATCCATAATGAAATTCCGTGATAAGAAATTGCTCCTTTGTCGTCAAAATTGATGTAATAAGAGATGTTTGCAAGAGCGTCTGTTCTTATCAAAACATCTGTTGGCATCAGATATTTAACCACCTGAAACGGTATCAAATACCCCGCCAGACTCAGAAACACCAGGTTCCGGCCAAGCCGGTATGAAAATTTTTTCCTTTGGAGAAGCAATAGCAGGAGACAGATGATCAGTGGCACTGTTCCTGCTATGCTCATACAGATTAAAAGCATGCAAGTCCCTCACTTAAAATTTGTCAATAAAATCCAGCAAGTCCTTCTGATCCTCTTCGCTGAGACCGGAATCTTCTGCAAAGGCACAGAACAGACAGGTAAGTGAATTTTTAAAGCTCTGGAAATCAGAATCTCCAGAATCCCTGCAGCTGGTCTGGCGATTTTTTATCAGCTCCTTCATCGCATTCCGGAACAACTGGTTCTTCTTATCAAGCTTTCGTCTAAGCTGCAAACAGTGTACGAAGAGACCTAAGGTTACCAGAGGAAGGCTAAAGGATAACAGAATTGCTTTCGCCAGGTAAAAGGCAGCAGCCGGCTGATCTAAATTCGGAATTCCGTTCATCATGCAGATCAGCAGCGAGCATCCGGTGACGATCACAAAAAGAACGCCGGATAAGGTTAAAATTATTTTTTTCATTGAGTACCTCCTCATTCTACGTAGAAGCGGGAATTCAGAAATAATTTTGTTTTCTGCTCCCTTCACTATATATACGAAAACCAGAGAAAGAAATAACACGAAATCTGAAAAAATTTTTGGAAATTTTTCAGATAAGATAAATTTATGGTATACTTACAGAGAGATTGAGAAAAATTACAGGTCTGATATCATATCAGATCTTGAAAAGACACTTCCTGACAGTGTGTAAAAATCAACGCTTCGTTAGGAAACTGTCAAATAATCATAGAAGGAGAACAATCATGCCAAAATTTCTGATCATCGACGGCTCCTCCATGCTGTCCACATCCTATTATGGAAATCTTCCAAAATCTATCCTTTTCGCAAAGACAGACGAGGAAAAAGAGAGACACTATCCGGAAATCCTGCACACCTCCGATGGAAAATACACAAATGCCATGTTCACCATGCTTCGCACCCTTCTGGCTGTCTATAAGAAAGTAAAGCCGGAATACGTGGCATTTACCTTTGATATGACAAGAGATACTTTCCGCCGCACCCAGCTTGGCGCTGATTTTTACAAAGCCAATCGCAAGGAGACTGCCCAGCCATTAAAAGAACAGTTTATCCAGATGGAAGAGCTTCTGAAGGCAATCGGCTGTCCGGTATTTATGAGTCAGGACTATGAGGCTGACGATTATGCGGCATCTCTTGTGGAGAAATTCCAGGGCCCGGATCTGCAGACTTATGTGCTTACCAAGGATCACGATTATTTTCAGCTGGTAAGCGAATATACCCGCATGTGGCGTGTTGTTACGAAGGATAAGCTGGAGAACTTGAAGGATGCATATGGCCTGTTTGGAAAAGAGGTTTACGAGGAACTCCCTTCTAATGTATTTGAATATACACCGGAAATTGTCTGTTCTGAGGAAGGGGTATATCCGGAACAGATTCCTGTGCTTCTGGCGATCACCGGAGATCCAGGCGATGGAATTCCAGGCTGTAAAGGAGTTTCCTCGGCAGCAGCGCCGCTTGTAGCAGAATATAAAACCCTGGATGCGATCTATGAAGCAATTGAGGACTGCCAAGGCGTGGCAAAGAAAGAAAAGGAATTGAATACTTTCTGGAAAGAAAACCTTGGAATAGGAAGAAGCCCTCTGAAAGCACTGAAAACAAATAAAGAGATGGTATACTTAAGCGAACAGCTGGCAACTATGAAACGTGACATTGAGATAAAAGAAAGCCTGGAAGATATGCGGCTTCATATTAATGCAGAAGAACTGATCAGACAGCTGAAGCGCTACGAAATGAACAGTATTTTGACAGAATATGAAAAAATACAAAAATAGTCGAAATATAAAGAAAACAATTAATTGTCAGAAAAAAGAGAAAATATCAGAAAAATACAAACGGGGGGTGGTAATGTGTGTTTATTTACACAAAAAATACATAATTTTTTTCACAAAACACTTGCCTAAAACGGAGTAATACGCTATAATTTCCCCATACTACTTATTGATCAATTTCAATAAATTTAATTCATGGAGGAAAATGTATGAAGAAAGATTTGAAAACACTCAATAAGTCTGTTGCCATTGCAATTGCAGCGGCAATGACCGCAACTTCCGCACCGACACCGCTTCTGGCGTCAGATTTTACAGATGGAGGAGATTTCGTATCTGAGTCTCCGGCAGCGGAAGCGGACACCACAGAGGAAGCTGCTGTAGAGGCAGATGGCTTCGGAGATGAAGCCGCAGTGTCAGCTGTTACAGAGGATGGCTTCGGTGACAGTGAGGCAGTTGCAGACGCAGAAGAGAGCGGAAGCACCGATGAGGTTGCTGCTTTTGATGCAGAGGCACCTGGCAAGATCGGACATGTTGCATTTGATGAGGAGGATAAGAATGTTCTTACCTGGTATGCAGACCAGAAGGCAGATGAATACCAGATCCGTGTAACAGACGGAGAGTACACTTACCGCTACAATTATGATGCAAGCGAGCCAGAGACCGGTTATCCGTCAACAGTCAACTTGAGCTATAGTCTTACAAGTCTTACCATGCGGCCGTTCAAGGTTGACGCAGAAGGAAACCTTGTATACAAACCAGATGGTAAAGACGGATATATTGCAGGTCTTGAGAATGGCAAGACATACAAAGTTTCCGTTCGCGCCGTAAACCGTAACAGCGCAGATGGAACTGTTGCATATGGTGAATGGTCTGACGCTGTAGATTATACCTACGCAAAGAAGGTCGCTGAGCCGAAGAGTGTGACAATTTATGCAGCTGAAAGAAAGAATCAGATTCAGGTATCCGGCGAGAACCAGAACCTCGAGGTTTCCATTAAGGATGAAGCTGGAAATGAATATTATTCTTATGCATATGGAGCAAAGGAACCCTCCTATGTAACTACTTCAGGTAACTGGCTCAATTTCTATGAGAATTACGGTTATCTGCTTAAAAAGAACGACACCACAGGTCTTTATGAAGTCGCTTCTGATGCAGACGGAAAATATATCGGTGCTTTCCAGAAAGGCAAGAAATATACCGTTAAAGTCCGTGCATATACAGGCTCCGGCGACGAGAAGAAGGTAGGCGACTGGTCCAATGAGCTGGTTGTAGAAGCAGACGACAGCGGCAGTCTTGTACCAGAGAAGACCGGTAATTTCAAATACAACGATGAATATGAATATGTAAGCTGGAACCGTATCCAGAATACATATGTATCCCAGTACGAAGTTGAAGTAGATGGAAAAGTTGCCTTTACAACAGATTCCAATTATTCCTATCCAAACTTCTATTTAGGAAGAACCTACGGAGAGTTCAAATTTGAAAGAGGTAAAACCTATACCATCCGTGTCCGCGGAATTAATTACAGATATGAGAATGGTGCAAACAAGAAGCAGGAAGGTGAATGGTCTGACGCTTATACAGTAACTTATAAAGCTGTAGATACAAGCCTGAAGAAAATCTCCGGTGTAACAGCTTCTTCTTATGTTCTCAGCTGGAATCCGGATAAGAATGCAGACAGCTATGAGATTAAGATCACAGACGAAGCTGGACGTGAGTACTTTGAGTCGCTGGCATCCGATCGGAAGAGTGGCAGGTATACCAGAGTAAGCGGCACCAGATATTCCTTTGATGAGTCTGATTATAGAACTTATACAAGCGTAGACGGAGTTCTGGAACCTGTTATTTACCCGGCTACCGGTCAGCCTGTTTATGCATTTGAAGACGGAAAGACCTATAATCTTTCTGTTCGTGCCGTTAAGATCGGAGAGGATGGTAAGGAAGTATACGGAGACTGGTCCAATGCATTTGCATACAAAGTAACCGCTTCAGATGCAGGTACCAGTGAGAAGCCTGCAGCTGTTTCCGGTGTAAATGTAAACACAGAGGATAGTGAGCCAACCTTGCGTTGGAACGCACTTGACAATGTAAACCGCTATGAAATCCTTGTAAAAGATTCTGCCGGCCGTGAATACGTGAGCTCAGCTTCTCTGAAGGATGACGGAACTGTTGATAAGACCTACTACAGCGTCGGACGCGGTAATTTCCCAAGTGTTTCCCTGTCAGAGCTTAAAGATGAAGATTTGTATACATATACAACAGATCCTAAGGTTTCATTTGACCGTGTAAGAGATGAGAAGGGCGATCCGATCAAGGCAATGGCTCCTGGAGAATCCTATACCTTCCAGGTACGTGCAGTACGCACTTATACCGTTGATACAGACGGAAAGAAAGTCACAAAGACCGTAGAAGGCGACTGGTCAGCACCGTCCGCTGCATTTACAGTAGATGCTCTTCAGCCGATCACAGATCTTCAGTATGTAAAAGCTGACGATGAGTACTATTATTTCACATACAGTGCAAAGGTTGATTTAAACAGCGTATGGTATCAGATCGCAACAGGCACAGAATTTACTACTGCAACTATGGCAAGTGACTGGAGCAGCTTCTATTATGATGGCTCAGCTGGTTCTGCGAAACTGAAGATCAGTAAAAACAACAGTAATCTGGAAGCAGGAAAAACCTATTATGTTCGTGCAGTGAGCAGTGCAGACAGACCGGAAGAGGAAGAGGTTGCAAAACTGAAACCTGCAGCAGTCTCCTTCACTACAGATGCAGAAAAGGCACCTAAGAATGTGACTGGCTTAGAGATGTATAAAGAATCTGAAAACAGCTTCGAATTCCGTTTTGATGCTGTTCTGGAAGATGGCGACTCTTATGAGCTCCAGTACACTGATAAGGCACAGCCTTCCGAAGAGGACTGGGTAACAGCTTCTTCCAGTGGTTACTATGATGAAGATGAAGATGAGTACTATGAGGATGATGATGCACTTACATTGAGAAAATCCTTATTAAAAGAAGGAGCAACCTATGTAAGAGTTGTCGCTTATGTAAAAGACAAGAGCGGAAACAAGAAATACGGTACTCCTTCCAATGTAGTAGCTGTCAATGTCTCCAAAGCCACTTCAGCGATCAGCAACCTGAAGCTGGTTGAGAAAACACCGGATGGTTATGTATTCTCCTATGACGGAACTGTAAGAAAAGAAGAAGATGTAGAATTCTGGTATTCCGAATCACCTGAATTTGTAAATGATTACAAGGTTACAGATTGTATTTCTGGTGAGAATAATAAGGCAACACTTTACTTTGAATCACTTACACCAGGCAAGACCTATTATGTGCGTGCCCGTGTAAAAAATGATAAGGCAGCTACACTTGCACAGAAATACAGTGCATACACAAATACAGCATCATTTAACGCTGGTATGCCGAATATATCTGTAACAAATGTTATCACAGCTAAGACCGTTACCTTAAAGATGAGCGCTGAAAGCGGATCAGAAAGCTGGCTTACCGGCTATCAGATCCAGAGAAAGAATGGCAAGAAATATAAAACAATTGCCAAAACTACAGACAGCGTTTATAAGAACACCAAACTGAAAGCAGATACTACCTATACTTACAGAGTAAGACCATATTATTATGATTCCGAAACAGGCAAGACCACTTATGGAGCATGGGCTTATAATAAGGTTACTACCTGGGGCGGTGCGCTGAAGCTGAAAGCAACACCTAAGAGCACAACTTCTGTAAAACTGTCCTGGACCAAGATCAAAGGTGCTAAGGGATATGAGATTTACAGATGTGAAGGATCTTCTATTGGAGATACTGTAGCAGCTGGCATGACCAACAATTTTGCTAAGTATAAACTGATCAAGACTACAAGTGCAAAGGCTTCCAGTTATACAGACAAGAAGCTTCAGAGCGGTATGGATTATTACTATCTTGTAAGAGCATACAAGACTGTAGGAAACAGCAAGTATTACATTGATGAAGGTGTATATGCAAATCTTAGCTTCGAGATGACTACCGTTAACAGAATTTCTTATGCAAACGGTAAGATGAAGTTAAGCTGGCAGCCGGTATATGCAGGAAAGGGTTATCTGGTTGAGAAGAGAAATGAAGAGACTGGTGCATGGGAAACCTATAAGACACTGAAAGCTTCCACATCTTCCATTACATTCCCGGCAGCAGATACGGAAACAACCTATCGTGTACGTGCATACAGAGGACAGGAATACAGCAATGAAATCAGAGCAACAGTTAATCCTGTTTTAGCAACTCCTGGCAATGTAAAAGCTGTTGCAAACAAAGCAGATGGAAGTATTACTGTAACATGGAATCCGGTAGCAGGTGCTGATTACTATCGTGTATACAGAACCACCTCTTCCTGGAACAGATATAACAAAGACAGCAATTCTTACAGCTATAGTTACGGTTCCAGTGCAACTGTCCCGAATTATGTTGCTGATTCCACAACAGTCAGCGGATACAAATTCGTTAGTGAACTGAAGGAAACGACTATTACAGATCGCGAGATCAAGTACACCTATAATGGTGCAACAAGCACAGAGTACAAAGGACCGAAAGCAGGAGTAAAATATTACTATTATGTAATTGCTTACAAGAATGGTAAGTCCTATGAGTACAAAGATTCTGCTGATGAAACATATACAAGTGGTGCAAGCAAATCTGCAAGTGCTATAGTTTCCACAGCAAAGATCGCGAAGCCAACCAGTCCAAAAGCGAAAGCAACAAAGGGCAAGATTACTGTCAGCTGGAAGAAAGTAACAGGAGCTACCGGATATCAGGTATACCGTTCCACTAAGAAAGGTTCCGGATACAAACTGGTAGGAACTATTACAAAAGGCTCCAAAGTGAAATATGTTGACAAGAGCTCCAAGAAAGCTGGAACCAAGTATTATTACAAAGTACGCGCCGTTGGAAACAACGAAGCAGGTGTTCCAATCTATTCTTCTTACAGCACACCAAAATATGCGAAAGCAAAATAAATAAAGTGTAATAAAATCCCCCTCCTGTTAGACAGGAGGGGGATTTTCGATTACCCAGATGTAAAAACTTATGCAACTATTTGAATGCAGATATAAGAAAAGAAGACCCGTATCACAGGCCTTCTTTAATAAGCTTACCATCTTTTAAATGCAGAATTCGCTGATTGCTGCTCCCTCTGAACTGAAGGGAGAGGTTTTTCAATTCCTGAATAAACTCTCCGTCTACCAGAACGTCGATGCAGGAAAGCATCCGGTCTGTAAAAGGAGTGTAGATCTTACCTCCGGGAACCATATCTTTGTCAAAAAGATATCCACTGTAACACCAGATGGATTTATCCGGAAAGGTACGCCTGATCTCTTCCAGAAGCTCTGCCAGAACAGGCTGATTCTCTGGCTCGAATGGCTCGCCGCCGAGTAGGGAGAAGCCCTCTATATAAGACGGAGCAAGCAGCTCCAGGAGCTTATCCTGAGTCTCCCGGGTAAATGGCTTACCGTAGTTAAAATCCCACGTAGGTGCGTTAAAACAGCCCTTACAGTGGTGCCTGCAGCCAGATACGAACAGGCTTACACGCACGCCTGTGCCGTCTGCAATATCGTATGATTTGATGTTTCCATAATTCATAATTGAGTTCCTCCAATCAGATAAAATCTCCCACAAATTGTGACGCACATCTTGCAGAAGGTCTTTTTCAAACACACTCCGGAAACACTGTAAAAGAAATCCGGACAGGGATCAAAATTGTGAAAATTAGAAAGCTGTCCGGATTTTTTTATAAAGGCAATGTAAAAAAATTATAATACAATGCCGGATTTATTATAGATGTAATACACGATCCTTAATCTCCTGGGTACGTCCCTGGTTCCAGAACTGGGTACCGATGTATCCGCAGGTTCTTCTGGCAACGCTCATCTTGTCCTGATTGCGGTTACCGCAGTTCGGGCATTCCCAGATCAGCTTGCCGTTCTCGTCTTCTTTGATCTGGATCTCTCCGTCATATCCGCAGACATCACAGAAATCACTCTTGGTATTCAGCTCTGCATACATGATGTTATCATAGATAAACTTCATAACAGAGAGAACTGCCGGAATATTCTGCTTCATATTCGGAACTTCCACGTAGCTGATGGCTCCTCCTGGAGAAAGCTTCTGGAATTCAGACTCGAATTTCAGCTTGGAGAATGCGTCGATCTCCTCAGTAACGTGAACGTGATAGCTGTTTGTAATATAATTCTTATCCGTAACTCCTGGAATGATGCCAAAACGCTTCTGGAGACATTTGGAAAACTTGTATGTGGTGGATTCCATCGGAGTGCCATATACAGAGTAGCTGATGTTCTCAGCTGCCTTCCACTGGGCACATTTGTCATTAAGGCGCTGCATAACCTTCAGCGCAAACGGACGAACCTCAGGGTCTGTATGAGGCTTTCCGTACATTCTCATGCACATCTCATGGAGACCTGCATATCCAAGTGAGATCGTAGAATAGCCGTCATAAAGAAGCTTGTCAATGGTCTCACCCTTCTTAAGCCGTGCAAGAGCACCATACTGCCACAGGATCGGGGCAACATCGGAAACTGTGCCAAGAAGACGCTCATGTCTGCAGCGGAGTGCTCTGTGGCAAAGCTCCAGGCGCTCCTCCAGAATCTCCCAGAACTTATCAAAATCGCCGTCTGAGGAGCAGGCTACATCTACAAGGTTAATGGTAACAACACCCTGGTTAAAACGACCGTAGAACTTGTAGGAACCGTCCGGGTTCTTCTGTTTCTCCTCAACGGTAAGGAAGGAACGGCATCCCATGCAGGTGTAAACATTGCCGTTTTTTAACTGGCGCATGATCTTGGCTGAGATGTAATCCGGAACCATACGCTTGGCAGTACATTTCGCTGCAAGCTCTGTGAGGTACCAATATTTGGAATCCTCGTGGATGTTATCCTCATCCAGCACATAGATCAGCTTCGGGAATGCAGGTGTGATCCACGCACCGCGCTCGTTCTTAACACCCTGCATACGCTGCTTCATAACTTCCTCGATGATCAGTGCAAGGTCATCACGGGTGCGTCCCTCCGGAACTTCATCAAGATACATGAAAATCGTTACAAATGGTGCCTGTCCGTTACAGGTCATAAGAGTGATCAGCTGGTACTGGATCGTCTGGATACCACTCTGGATCTCATCCTTCAGTCTGCGTTCCGATACCTTCTGGATGATCTCATCATCAAGAGGCTCACCGCAAGCCTTACGTTCCTCGATTACCTTGTTACGGATCTTCTGGCGGCTGATGTCTACAAAAGGAGCCAGATGGGCGAGAGAGAAGGACTGTCCGCCGTACTGATTGCTGGCTACCTGTGCGACGATCTGTGTGGTAACGTTACATGCGGTAAAGAAGCTGTGAGGCTTCTCAATCAGTGTCTGGCTGATAACCGTGCCGTTCTGGAGCATATCCTGCAGATTGATCAGGTCACAGTTATGCTCACGCTGTGCGTAGTAATCGGAATCATGGAAATGAATGATTCCCTCGTCGTGAGCCTTTACGATCTCCTCAGGAAGAAGAACACGCATGGTCAGGTCCTTGCTGACCTCGCCTGCCATGTAATCACGCTGGGTAGAGTTAATAGTAGGGTTCTTATTGGAGTTCTCCTGCTTGGCATTCTCATTAATCTGGTCAAGAAGAGCAAGGATGCTGTCGTCTGTGGTATTGGACTTGCGGGTAAGCTCTCTCTTGTAGCGATAGCGCACATACTTCTGTGCAACCTCATAACCGCGCATCTCCATAATGCCGGTCTCTACCATATCCTGAATATCTTCCACATTGACAGCGTGGGAGGATTCAAGGGCACGGGTGGCAATCATATCAGCAAGCGCTGTGATCTGGTAATGACTCAGCCTGTGAAGCTTGGAAACCTCCTCATTCGCTTTTTCAACGGCATTGATGATCTTCGCCTTATCAAAAATAACTTCCACGCCATTTCGTTTAATGACGTTTGCATTGACCTCAGTACTCATTCTTTCAAATCCCTCCATATATTGTGTTTAAATCTTTAATTACATACTAGATGTTGTGCACTATCAATATTACAGTATTCTACAGAAAAGTCAAGGTCAAAACCATTGATTTTAAAAATCTGTGAAATGTGCTGAATTTTCGTCAGCAGGACAGAAGAATCATTCGGTGATCTCCGGTATAGAGTTCCTGGAATGTGCGGAATCATCGGGGTTATTCCGTATGTGAAATTTTACCGTACACAATAAAACAGTTACTGGATGACCAGTAACATGCTTTGTATGATTTCGCGCCGCAGCTGTGAACAATGTTCACAAAAACACCTGGCGGAATACTGCCTTCTGAATAGTTATGGGGCATGAACAAAGGGCTGCCCTGGGCAACCCTTTCTCGCGTCCGCATCTTTCTCTATTATACTTGGAAAAAAATAAAAATCAACCCTTGACACCACCAGAAGTGAGTCCTCCAACCAGATTTTTTTCGATTCCGACGAACAGAATCACAACTGGAACAATTGCATAGAGGGAAGCAGCAAACAGATACTGCCACTCGATCATATTGTAACCGTTGAAAATATTGATACCAACGGTGAGAGGCTTGAAGGTATCAGTGGAGATCAGTGTCAGTGCCACTGTATATTCGTTCCAGGCGTTGATAAATACGAAAATAAGCGCTGTAACGATACCAGGTGCAGCAACAGGCAGAAGGATCCTTAAAAGGGCATGTACGCGGTTACAGCCGTCAATAGTGGCAGCCTGCTCCATCTCAGGGGAGATGCTCAGGAAAGTACCGCGGAGCAGCCAGATAGCAAATGCCTGGTTAAATGCTGCGTTGATAAAGATCAGGCCGATAATGCTGTTGGTAAGATGGAACGCCATCATAACCTTGTAGATACCGATGAGAAGTACAACCGGTGCGAACATCTGGGAGACAATAACAAATCCCAGAAAAGCAGTCTGGCCTTTGAATTTCATTCTGGACAGGGCATAAGCAGCTGGGATACCGCAGACCATAGCCAGAAGAGTGGAGCCTCCTGCGATCACAATGGAGTTCATCATGTAATTGCTCATGGGAGCCAGCTTCCATACGTCTGTGAAGTTGGACCAGATGGCCTCAACAGGGAAAATAGTTCCATTCATGGAAAAGATTTCCGCGCGGCTTTTAAGAGCAGTACATACAGTTACAAAATATGGGTATAAAGTTATCAGACAGATGGCGATGATCACTACATAGAGCAATACACGCAAAACTGTGTTTCTGGTATTTTTTTTCTTAACTGAAGCATTGGTGTTTGCCATATTATTCGTCTCCTTTCTTCAGTACGGAAACCATGTACAGGCTGGCGCAGAAAAGAAGAATCAGGAAGCCGATAACAGATACGGCTGCTGCCTGTCCCTGTTTGCCATTGTAGAAGGCCAGTTTGTACAGATAGGTAACCAGGGTGTCGGTACGGTTGGCAGGGTCACCCTTGGTGATGGTCCATATGATCGGAAAAGAGTTAAATACGTAGATAATGTTCAGGATGGTACTGATGGTAAGATTCGGACGTACCAGCGGGATGGTGATCTGGAACATTTTCTGCCAGTAGCTGGCTCCGTCTACGGCTGCTGCCTCATAGTAGCTGGCATCAATACTCTGCAGACCGGAAAGTACGGTAAAGGTTACAAATGGAATGGTAACAAAAATACCGCAGGCAATTTCCCAGGCGAAATAAGCACCGGCAGTAGGAGTCCAGTTCACAGCGTGGTCAATAATGCCAAGCTTCATCAACAGTGTATTTAAGGTACCGTAATCTGTGTCGATGATGAATTTCCAGATACTTGCCTGAACGATCAGGGTTGTGGCCCATGGGAAAACAACAACGGCACGTGCAAGCTTACGGCCTTTAAATTCATTGTTGAGGAGGATCGCAAGGATAAATCCAAGGAGTGTGGAGATGCCGACTACGGCAACGGTCCACACAAGGGTGTTTTTCAGCACCATGGCAAAAACAGGGCTGCTTGTTACCTTGCGGAAATTTTCCAATCCGGCGAAGCCTTTGATCAGACCAGCTTTGCTCACGTCGCTTAAGGCCATACGGAATACAAAGATAATAGGAACCAGGATGAAAATTGCCATGAGAAGGACACTTGGCAGGATCCATATATATGGTTCCACTTTTTTGAATTTTTTCTTCACAGGGATACCTCTCTTTTTATAAAAATAGCGTTGACGCTGCGCAGACAAGCACAGAAAACGGCGTTTGTTACGCAGAAAAACAGAACCTTCTTGTGACAAATACAAGAAGTAGTGTTTGCTTCGCAAAAAGGTGGAACCTTCTTGTGCCTGGCACAAGAAGTAGCGTTTGCTTCGCAAACTTAAAAATGGACCGGACCTGTAAGTCCGGCCCATTATCTTCCTCGTAATGGGAAAAACAGTGGATTAAGATCAGCCAGCGATTTCTGCCTGAAGGTCATCCAGTAATTCCTGAACGTCGCCGCCAAGAAGAGCATTCTGCTCTACGTTGATAACGCCCTGTTTTACATCTGCCCATTCTGCTTTCGCTGTTGGATAGAATTTACAGCTGTCTAAGATATCAATCCAGCTTGCCATATCTTCGTTAGCTGCTGCGAGAGCCTCGCCGCCGGACTTGGTTGCCGGAAGGAATCCCTCCATGTCAACCCACTCTGTATAACGGGCATCATCATAGAAATAATCAAAGAATGTGGAGATAGCAGCTTTCTCATCATCTGAGTAGTCGTTATCGAAGCACATGAAGCGGTCCATAACACCTGCAGATACAGACTCGCCTGTATTGGAAGGAATGGAAGCAACGCCGTAGTTTACTTCATTTCCGCCTGTAGCAATGTAGGTAGGTAAGCTGTTCGGTGCGATGAGCATAGCAACCTTACCTGCGCCGAACATATCCTGCAGATCGTAACGGGTATCGTTAGCAGGATCGGTGTTTGTGTAACCGGAATTTACAAGATCGATTGCGTACTGGATTGCTTCAACGTTCTGCTCACTGTTCAGTGTCCAGTTACCTTCATCGTCAACAAATCCGCCGCCGTTGTTCCAGGTGTAGTATGCGAATGCTGCCTGACCTTCGTCAGTAGTCATATCGATACCCCATGGATAAATGCTGTCATCATAAGCTTTAAGGGCTTCACAAGCAGCTTTCAGTTCATCCCATGTAGTAGGAACTTCTACGCCTGCTGCATCGAGGATGTCTTTGTTATAGTACATAGCACGTGCAGATGCAAGATCAGGGATAGCCCATACAGTTCCGCCTACTTCAGACTGTGCAAGGAATGCATCGTACATCTTGCTGTAGGTCTCTTCAGAAACAACGTCCTGGATAGGAAGAAGGAGATCATCTGCCTGATAATCTGCGAATACGTCGATATTCAGGACATCAGGAGCTTCGCCATTGGCGATACGGGTATTTACTACGGTGTAGATGTCGTTCCAGGAAACAACTTCTACGTTCAGGTTAATGTCCGGGTTTGCCTCATTAAATTCTGTCACGAAGTTCGCCCACCAGTCAGCAGTCTGCTGGCCATACTGTGCAGCAATGACGTTTATGTCCACTTTGTCTGCGGCGGATGCGGTGACCGGAGTCATGGAGAGGGCCATTGATAAAGCTGCGCCTGTTGCTAAAACCTGTTTCATTTTCATAAGTATTACCTCCCTTTAGATACGAGTTGAGGCATTCCATAGATACATCCTTGTACCAAACGGAGTGCCTCTCTGTAGAAAATAGCATACAACAAAAACAGTCAGATGTCAACAGAAATTGGTGAAAAAAACAATGAAAAATATCAAAAACAAAGAAAAACACAACGAAATACACAAAAGAAAAAACAAAAAACCACAAAAGCCATGGAAAAAATGTAGAGAGTAGAATAAAATAACAGATAATTTATAAAAAATTATACAAAAAACGAGAAGTATGGTACGAAATCATACAAATCAGGATTTCTTTGCTCACGAAGAAATTACGATAACCAGGATTTGGTTAAAATGTGGTTTGACATTTCAGGGGCGGATATTATACAATCATATTTAATCGAAAAAAATTCAGGAAAGGAGTATGCGGCAGTCAAAAAGAACTGAGAGGGTAAGCCCTGATGGCATGCACTGCTGCAGAACATAAAATGGAAGAATTATACGCTGCAATTGAGAAAAAAATCAAAGCTTCCGGTTATCCGCGTGAGATTTCCGGTGCAGATGTGTATGATGATATCTGCGACCAGATCGAGGGAAAAGAGAACGGAAGCTATATTCTGCTGTCCAAGTTTGAGGATGATGTAATCTTTGAGTATCATATCACGGTAATGGATGATGATTTTAATCTCGGGGTTCTTACCATGCGTACGCCTGAGGGAGTATTTGAGACCGATTTTGATGAATAAAAGAACTATAAACAAACATAGAAAGCGTGCATAAAATGAAAGTATTGGAAATTATTTTGCCCGTACTGGTGATGATCCTTCTGGGCATGGCCTGCAAGCGGCTGAAACTGCTGGATCAGAATGGAATTAACAATATGAAGCTTCTGGTGACCCAGATCATGCTTCCTGTAGCAATTTTCCATGCCCTTGCTACGGCAGATTATAATAAAGAAACCGGAATTCTGGTTGGAATCATGTTTGTAATGCTGGTTGTTTCCTTTAGCATCGGTTTTTTACTCCGCCCGCTTATGCCGGCAGAGCGTTACCGGAAATATCTGCCCTTTATGGTCAGTGTATACGAAGGCGGTTCCATGGCCTATCCTTTATATACCAGCCTTTGCGGAGCGGAGAATCTTTCCCAGATCGCTGTGCTGGATATTGCAGGTCTTCTGTTTGGCTTCAGCGTCTATATGGGAATGCTCGGACAGGTGGAAAACGGGGAAAAGATCGATCCGGGAAAACTGTTTTCCAGTGCAATACGCACACCGGCGTTTATTGCAAGTGTGCTGGGAATTATTGCCGGACTTACCGGTGTGGTGCAGAAGCTTCTTGCCGGACCGTTTGCAGGTACCTATACAAGTGTGGAGAACATTCTCACCACTTCCATAACCTCAGTTATTCTGCTGGTGGTAGGATTCAGCATTGAATTTGATAAGAAACTTCTTTCCCCATGTATCAGGACCATCGTACTTCGTGTTCTTCTTCAGGCAGTTATGATCGGGGGAGTGCTGCTGGCAATACATTACATAGTAGGGGATCATCTTCTTTTGAACCTTGCAGTGATCAGCTACATGTCCGCTCCAGCCACATTCAGTATGCAGACCTTCCTGAAGAGTGAGGATGGAAGCGCTTATGTTTCCACCACCAATTCTCTGTATTGCCTGGTATCCATACTGGTGTATGTGGTCATGGCATTTGTAGTTTATTGATGCAGAAAAAGAAAGCTTCAGACAGTATCATTTCTGATATTGTTCTGCAGCTTTCTTTTTTTGTTGGATTCGGGGAAAATATACCGCAAAGTGGGGCGTGCAGATTGCGGGAATGATTTTTCAGATACGCTCCAGAGTGTGTCTGCATGAAACCTCTCTGCTTTGCTTATGGATGAGAAACGGCTGTTTTCTGTATGCGCAGCATAATTTTAGCAGTAAAAACACCATTCTCATAAGTGAAGCTGCTGTCTCCTCCATTCTTTTCTGCAATGTGGCGGACAGACTGGATTCCCACTCCGTTTCCGGTACGCTTGGATGACTGGAAAATATGATTTTTCTCCTGTATTTTCCCTTCAAAGGTATTTTCCACCTGGATCAGGAGAAGGTGCTTATGATGAAGGTAAACCTCTGCATGGATGCTCCTGTTGGAAGACTTTGCTTTCAGGCTGGCTTCCAGAGCATTTTCCAGAAGGTTGGAGAGAACCAGGCACATATCAATCTGGTCTATGGAAATGTGGGCTGGCAGATCTGCCTTTGCCTGGAAAGGAATGTTCTCTCGTTTTGCCAGAGCGGCATAATGGCTGATTACGCTGTCAGCCGCCTGGTTTTCACAAAAATGCAGGTTGTAGTCTGGGATTTTACTGTTTGCATTGGAAAGATATTCTTTTATTTTTTCCAGATCTCCCTTTTCAGCCAGGGAAGAAAGCTGCAAAAAGTGATGGCGGATATCATGTCGTGCCTGTCTTGCCTCCTCTATGGCAGAGCAAAGGTTCTCATATCGTGCCTGCTGAAGGGAGAGAAAATGGTTTTCCTGCTGAAGCCTTGCATTTTTATTCAGGCTGTTGGCCATCATAAGAAACATTGTGTAAAACAGCATGAGAATTATAAGAAGCACCAGGCTGATCACAATGTAGCCCTGCAAAATACGTCCGGTATACAGAGTTCCCTCATATTTGGGAATCATAAACAGGTTCAGACCTATAAAAATCAGTGGCAGTATCCAGAAAACATACCAGGTCTGGGCTAAATTTTCGTCATCAATCATAGTGCGGGCTGCATGGGAGGCCGGGTACCAGGCGGCAGCAACGAACAGAAGACATATTACATTGTAAAAAATACCGGCACTGGTGTGAAACCAGATTTCTGTTTCTGGAAGTCCAAGTCTTTCTGCCACAATGGCATTTACTGCTCTGGAAAGGCTGTTTACACAGGCAAAGACCGCACATACTGCCAGAAAAATGCTGCCGGATTTCCAGATAGAGATAGTCAGGCTTTTGTGATAGATCAGCATCAGTACCAGCAGAGTGGGAAAAAGCACTGAGCTGGTAGGGATGTTAAGAAAGTAACAAAATCCTCCTTCCAGGAGACAGATTCCTGCCAGAAGAGGTGCAAGCCATGCAGCCAGTCTGCCGGGCGGTTGTTTCAGATATGTCTGTACCGGCAGATAGGCAAGGAACAGACCAGAAATCATTACCGTAAGCTCCAGAACAGGTCTTAATATAGTATTCATATTCAATGTCCCCTTTGAAACAGAAAATCCATAAAAGTCTGTCTTGCATTTTTAACCAGCTTCCGGCTGACGGAAATCCGGGTTTCATCGTCCAGGATAAACAGGGCTCCATCAAAATCAACAGCATGCTCCAGATTGATCACAACGCCTCTGCTGCAAAGATAAAATCTTGGATCCATTTTCAGGGATGCAGTAAAGGCTTCAAAGGACTGGCGGGTGATCAGCTCTTTGCCGCCGGTAGTGTGAATATGGATCATATGGGAAAAATGTTCTGCGTATATAATATGTCGAAACGGAACCTGTACATTGCTTCCATTTACTTTTATATCTATGTATTTTCCGGAATCCGGGATCCGGGAAAGAACCTCATCGATCAGGTCTGAAATCTCATTTTCGGGATATGGCTTCACAAGGTAGTGCATGGCACGGACCTTGAACCCATCCAGAGCATGATCCGTAGAAGTGGTAGTAAAAATTAAAAGTGCATCTGAGTCAAATATCCGAAGCTCTCTGGCAGTCTCGATCCCATTTGCACCACTCATGTAGATGTCCAGAAAAACGACGGTGAAAGGACGTTCCTTTGCCGCAATAAGAAAATCTTCTCCATTTTCAAATTCAAATAAATTTACGTGAATCCCACGTCTGGAAAGCTGTTTCGTCAGTACGTCTGCGAGCTTGTCACGCTCTTCTTTAATGTCATCAACAATTGCAATTCTCATAATGGTTTCCTTTGTTTTGTGATAGGTTTATTATAATACCATTCGCGCCATTTTCCAACACTTCGTGACAGAATTATTGAAATATGATGTGGTTTAATTATAATAAACCTATGACTATTAAATCTGGTACCATTTAATTTCGTTTGCATCCATATGAAGCGGGAAGCTGCTGCCATCTCCTTTATAGACGACTGTATCCTGTGACTCGTAAGTATTGTTTACGACACAGTACTTGCCATTCTTTACATAAGCGTGGACCTCTACATTATAATTGGTGGAATACCATCGGTTCAGTTCGTCCTCGGCAGATGCAGACCAGAGAACCGCACGGTAGAGCACACGGCTGTTTCTGAAGCTGTATGGAAGTCCGCTGATGTAAACACCGCGGCCTTTTCCAAAGGTTTTTACTGCCATCTGAACCTCATGGTCATTCTGGATCAGAATCTGGGTTTCCGGAAGTGCAAAAATATTCTTTTTGCCCTCACCGAAGTCCACATCACCTTCTGCGTCAGCCAGAATAAAGTGGTCTCTGTGTTCCTCCCAGTTGTATTTATCGGTATTTAAATTGAAGCCTCTTTCTTCTTCCACACCCAGTACATCATCCAGCTGGAAGAATTTTCCCTGCCATTGATGGGCTGCAGGCTCGCCAACTCCGATGAAACCACCGCCATTGTAAACGAACTCCTTTACAGCAGTAATAATGGTCTCATTTACCCAGTACTCGCCGCCGCTTTGTGCAGTATCCGAATCCCCTACATTGATCACAACATCAAATTTTTTCAGTAGATCCTTATCTGCCAGAATATCATCAAAACTGATAAAGGATACATCAAAGGGTGCACCGCTTAATGCCTCAATAATGCCAAAGTAAGAGTAATTCTGTTTGTAATAAATTGCGTGATGTACCATATGATTACCCCAGGAGCGCATGCGGCCCCAGCAGTTTAACACAGCAACACGTTTCACGCAGTATGGAGTCACACCCTGGATATTATCATAAAGGGTGCGGAATTCCTGGCAGACCTCTTTAATGTACTGGACAAAATCCGGGAACTGAAGAGCCAGCTTCAGATATCCGCCATAACCAATTCTCTGGATGGGGCTTCTGAGAATGGCACGCCTTGCAGTTACCCAGTTTACCTTCGCCTCTTTCACCGGGTCTCCACCTTCGTGGAAGGTGTCCGGGAAAAAGTATGGAAGAAATCGTCCTTCCGTGTATTTTACATTTTTAATATCGCTGAACAGACGCAGGGTTGCACCATTTCCTACACTTCCAACCACAGCATCAAGACCGATGGAAGCAAACTCATCCATAAATGGCTCCATGCCGATCCAGTGGTCACCCATGAACATCATGGCTTCTTTGCCATATTCATGGACAATGTCTACCATTTCCTTTGCAAGCTTCGCGACCTCGCGGCGCTGGAATGCCTGGAAGTCCTTGAATTCCTTAGATGGAATGCGATAGGTATTGTTCATGTAGCCCTGGTCGATAATGTATTCCGGGCGGAAGGGATAACCAACCTCTTTTTCAAACTGCTCCAGCACATATGGACTGACAGATGCGGAATAACCGAACCAGTCTACATATTTTTCCCTTGCCAGCTCATCAAAGATCAGGGTGAACTGATGGAAAAAGGTGGTGAAGCGTACCACATCCACATACTGGTGGGTGTCAAGGAATCTGCGGAGGCGCTCCAGGGAATGAGTTCTTGTCTTTGGCTGGCGCACATCAAAGGTGATCTGCGGCTCTACATCTTTCCAGTCGTTTACCACTGCATTGTACATATGTACCGGATCCCACATAATATAAGCCAGGAAGCTGACGGTATACTCATGGAACGGTTTTACAGGTGTAATTACCACATTTCCGCTCGTTTCATCATAATGCCACTGACTTGCCGGAACCACTGCTCCTGTGGTACGGTCGATTACTTCCCACCACTTTGTGATATCATCGCGTGTGTTCACCTTCAGCATATCCGGGTACAGGTGGTCCATAAGGTGGATTTCCAGTTTGTCTGATGTTGCGGTGTGGAAAGAACTCATAATGTACATTTGCTGGATCTCATCCGGATTAGCCTTTGCCCAGGCATTGTCCTTTCGGGTGGTGTAGTAGGTAGCGTAGATTTTCGCACCAGTGTCCTTCAGCTCCTGTGGGAATTCGGTTCCATCACAGTCACGGATGGCATCTGCGCCCCACTCATTCATAATATCCAGTGTTTCCTTTACCACATCCAGGTTGGTAGGAATAGTAACTCTGCCTTTTTTCTGTTCCATTTTGCGACCTCGCTTTTCTTTTTTTTATTTACAAGGGTTGTTAACATTGTTTGATAGTTGTTTTTTTCTGTAATATAAGAATACGTTTTTGACAGCTGTTTTTCAACAGAGTTGTTGCTAAGGTTTTTAGAAATATTGCTGTATTTTCCGTTCTATGGTACTCTAAGTGTGCGAGTGTTTATTCCCTGTTGTTTGAAAACGCTGTATTCGGAATATCGGGAGCCGACAGCGCAGACAACAAACTATAGTTTATGATACATAAGGAGAATCTATGAGTACACGTTCCTTTTCTTTTTCCAATGATAATCCACTTTCTACAGAAGCAGTTCTGGTGAATGCCTCATCCTCCAGATACGAAGAGGACTGGCCCAGCATTCCCCATACCCACGCTTTTACGGAGCTTTTTTATGTTTCCAGAGGAAGCGGCGAATTTCTTATAGAAAATCAGCGGTTTTCCATTGCCAGGGACGATCTGGTCATTATCAATCCACATATCCTGCACACGGAAACTTCTCAGAGCGCTGCGCCCCTTTCTTATTATACTGTAGGAGTGGATGGAATTAGTTTTTCTTTCCGGGATCAGAAGGAATTCCAGATTTTCAACTGCCGGAAGATTAATACAGATCTTTTGTTTTATTTCCACTCCCTTTTTCAGGAATTAGATGAGAAAAAAGAGGGTTATGAAGAGATTTGCAGACATACGCTCTCCATTCTTATTGCCCAGCTTCGCAGGATAACAGATTCCGGCTTCCAGCTGGTGCCTTCTTTTCATCCAAGTAAGGAGTGTGCACAGGTCAAGCGCTATCTGGATTCTAACTATGGGGAAGATATCAATCTGGATCAGCTGGCGGCATTAAGTCATCTGAACAAATATTATCTAAGCCACGAGTTTACACGATATTATGGGATTTCTCCCATTAATTATCTGAACCGGCGCAGGATTGAGGTTTGCAAAAATCTTCTGGAAAATACAGATCATGATATTTCTGACATTGCCCATCTTGCAGGCTTTTCTTCCCAGAGCTATCTGGCGCAGAGTTTTCGGAAATCTTGCGGTATGACTGCTATGGAGTACAGACGAAGCAGGCGTGAATAAACAGAGATATTATTTCCGGAGGATTTTTTGAGGAAACGTTACCAGTGACCAGTCACATTTTGGTTAAAATGCCAAAAAATAGTTGAAGACACAGGTGAAAAATTGTATAATTGACTATAGTAAAAAGTGAAATCGTATTAAAATCATATACAGGAGGAAACTATTATGAAAGAAGCGAATGACAAAAAAGAGAGCATGAAGCCTGTGAGTCAGGCAGTTGTTGAGTTGGATGATGAAGCATTGGATCAGGTCAGCGGAGGCCTGAAGAGGCTGGACAGCGATTGGAAGCCGGAAATAACAGAGGTTTGCAAGTTATGCGGCTCCACCAGAAACGTCCGTGGTGGTTTATGCCTGGCATGCAAAAACAAATGTTAACAGCAAAAGAAAGGATAAATTTAAAACGGTATTATGCTTTCACGAGAAAAAACAAAGACAGACGATCAAAGGCAGGATGTAAATGATTATCCGGTGAAAGAACAATATGTTTTAAGCAGATTATTGTCCGAGTATGTATCCTTATACCGGATAGAGCTTAATTCCGGCAAATATGAAATACTGAGACTGGATGCGAATACCAATGCCAGGCAGCTGGCGGAGAAAGATCCCCATCCGGCTGAAAATTTTGATGAATATGTGAGAAGATATGCAGACAATTTTATTCTGGATGAAGAGAAAGAAGAGTTTATAGACTGGCATCTTTGCGCAAATATGAAAAGAAGGCTTTTACATGAAGAGAAGTTTACTTACCATTACCACAGTGTTTCAAAGGAAGGGAAAGATAGCTATTATGAAGCCTATGTAGTGAAGGGAAAGACAGATGATGAGACCTTTAATGCTTTTCTTGGATATCGCAATATAGACAATATCCTTTACAAAGAGAAGGAAATCCAGGAGAAACTGCGAAAAGCTCTGGATGAGGCCAGATTGGGAAATGAGATCATTTCCTCCATTGCCAGAACATACCAGTATATTTCCAGAATTGATATCCAGGCAGATTATTTTGAGGAAATTTCCAACAGGGATGTGGAGCATTTGAAATATATTCATTCAGGCATTTTGTCTGAAAGCAATAGAAAAGTTTGCAGTGAACTGGTTGCAGAAGAGTATCAGGATGCTTTTTACAGATTTACAGATATCTCTACACTGCCTGAACGAATGAAAGACGAAGAATCTGTCGTTATGGAATACCGGATGAAGGATGGAAGCTGGCATAGTCTGCGCTTTATTGAAAAGAAAAGGGATGAAAACGGCCGCCTGACCCATGTTCTTTGTGCAATCCGAAGTATCAGTGATGCGAAGAGAAGGGAGCAGACTCTTATATACCAGGCTGCAGAAGCGAAGAAGGATGCGGCGGTTAAAACCAGATTTCTGTCTAATATGAGCCATGATATCCGAACTCCCATGAATGGGATCATAGGTATGATCGAATTGGCAAACCGTTATCCCAATGACCCTGAAATGCAGCAGAAATGCAGGGATAAGATCATGGAATCCTCCAGATATCTGGTTTCTCTTGTAAATGATATACTGGATATGAATAAACTGGAGTCGGGAGATATTGTTGACCAGGAGCTTACTTTTGATCTGACAGAAATCCTGAGCAGGAGCAACACAGAAAAGCAGCTTCAGGCAGCTGAGAAAAATATAGAATACATCGTGGATTGGGAAAGATCAAAGCTAAGTTATATATTATTAACCGGAAATCCTGTTTATCTGGAACGGCTTCTGAATGCGATTTCTGATAATGCGGTGAAATTTACGAAACCAGGCGGAAGGATTCATGTATGGTGTAAGGAGAAATTTGCGGATGAAAAGCAGGTAGTGTATGAATTTGGCTGTGCAGATAATGGTCCTGGTATGAGCCAGGAGTTTGTGGCACATGCGTTTGATCTTTTTACCCAGGAGAAGGAGACCAGCCGGTCGAAATATGAAGGTACCGGACTGGGACTTTCCATTGCAAAGAAGCTGACAGACAGAATGGGTGGCACAATCCGGATCGAAAGTAAAGAGGGAACCGGCACAACTGTGGTCATGACAATTCCGTTCAAAATCGGAGAAGCAGAAAAAGCCCGGAAGCTGGAGGATTTTGTAAAGGATCCGAATACGATTTCCCTTGAAGGTCTGCGTGCACTGGTAGTTGAGGATAATGAACTGAACATGGAAATCGCCAGCTTTATGCTGGAAGATAATGGAATAATTGTGGATTGCGCCAAAGACGGACTGGAGGCAATTGGAAAATTTGAAAAGTCCGAGCCAGGCTATTATGACGTGATTTTAATGGATATCATGATGCCAAACTTAAACGGCTGGGATACTACCCGGAGAATTCGTTCCATGAAAAGATCAGATGCAGAGCGTGTACCGGTTATTGCCATGAGTGCCAATGCATTTGCAGAAGACATTATAAACAGCCGGATATCCGGCATGGATGAGCATCTTACCAAACCCCTTGAACCGGCGAGGCTTGTAAATGTACTTAAGGATTGTATCTGGAGGAGAAAACATAAGCTGTAAACAGGCTGTTGATCAGTGGAGGAAGGATGCGTGCAATGAGCAACAGCCGCATCCTTGATCGTTGCAAAATCAAAAAAGAAGCTTGATATTGACAAATATATGAGTTAAAATCAGAAGACATAATTCGTTTATATTTTATTGGTTTATGTCAAAAAATTTGTCAGGAGAAAACAGATATGAGTAGTAAATCTAATACACAGGCAATGGAAACGGAAAAAATCCCACGTCTTTTGGCGCAGCTTGCAATTCCTGCTGTTGTGGCACAGATCATTAACCTTTTGTACAACATTGTAGACCGTATTTATATTGGACACATTCCCGGTGTTGGTGCGGCAGCATTAACCGGTGTGGGGTTATTTACGCCAATTCTTATGCTGATCAATGCCTTTGCCATGCTCGCAGGTTCAGGCGGTGCTCCCAGAGCCGCAATTTCCATGGGGAAAAAGGACAATGCGACAGCGGAAAAGATTCTTGGAAACTGTTTCTCGCTTCTTATTCTTATGGCTGTGGCTCTTACGGTGATTTTTTTCGCTTTTGCTCCACAGCTTCTGACAATATTTGGTGCCAGTGATAAGACCCTTCCTTATGGAGTGTCATACGCAAGAATCTATATACTGGGAAGCATTTTTGTCCTGATCGTAATGGGAATGAATCCCTTTATCACCACACAGGGATTTGCAAAGATCAGTATGATGACCACTGTGATCGGTGCGGTGATCAACATTATTCTGGATCCTGTTTTTATTTTTGTATTTGACCTGGGCGTAAGCGGTGCTGCAATTGCTACTGTTTTGAGCCAGGCTGTTGGTGCCATCTGGATTCTTCGTTTCCTGTCAGGAAAAAAGACCATTCTCCATCTTAGAAAAGAGAATTTCAAATTACAAAAAAATATTATCTTACCATGCCTGGGGCTTGGAATATCCACTTTTGTCATGTTGTCTACAGAAAGTATTCTGTCCATCAGTTTCACCTCCAGCCTTTCAAGATATGGCGGAGATCTTGCGGTTGGAGCCATGACCATTATCACAAGTGTCAGCCAGCTTGCAACCTTACCGCTGCAGGGAATATGCCAGGGCGGACAGCCGATCATGAGTTATAATTTCGGTGCCGGCAATAAAGAGCGTGTTAAAAAAGCATTTTTTACGCAGTTTACAGTCTGCACGGTTTTTACCGGCTGCTTCTGGCTGATCATGCTTCTGTTTCCCAGGCTCTTTGCAGGTATTTTCTCCAATGATACGGATCTGATCACGTATACCGCATGGGCACTGAGAATCTATATGGCTGGTATTTTTTCACTGGGATTCCAGGTTTCCTGTCAGCAGAGCTTTATGGCACTGGGACAGGCGAAAGTCAGTCTGCTGCTTGCATGCTTAAGAAAACTGATCCTGTTGATTCCGCTGATCTTTATTCTGCCGCTTTTCATTCAGAATAAGGTATTTGCCGTTTTTCTGGCTGAACCAATCAGCGATATACTGGCAGCAATCATTACAACTTCAACTTTCTTCAGGCGATTTGATAAAATACTGGATAGAAGATAAGAATAAAAGCCATTTGGTTGGATATGTTTCTGACTGAATGGCTTATTTTTTTGCTACGGCAACCGAATTCAGGCTGAATATGGCGGAAACACATCTTTATACAATCTTAATACAGAATCAGATACTCTTATACCATCTTTAAAGGCAATTATATATAATGGGTGCAACAAAAAAGTAATCATTCGTAAGGAGTTTTGATCATTTATGCCGGAAAAATCATATAAGAAAAAACATCTGACATCTTTTCAGCTAATAATTCTGGGATTTGCAGGAGTGATCCTTTTGGGAAGCATTCTTTTAATGCTTCCATTTTCATCTGTAGATAGAATACCAACTCCGTTTCATGAGGCTCTTTTTACAGCCACTTCGGCGGTATGTGTAACCGGGCTTGTAGTAAAGGATACCGGAAGCTACTGGTCTCTGGCAGGACAGACGATTATTCTTATACTCATACAAATAGGCGGTCTGGGAGTGGTAACGGTGGCTGCATCTGTTTCCCTTCTTTCCGGTAAAAAAATATCCCTTATGCAGAGAAGTACCATGCAGGATGCGATTTCCGCGCCTAAGGTTGGCGGAATCGTCAGATTGACAAGGTTTATTTTAAAGGGGACATTTTTGATTGAAGCTGCAGGGGCAGTGTTACTGCTGCCGGTTTTTTTATGGGATTACAAAGGAAAGGGAATTTGGCTGTCAGTCTTTCATTCTATTTCCGCTTTTTGTAATGCAGGCTTTGATATTCTGGGAACATCTGCAAATCCTTTTCCTTCCCTGACAGGGTATTCTGCAAATGTTCTTATAAATGTAGTGATTATGCTTCTGATCATCATAGGGGGAATCGGTTTTCTCACCTGGGACGATATTTATACCAACAAAATGAAGTTTAAACGTTATCGCATGCAAAGCAAGATTATCCTTGTGACTACTGCATGCCTGATTTTAATTCCGATTATTTTTTTCTTCACCTGTGATTTAAAAAATCTATCCGCAGGGAATCGCTTATTAGCTGCGGCGTTCCAATCGGTAACTACAAGAACTGCCGGATTTAACACGATTGATATTTCAAAGATGAGTGAAGCCTCAAAAGCTGTTATGATATTGTTAATGCTGATTGGCGGTTCACCTGGTTCTACAGCTGGTGGAATGAAAACCACAACGTTTACAGTTCTTTTGTTAAATGCAATTGCCACATTCCGAAGCCAGGAAAATGCAGGGGCTTTTGGCAGGAGGCTGGAATACCATGTGATAAAAAATGCGG
Source organism: Ruminococcus sp. 1001713B170207_170306_F1 (assembly GCF_015668065.1). NCBI lineage: Bacteria > Bacillati > Bacillota > Clostridia > Eubacteriales > Oscillospiraceae > Ruminococcus > Ruminococcus sp. 1001713B170207_170306_F1. The sequence continues at coordinate 106,227 of NZ_JADPEX010000001.1, read as the reverse complement.
CGACAATAGCCATGCTTTATTTTACGTTATTTTTTTGCGGCGGACTTGCAATCAGTATATATGAAGAACTTCCTCTTTTAGACTGCCTGTATGAAGCTGCTTCAGCTGTGGGAACAGTAGGACTCACGTTGGGAATTACACCGAAGCTTCATATGTTTTCGCAAATTGTGCTGATTATACTGATGTATTTAGGGCGTGTAGGTGGTCTGACTCTGATTTATGCGGTGCTTTCAGGAAGAAACAGGGGAAATGCAAAACTGCCTCTGGAGAAAATAACAGTTGGATAAGAAGGAGAAAATATAATTATGAAAAATGTATTGCTTATTGGACTTGGAAGATTTGGAAGACATATTGCTAAGCAGCTGAATCAGCTGGGACATGAAATTATGGCAGTTGACTGGAATGAGGAGAGAGTAGATAAAGCATTACCATTTGTGACCAATGCGCAGATTGGTGACAGTACCAATGCTGAATTTTTACGTTCCCTTGGAATAGGAAATTACGATATCTGTTTTGTAACCATTGGAGGAAGCTTTCAGAATTCTCTTGAAACAACTTCCCTTCTGAAAGAACTGGGAGCGAAACTGGTGATATCCAGGGCTGAGCGTGATGTTCAGGAAAAATTCCTTTTGCGCAATGGTGCGGATAAAGTGGTTTACCCGGAAAAGCAGGTTGCAAAGTGGGCCTCGATCCGTTACACAGATGATCACATCCTCGACTATATGGAGGTGGATGCATCCCATGCGATTTTTGAAGTGGAAGTGCCGGAAGAATGGGTTGGAAAAACAGTAGGAGAACTGGATATCAGAAAACGCTACAATATTAATATTCTGGCAGTAAAAAATGAAGGAGAATTTGGTATTGCAATTTCACCGGATACGTATTTTGAAGAGAATCATAAATTACTGGTGTTAGGAGAATACAGAGCCCTTCAGAAATGTTTCAGAATATAGTCATTTGTTATGGAGAGGCTGCTATAGAGGTGAAGACAATGGCAGAAGGAATATTGGCAGTTACTGTATTTTGTATGTTTGGACTTGGATTTTATATTGCAAATAAAGCAGATCAGTTTTGGGGCGAAATTCAGGAAAATATGGAAGAAAAACAGCAGTCATCGAAGACATTGTTTTTGAATACTCTTTCAGATGAAGAATTGTTAAGAGAGATTCATGAGTGTAAAATTGAATATAAGGAAGCTGAAATTATAATTTTTGATGGACAGTCCGGGTATGAAAAAAAGAATTTTGACCATAATACAGTCGCATGATATAATTGCAAAAAAGGCAGAAAAAGGGGACTGGCAGGATGAGTCTTGGAATTGAAGAGGATAATAAAAAAACAGATGAACATATCCTTGTTTGTCTGTCAGCAGCACCCTCCAATAAGAAAATAATAGATACAGCGGCAAAAATGGCGAATGCGTTGCAGGCACGTTTTACAGCCTTGTACGTTCGCACTGGCACAAAATCAGAAGACTTAGATAAAGAAAAACTGGAAGAACATATTCGGTATGCAGAAAATCTGGGAGCAGAAATCGTAATGACTCATGGGGAAAACATACCGGTACAGATCGCAGAGTATGCCAGACTATCAAATGTTACTAAAATTGTGATTGGACAAAGTAATGCCCGACGAAATCATTTTTTCAGTAAAGTGACTCTGACAGAAAAACTGATTGAAATTGTACCAGATATTGATATCCATATTATTCCGGATACGGTCAAAACAGGAAACTACCAGAAACGGTCATTTACATGGTATATGGAAAAACCGTCTGCAAAGGATTATTTTCTGACAGTTTTTATATTTGCAGTATGTACTTTGATTGGTCTGCTGTTTCAGAAGCTGGATTTCACGGACACGAATATTGTAACCATATACATTCTGGGGGTTTTGCTTACTTCCATTGTGACAGATGGTTATCTATGCAGTGTAGCCGGTTCTTTCTTAAGTGTCTTTTTATTTTGCTTTTTTCTGACAGAACCAAGGATGTCTTTTCAGACCTATGCAGTGGGTTATCCGGTGACCTTTCTCATAATGCTAATTTCATCCGTACTTACAGGGGCACTTGCGGCAAAGCTGAAAACACATGCAAAGCTTTCTGCACAGCTTGCCTTTCGTACACAGATTTTGTTTGACACAGACCGTTTGCTGCAAAAGGCTAAAGGCGAGATAGAGATTCTTGATGTTACCTGTACACAGCTCCTTCGCCTGCTAAACCGTAATATTACAGCATATGTAGTAGAAAACGGAGCTTTATCAGATGGAAAGCTTTTTTCTGGTGAGGAGAGAGAGGACGCGGAAGATTTTTTAACACCTGAAGAACAGAAAATAGCCAGATGGACTTATGAAAACAGACAGCGTGCCGGCGCATCCACACATCATTTTCCACAGGCCAAATGCTTATATCTGGCAATCCGGAGCGGGAACAATGTTTATGGAGTAATAGGAATACCGCTGCAGAAAGAAACACTGGACTCTTTTGAATACAGCATCCTGCTGTCCGTGATAAATGAATGTGCACTTGCAATGGAAAACGCACAAAATGCCATGGAAAAAGAGAAAAATGCAGTGATAGCAAAAAATGAACAGTTGCGGGCAGATCTTCTTCGGGCAATTTCCCATGATCTTCGAACTCCCCTTTGCTCTATTTCGGGCAATGCAGACATGCTTCTTAGCAACAGTGAACGGCTGGATGAAGCTACAAAGCATCAGATCTATACGGACATTTATGATGATTCTGAATGGCTGATCGGAGTTGTGGAGAATCTGCTTTCCATTACCAGGCTAAATGATGGAAGACTGAAATTCAAATTTACAGATCAGCTGCTTGATGAGGTGATCGCAGAGGCTCTGCGGCATATCAGCCGGAAGCATGACGATTATAAAATCGTAACTGACTGTGAAGAACTTGTTCTTGCACGTATGGATGTCCGCCTTATTATACAGGTTCTGGTAAATTTAATTGACAATGCCATAAAATATACGTCGCCAGGTACTGTAATCAGCATCCGGGGAACTAAAACAGATGGAAAAGCGCAGATAAGCGTGGAGGATAATGGACCTGGGATTCCGGAAGAAATGAAGCCGCATATTTTCCAGATGTTTTATACCGGCAAAACAACAGTTGCGGATAGTCACCGAAGTCTGGGACTGGGGCTGGCGCTTTGTCACTCTATTATAGAAGCCCATGACGGAACCCTGATTCTGACGGACCATGATCCCCATGGATGTAATTTTACTTTTACTTTACCTTTAAGTGAGGTGACATTGAATGAATAAAACATTAATTCTGGTGGTTGAGGATGACAGACCTATAAGAAATCTGATCATTACGACGCTAAAAACACATGACTATAAATATCTGGCAGCAGAGAATGGTTCTTCGGCCATTCTGGAAGCTTCCTCTCATCATCCGGATATTGTTCTTCTTGATCTCGGGCTTCCAGATATGGAAGGGGTAGAGGTAATAAAGAAAATCCGTACCTGGTCGAACATGCCGATTATTGTGATCAGTGCCAGAAGTGAGGATACAGATAAAATTGAAGCACTGGACGCTGGTGCAGATGATTATATTACAAAACCGTTTTCCGTGGAGGAATTGCTTGCGCGTATTCGTGTTACGCAAAGGAGACTTGCAATAACGCAGACCGGAGAACAGCAGGAAACCTCTGTTTTTAAAAATGGTGAATTAGAGATCGATTATTCGGCTGGCTGTGCATATCTGAAGGGTGAAGAATTACATCTGACTCCTATTGAGTATAAGCTGCTCTGCCTTTTATCCCGTAATGTGGGAAAAGTATTGACACATACATTTATTACCCAGCAGATCTGGGGACAGTGTTCTGAAAATGATATTGCTTCCCTCCGCGTTTTTATGGCAACACTTCGAAAAAAACTGGAACCAGAAAAAAATGGTGTGCAATACATCCAGACGCATATTGGAATCGGATATCGTATGATCAGAATTGAAAGCAATAGTCTGGCCAGGTAATTATTTCCTTAAAAATCATTCTTGAATTACCTTCCTGTTTGTGATAAAATGCCTATTTGCATAAAAACGGGAGGTGCTATATGACATTTTATCAGGAACTTCAGTTGAATCAGGCAGGTTCAAAAGACCTGCTGAAAAAAAGTGAGACCGCAAAAGAAAAAATCTATCATCTGTTTGTATATATGGCGAAGGTAGCGGTCACAATGGCGTTTTGTTTTTTATTTGTTACTATTTTCAGCATTCTGCTTGGAAATGAGAACAGTATTGTAGGTGTCGTTGTCTTATTATGTCTTATGGTATTTCGAAATGCCGATCTCGGAATCCATACCGGACAGTCTACCATACTTCTGGCTTTGTTTTTCGCAGTTATGACTGTGTGTCCACATCTGGCAAATCAGCTTTCCCCGGTACCGGGAATGCTGTTAAATATTGCTGCATTGGCAGTGCTGATTCTGTTCGGCTGTCATAATCCATTTATGTTTAATCAGTCCACACTCGTTCTTGGATATCTGTTGCTGTATGGATATGACGTAACAGGGAAAAGCTATGAGATGAGACTGGTGGGAATGGCAGCAGGAGCTGTACTTACCTGTCTGGTATTTTATCGGAATCACAGAAACCGGGTTTATAAAAGAAAGATACAGGATGTACTGCAGGAATTTGATCTCTCTTCTTCCAGGACAAAATGGCAGTTATGCCAGATCCTGTGTGTACCGGCTGTACTTTGTATTGCAGAGCTTTTTAAAATGCCACGTGCAATGTGGGCAGGTATTGCAGCTATGTCAGCGATCTTACCGTTTATGGAAGACATGCAGTACAGAGTGAAGAAAAGAATTGTGGGAAATATTGCAGGAGTTCTTTGTTTTACAGCATTGTATTTCCTGCTTCCGTCATCCATCTATGCATATATAGGAATCCTTGGCGGAATCGGTGTAGGATTTTCCGCAAAATATGGCTGGCAGGCTGTATTTAATACATTTGGCGCTTTGGCTATCGCTGCAGAGAGTTATGGATTAAAGGGTGCAGTCAGTCTCAGGGTGATTCAGAATGTATTTGGTGTTGTTTTTGCTCTGGTATTTTGCGCTGTGTTTTATTTGGGTATGTCAAAAAAAATGGCAGGAGAAAACTGATATAAGTAGCCATTTGGTTGGATGCAATTCTGACTGAATGGCTTATTTTTATGCAATAGAAAATATAAAATTTCAAAAATATATACGCTGAAATCAGCCTATTGCAGTATACGAAATCTCAATAACGTGATATAGTTAGCTTAAATAGGCTTTTTAGAAAACATGCCGTATTTCATATGGCTTCCTGTAGAGCATTGCATCCGCGGTACCTATGGTTGGGAAATCAGGGAGGAGATTGCAGAGCTTCTGGAATCTGGTCTCATTGATAAAACTACCTTTGGAAGCCATTTTTGCCGGAAGTGCCAATCATTGTAGATTCGCTCTGTTGCGCAGGAGTAACGCCAGAGAGTCATGAACTGGCTCTGGAAGCTATGAAAGCGTGTTAGATCAAGGTTATTTAAGCAATCATGATATCTGGGAAAGGTGATATTATGCATTATATTAGAATTACAAAAGAAAACATTGACAAGGAACATATCTGCTGTGCTATGTCAGGAAAAAACAGTATCGTAAAAAAAGAGTGGTTAAAACAGCGTTTTGAAGAAGGATTGGTTTTTTATCGGAGTGCAGAGCGCGGAAAGTGTTTTATTGAATATATTCCTGCTGAGAATGCCTGGGTGCCCATTGATGCAGACGGATATATATACATTAACTGCTTATGGGTTTCCGGTTCCATGAAAGGACACGGCTATTCCAATGATTTGCTGAATGAATGCATTCGTGATGCAAAAGAACAAGAGAAAAAGGGAGTCTGTATTCTGTCTTCAGAAGGACGAAAAAAAGAATTTCTGGCAGACCCGAAATATTTAAAATTTAAGGGATTTTCTGTTGCAGATACTTCGGACTGCGGAATCAATCTTATGTATTTACCATTTGACACAGATACTGAGCCGTCAAAATTCAAAGAATGTGCAAGACACCCGAAAGTAGAAGAGGAAGGATTTGTTCTCTATTATACAGATCAATGTCCTTTTACCTGTTACTGGGTGCCTCGTGTAGTGGAAGTGGCAAAAGAACACAATATTTCTTTAAAGGTAATTCATGTTACAAGCAGAAAAGCTGCACAGAACGTTCCGGCACCGGTGACAACGTATGCGCTATTCAGAGATGGAAGGTTTCTGACACAGGGAATACAGTCTGATAAAAAATTTCTGGCTCTTGCAGGCCGGGAATCTGATAGAAAATGAGTTGGCAGAGGAGAAACGAATATGGTAAAAATTATTTCAGACAGTACCTGCGACCTTTCGCAGGAATTATTGAGAAAATACGAGATTGACATTCTTCCGCTTCATATTCTTCTGGGTGATAAAGAATATGGGGATGGAAAAAACATTACCCCGGATCAGATTTATACCTGGTCTGACGCAAATAAGACAACGCCTAAAACTTCTGCTCCTGCCCTGGCAGATGCCATGGAACTTTTCCGCCCATATGCAGAGGCTGGAAGAGAAATTGTCTGCTTTTCTATTTCAGCAGGTATGTCCACCTCTGGAAATGTGATGCGCCTTGCTGCTGAAGAGCTGGGGGCTTCTGACAGGATAAAGGTAATCGATTCTGCAAATCTTTCTACAGGTATCGGTCTTCTTGTAATAGAGGCTGCAATTATGGCAAAGAATAACCGGACAGCTTCCCAGATTGTTTCTGAGATAGAGCGGTTAAAACCAAATGTGAGAGCAAGCTTTGTGGTAGATACCCTTACCTATTTATACCGTGGTGGACGCTGCAATGCAGTAGCGGCTATGGCCGGCGGTGTTTTAAAACTGCACCCCAGGATTGTAGTAGAAAATGGCGCTATGAATGCTTCTAAGAAATACCGGGGAAAAATTGATTCTGTTATCATGGACTATGTTAAAGATATGGAAAAAGATTTAAAAAATGCGAGACCAGAACGTGTATTCATAACACATTCTGGCTGTAAACAGGAAACTGTAGAGAAAGTGCGGGCTTATCTGGAAGAGCTTGGCGTTTTTGATGAGATATTGGAAACCAGGGCAGGTGGTGTTATATCAAGTCATTGTGGACCTGGCACATTAGGTGTGTTGTATATTGCAAAATCGTAAAGCATGCCCCCCTTTTTATAAAACTGCACAGTATAGTTTTTCATTTGGCTTTGTAATTGTTATTCATCCCTGACACACTTCCATAAATTGCTCAGCTCGCTTTTTTCCTGGCTTTTGATAAATTCATCAACCCCAATCATGGCAGTATCACCAAAATCATCAAAAGCGCTTGCAGGAGTCTTACAGAAAACAAATCGGATACTTGAAACATCGTAATTTGGTGATTCGTCGAAGTGCAATGCAACATCCTTTGCTCGCCGAAGGCTGTTGATTGCTTCTTCTTTTTTACACAGCGACAGCAGAACATCCGCTCGCAGTGCCCAAAGAAATGCTTCGCTTTTGTCCATATATCCCTGTTTTTGGGATCTTTTAGCCCGGGATAAAAGGCAAGAGCCCAATCCACAAGAGCTAGAGCATTTGCATAATCTTTTGTCTTACAGAAAACATTCATATATCCCACCACAATTTCAAAGTGCGTCACAGTTAAATCTAATAATGCCCTCGATAAAAAGGGAAGTGCTCCCTCCGGATCATTGCAAGAGGACGCAAGCACCATTCCAATCGAAGAGTGGTTCAGCCGACATGGATTGTTCTCTTTCAATAATGCAATTCCTTTGTCATATTCCCCAAGCGCAAAATGGATTTCAGCCATTTCCCTGCGAACAGAAACATCACTTATCTCCGGATCTTTGTTTTGTCCGATCAGTATACATGCACGTTCACAAAGGGAAAGCGCCTTCTTTGAATAAGCAGCATTCTTTTGCGTCAGTCCTCTTAAACGGTAGATTCTGGCACTGTAATAAACAACATCAAAACAATTCGGATAACACTGTAATGCCTTTTCAACATCAGAAAAAACATCCTCAGTATCTCTGTCGTGAGAATACTGCTTCAGCCTTGTAATTACAGTTTCTCTGTTATTGTTTCTAAACTGGTATCCGATAAGCGCATCGATAGACACCTCAAACAGATCTGCCATCTCCGCAATCAGGTTTAATTCCGGCGTCGCCACACCAGTTTCCCTTAGTTAAAGATATGACCCCTCATTATCAGTCTACTTTTCCAATAAATCGGTAGTATATCTCTATTTCCTGTATTCTTTCGTTATCCTCATTCGTTGTTGCTTCGTGAATAAGGATTTTTTCTATCATTGCATTTAACAACGGTGCTGTCAGTTCCTTTGGTACGGAATACTCCTTAATTAACTCAATCCACTTTTCAGCACCTATCATATCCTGTTCCATTTTACTTAATTCTTCTCTTAGGTTGGTTATCTGCTGTTCCAGTTCTATCTGTTCTTTTTGATATTTCCCCGACAGCATGATGAAGTTTCGTTCCGTTATCTTCTCACAGGCTCTATCTTCATACATTTTCGTAAACAAGCGGTCAATCTCATTTTGTCGGTTCTCGGCTTTCTTCAAGGCACTTGCCTTTTTCTTCTTTTCCCGTATTCGCTCTGCATTCCCAGCCTTTTGTATCTTATTCAACACCTTTTCTTCGTCTTGCTGTACTGCCTTAGCCCAATACTGCAATCGTTCCAATACGGCTTGATACAACACATCATAACGGATATAGTGCATAGAACAAGTACCTTTGCCAAACTGTCCGTAGTAACTGCAAGCATAATAACTGTATGGCGTTTTATTTGCCTTATTTGTCGCAAACCGCATAGACCAGCCACAATCCGCACACTTGACAAGCCCTGCAAATATCGGCGTTGCTTTTTCCTTTGTCTGTCTACGCCTTGATTTTATCTGTTCCTGCACACGATAGAACACTTCTTTGTCAATAATCGGTTCGTGGGTATTTTCTACTCGAAACCATTCACTTTCGGGCTTACGCACTTTTTTCTTGCTCTTGAATGAAACTGTTGATTGTCGATTATGAACGCTGTTTCCGATATAGACTTCACTTTTTAAAATTGCCTTGACATGAGCAATCGTCCACTCATAACGCTTGCTTTCGGGCTTTCCCTCAAAGATATGTGCAAAAGTACCGTACCTTGTGAAATTCAGCCAAGACGCTGTCGGAACTTTTTCTTCTCGCAGTACCTTTGTGATTTTTGCACTACCGTAACCTTGATAGGCTAGGGAGAAGATTTTTTCAACAATCCATTTTGTTTCCTCATCAACCAGCAGTTTTCCTTTGATGTCGGGGTGTTTCTTATATCCTAACGGAGCATAAGCCCCATAATACGCACCCTCTGCAAATTTTGTCTTAAATGCCGATTTCACTTTACGGCTTGTATCTCTTGCCACCCATTCATTGATGATATTTTTAAATGGTGCAATCTCACTTTCGCCTTTTTCGCTGTCTACCCCGTCGTCAATCGCTATGTAACGGACATTATGGCTGGGAAAATACAATTCTGTATATTGTCCTGTCATAATATAATTTCTGCCAAGTCGGGAAAGGTCTTTCGTTACAACACAGTTGATTTTTCCTGCCTCTATATCTTCAATCATTCTTTGAAAACTCGGTCTTTCAAAATTTGTTCCCGACCAGCCGTCATCAATATACTCATCAATCACATTCAAATGATGTTCTTTTGCATATAGACGCAACATACTTCTTTGTGTGGTAATGCTGGAACTTTCGCCCTGTAATTCATCATCTCGGCTTAACCTAAGATAAAGTGCAGTATTGTAAATCTGTTGTTTCATTGTCAGTTATCCTCCTTTATAACTAACCCATGTTTACAATACCTGCTTGCAAGTAAAGTATAACATGGGTTATTTTTCACATTCAATCTATTTCTTACAACTGCACCGAATTTATGCGATTGTCTGCTTTGCCTTTTCAAGCATAACATCAGTCAGAAGTTCTTCCATTGTCTTTCCCTTTTCAGAAAAATGCTCTTTTACAACAATCTTTGTTTTTCCTCTGTTGCCAATGCCACGCTTATTATTTGTCTTTTCTTGCCTTGTTTTTACAATATCAGCAATAACACATACCCCCCTTTCTGTAAAAATCTTTTCTAAACAATTCAATGGCATTTGTCATAGCCCACAGGAGTTCCACCTCTGCATAGTTCTTATGTAGCCGTACCCATTGCGTGCGACGCTCTGAACGCTCAAGCTGTGGCTGTACGGGAGTATCATTATCAGACAGGACAGGTCATGGCGATAAAAGAGGACAAATCTTTTACAGGAACACAAATAGGTTATCGCTCGCTTTTGCTGGAGAAAGGTCATGGCGTATCTGTTTCAACGGCTCGCTGTCTGTCTAAGGTATTGAATTGCTTTATTCAGTTGTCAAAGAACACAAAAGAAGAAAATCGTCTTTCCTATATATCGCGTTGGAAAAGAGCAAAAGCGTAACCAATATTCAAAACTTTTTTCTTTTCCTGTACCATATAGGGAAAGAAAGTGTCATTCTGCTAAGTTGCTGATGAAAAAACTTCTTTTCATACCCTAACTACCCATGCAACACCGTTATTGCCAACTATGGAATGAAAGATTTTCTTTGCTCCATATAGGGAACGGCAACTGCCAAAGGTTAAGTTGAGAATGAAAATATTTTCTTCTTTCACTCCATATAGGGAATGGAAACCTCGATTTAATGAGTAGTTTTGAAAAAAAGTTAGATTTCCTTTCCTCGCACCATATCTGTACGCAAGTAGCCGTTTTGTTGCAGATTTTTTGAAGAAATTAAAAAATACCGTCATTCCCTTGTGGAACAGCGGTATCTTTCTCAATCATATCTGCTATGTCTGTTGTCATTTGTTTAATTTTTAATTCCTGCTTTTCTGTTAGTCTTGTATGTCTGTCGATTTCTTCCAGATAATTTGCTCCTGTTTGCTTTTCAATCTCTTTTATCATCAATAAAGAGGGCATGACCTGTCTTTCTAACCAACGTTTTGTTTTATCCATATTGACAGCAACAGGCGTCATAATAAACGGAAGTGAAGTCGTTACATTATCTAAAAATATATCCCATAAAATATAAACGGGAAAATCTATCTGTGTGAGGATAAGGCTTGCTATGGTCTGTTCGGGATTTCTTGAAAAAACAAGTTGTTCTATCGTTTGTTCTGCTTTTCCACTTTTTAAACGAATTTCAAATCGGTTCTTAATGTCTGTTTTTATACCTTTGCTTTTTTGTTCCTTTTCTTTTTCATACAAGCAAAAGTAAATAGAACTATTCTTTGAACCGATATAAAAAGTTTTTGCAGTATCTCCATGTGTACCCGATAATTTTCCGCTGTCTACTGCTTCATGGGTTCTTGAACGTTTCCATACCTTGTTGGCATAATAACGTTCCCTTAGAATTTCTATATCCAGCAATCCGCCCATATCATTGACCGCCAAATCTATGCGTTTAAAAACACCTTGATAATCTATACAACTGCTTAAAAAGTAATACCAGTCTATCCCTCTTGCCTGTAAAACATATTCCAAGTTTCGACACCCCATACCTCTTAATTCCAATAAAACACCCATAGAACTATCTTTAGAAGCATTTACACTAATATCCCCATAGATATACTGTTCTTCATAACCAAACATTCCGTAATCTTCATGTATAAAATATTCGCTTTTCATTGCCAGTACATTTTTTATAATTTCCAATGCGTCTGTGGTAGGAAAACGAACACGCAGATAGTCAATCGTTAAAGTGAAAGGCTGTGTACAATTACAATAATCAAGATAATGTAAAAGTATATGTTTCATTTCTTTACTGGCTTTTGTTTTTCCGTTTTCAATTTCATTTAAGTTCTGCCTGCTAATTTGCAATTCCTGTGCCAGTCGTGATTGCGAATAATCACAGGCATTTCTCTTTTGCTTTAATGTTTCAATAAATTCTATATCATTCATGCTTCATTCCTCCAATCAAAAAAGGCATATACTCATAGGAGCATACACCTTGTATCTTATATTTATTTTCTATTGATATGCTGTTTTAGACCTGTCGGGTAAAAAGAATATGGTGTGAAGTGAAATAAGTTCTTATAACCTTATAAATCGTTGCATATCAGCAGTTTTGTATTTATTTTTTCTCTTGTCTTTTGTAATAGTACCCCCCTGTTAGATAACGGGGGCTTTATGGCTCGCTGACGCTCGCCCCACCGTCAGAGTGAACCAGCCGTTTGCCAGCAAAACTGGCATGGCTTGATGTCTTACGACCGCCACCACGTCTGGATCACTCCGGCGGTGTTGCTGTCTTGCCTACCATTTCCTCATTTTCCGTGTACTTATATCCAACACCTCTGACAATGACGATATAGCGTGGTCTGTCCGGCTCCGGCTCAATCTTCTTTCTTAATTTTCGTATGAATGAAGTCAGATTATTAGGGTCTGCCGGATAGTCATATCCCCATACATTTTCATAAATCTGTTCTTTGGTAAAAACCTGCTCCTTATGAGAAATGAGAAAATAAAGTATATCAAACTCTTTTGCTGTAAGCTGTATGATATTGCCTGTTTTGTGTGATACAGTACGAGTAAAAGGATTGATTATAAAATCTGTCCTGTCTTGTTGTATATAAGCAGGAGTGGTACATATCTTTTTCGATAGCCATTCAACTGTTTGCTGGAAATAATGTTCTTCATTATCCCAAAATTCTGCTACTAATATCTTCCCATAGTATCACCTGCGCTTTTAAAGATTATTTTTCAAATATCAAATCAATTCTTCTAAAACCGCCATGTGCATCTATTAAAGTAGGAATAAAACCAACATAGGAATATCCCTCTTTAGCATATTTGTTGATTATTTCTTTTGGTTCAGAAGCAGAATGGAATAGCACACCTTTTGCCTCAAATTTCACTTCTACATACTTATATTCTTTCATAATCATCAATACCGCCTTTCAATTATCTAAATGTTTTTCTAATTTCTTCTAATTCTTCTTCGTTTTCAACCCAATTTTCTGCATATCCACATGAACAACAAACATAACGTATTACAGGGATTTTCCCAAATAGCGTATAAGTGCTTGTGTAAATATTATTTCCGCTGGCATGGCGGTTAGGGTTATCTGGAATACGAACAATATCGGTTGAGCCACATTTAGGACATGATTTAGTATTTTTCATTTATATTCTCCTCACAACAGCAATTATTTTTTGTTACGTTTGATAAAAAACCAATATGCAAATACAATCAAGGCAAGAACACATAAAATACTATCCATGAAATCACCCACTTTATATACCTTTCTTTTTATCCTCTTTTTTCTTTTTGCGTTCCTTATATATCTTATTCCTTAAAGGAATACCACCGCACAGCAGTAGTACAACAGCCAATATTGTAAAGTCCATATGATTGCTCCTTTTTAAAATTCTTTTTTGTTCATAATTGACAAACTGATTTTCATTGAAACCAATAACATCAACAAAGCGATAATAATTGCAATAGCGATAAGAACTCCCATGCTTACAGTTGGCATATTATCTAACAGACTAACTAAATCAATATTGAAAATGGCTTCTGCTCCTTTCACGATAACGAGAGTGATTACTGCCAGACCGCCAAATGCACCAATCATAGCAATTCTTCCTTTATCTCCACCGAATTTTAGCTGAAAAGGAAGCATGATTGCTTGAACGACAATCATAATAGGTAAAATCATCAATGAACTCTGTACTAAGTCTGTAATAGGTAATGTATCTTTCAATACAGTTGTAATTATTCCTAAAACAGTTGCCAAAACCCAAGCCATACACCCCAATAATAGACCAAGAAAGTATTTTTCACTCACATAATGATTACGTGTAATAGGTAATGTAAACAGAAACGCATTTCCATTATCAAAATCATCATAACTGATTGTGCTTACTGTAAAAAGTGATACAATGAAACTCAGAAAACCTAATGGGAATATCACATCATCAGTAAATATCATCATTCCGATTACAATCGCCAAAATGAGCAACAGAAAATTTTTCTGTAACATCATCAATTTCAAATCTTTTACGAATAAGCCTTTCATTGTTCTGTCCCCCTTATCATCATGGTAATGACTTCATCTATTGTACCTTTTTCAATGGCAATTTTAGGATAATTCTCCATATAATACTGTTTCTGATTTGTCAGACAGCTATATCCATATGTTTCTTTTTTGGAACGCAATATAAACTGTTTATCCAGCTTGCTGTATTGTTCTGCGTCTACTTTTAATAAAGCATAGTCACTAAGAAGAACGTCCGTATCTTCATGCAGAATAATTTTTCCGTCATGTATCATATAAAGGTCATCACATAGCGACTCCAAATCACTGGATATATGAGAGCTGATTAAAATGGAGCGTTCTTCATCTTTTTCCAGAAATTCTCTTAACATTTCAAGCAATTCGTCTCTTGCGATTACATCTAAACCTGCTGTCGGTTCGTCCAGTATCAGCAGTTTTGCATTGTGTGAAATTGCAACCAGCACTTTTAATTTTGCTTTCATTCCTGTTGAAAATTCTTTTATCTGTTTATTCATAGGTAGTTGAAATTTCTGTACCTGTTCTATAAATAGTGATTTGTCGAATTTTGAGTACATATTCTGCAATATAGGGATAATATCTTTTATCTTCAGATACCCACTAAAACCAGAATCCGACAATACTACACCCAATTCCTCTTTATCTTTTGCTGTGAAGTCTTTTCTGTCCTTTCCAAGTATGGTAATATTTCCGCCGTCAGTTGAAATCAAACCTAATATCGCCTTAAATGTTGTGCTTTTTCCAGCACCATTTTGTCCAATCAAGCCTGTTACACATCCAGACATAAGCTCTAATGAACAATCAAGAGAAAAATTATCATAATGCTTTTTCAAGTGTTCAATTTTTAACATACATCAACCCTCCAATATCAACTCAAATAAACTTTTTATATCTTCATCACTAATACCACATCGTCTGCCTTTTTGGATAGCCTGCTCCAAATCCGCTTCCAATTCTTTTTTCTGTTCTTCCAAAAGCAGTTCTGTATTTGTAGCCGCTACATAAGTGCCTTTTCCATGTACTGTAACCGTAAAACCCTCACTTTCCAAATTGTCGTAAGCTTTTTTTACAGTTAAAGCACTTATTTTTAGTTCCTTAGAAAGTGTACGGACAGATGGAAGATTGTCGTTTTCCTTTAGTTCCCCGTTGCGTATGAGCATTTTAATCTGGTCAACAATCTGTTCATATATGGGAACCATTAGGGAAGTATTGATTATAATTTTCATTCTTTATATCCTTCCTTCTTTTCTTGATAACAGTATATAACAGTTACAAACTGTTGTCAAGTGTTATATAGTGTTTATTTTAAATTTTCTTTTGAAATTAAAAACATGCAAATCAATATAGAAATGCATGTTAAAAAATATAGTATTCTATTGTAATTCCTTTAACGCAAGCAGGTGTTTCATGGATTGTTTCTAATATCCTTTTGTTGGGGAAACTCCCCGTTCCCATTTTGAGACAGATGCAAAGGTAACGCCTAAAGCTTCCGCTAACTGCTCCTGTGTCATAGCGTGTTCTTTTCGCAACTTGCTTATATTTGCAGAAAGTGATAATTTCATCTTTGGTACCTCCCTTTTTCTTTATATCTATATTTTACTGTAAATTTGCAAATAAGGAAGGTATCAAGAGTACAATTAGTTTAGTTTTTTTTGGACTGTTAGTTTAGCATTTGCATAGTCAGCTTATCATAATTATTTATGCGAAAATGAATTATTGGGGGATATTTTTGTTTTCTATGCGTCTAATAGATGTAAAGAAAAAGCTGGCCGGCATGAAAAAGAGGTGGTATTTAAATGACAAAAGAACAACTGGGAAATCTGATCCTGGATTCGGAAAGACAATTATACTCAACTGCAAAAACAATCTTATTCAGTGACCAGGACTGTGCAGATGCTATCCAGGAGACAATTGTAAAAGCTTTTTCCAAAATAGACACATTAAAAAACGATAAATATGCCCGTACCTGGTTGATCCGAATTTTGATCAACGAATGTTACAACCTCGTACGTAAGTCCAGTAAGTTTATTTCGTTTGAAGATCTGGAGGACAGACTGGAAATGGAATCAGAAAAGTCAAAGGATTACAGCGAATTGTATGCCGCTGTAAATTCCTTAAAAGAGGAGCTGCGTTTGCCCGTTATTTTGTATTACATAGAAGATTTCAGCGTAAGAGAAATCGCCCAGATCCTTGAAATATCGGAAGGTGCTGTTCAGAAGAGACTTGCAAGGGCAAGGGGAAAATTAAGGCAGGAATTGCAGGAGGTGCTGGTATGAGATTAGAAGATATGAAAAGCGATATTCCCGAAACACCGGATTTTATCCATAAAATGATTCAAAATGAGGTTGCAAAGCAGATACAGGATACAAAGGTGATGAATCTTCAAAGAAGAAAAACATGGACGATTCCCAAAATCGCAGCTGTAGCAGCTGCTTGTACGCTGGCAGTTTCCACAGCAGCATATGCAGGTGTAAATCTGTATCACTGGTTTCTGGAGAAGCAGGGCGCTTATGGTGTAGCGGTTAAAATTGATGCCGATAGCATGGCAAAGGAAACCATGCTTCCAGATGAGGTTCCAGAGGTAAATCTGTTTGCCAGATACATTCCAAAAGGCATGAGCTGGAATGACGAGTATCATCTTCAGTATCCGGAACATGAACAGACCGGCGGGTTTAGCTTTGCATCTGTTCTGTTGGATAAAAATGATCTGGGACAGGTTGTGCAGGATCAGAATGTTATTGATAGCGAGGAGCGTACATTTGGAGAATATCAGGGAGTATACCTAAAGTATAATAGCATCGCCAAAAGTGGAACTTTTAACCAGAGAATTTACCTTGTCTGCCCGGATTTATACCGTGTGATTATGATCTACATAGGAGATGACGTATCAAAAGAGGATGCCATAAAGGTGGCTGAGAATCTGGTGATTACGGGAAACACAACTATGGTAAAAACTGCCGGGATGCCTACCTGGAGTGAAGACATGATAGCTGAAAAGATAGAAAATGATGATGATGAAATAATCACTTCTGTAAATGAGAAGGAGCTGCCTGTTTACCAGATCGGTGACACCTTTGATCTGAATGCGACTGGGGAAGACACAAATGGTGAGTATCTGACGAAAACCATTTCTGCAAAGGTGGATTCCATCCAGATCGCAGATGACCTTCAGCTTCTTGAGCCTGACAAAATACCGGAGGAATGGACAGAAGCAATTGGGGCTGATGGAAAACTGTCTGCAAATACATTGAATTATGTAAAATCTGGTGATGGAATCAATTCCCTGGATGAGATTGTGAAGTCAGAAGCTGTGAACCAGAAACTGGTTTATGCCACAGTGACCTATACAAACAATTCAGATGAGGAAATCGACCATATGCTTTATCTTGGTGCTTTGCTAACCATGACAAAGGAAAATGGAAGAGTACAGATTTACGTTCCAACGGAACAGTCCGGCGATGGCTATGACCGCATCACCTGGGATGGCATGGCAAAGACCGGAGAAATGGTTTATTATAATGTCTCTGAAAATTATGGCAATGGCGGAAACTACATTTCCTCTATAAAGCCAGATGAAAGCGTGCAGCTGAACATGGCCTGGATCGTAAATGAAAATGACCTGGAAAATCTGTATCTTAATGTAACCGGTGATGGAGCCTCGTATGAGTTTTCTGAAAATATACTAAAAAATGGACTTGTAGATATTCGCAAATAATAGTTTAAATATGTAAAAAACGAAGCAAATTAACCATTTCCGGCAGTCAACAGCTGTCGTGTTAAAAGTCCCGGAATGCCAGTAATGTGGATTCCGGGACTTTTGGATAAAAACTAAAAATGGTTGTCTCACGTTTAATTAGAGTGGGTAGTACTGTTTTGTGAATGGGGGTCTCCATAATAGCTGGGCGACGCTTTTTACGGTTTTTCATCTGCATGACGAGGATATCCATGGCTTCTTTAGTAAGAACATCGATTTGCTGATGTATCGTGCTGAATGGTATAAGGTATTCTGACGCAATCGGTGAATCGTCAAAACCAACAACCTGATAGGTTGGAGGTAATTCTCCGTATTTCTTTAGAACCAAATTTAAAAAAATAGATGCCAAAGGATCCTGCCACCAATGAAGATGCTTACGCACAAATAATTTATATGCCAGGTAGTTCATATCCGATTCAGGATAAAGATGTTACATTGTATGCAGTTTAGGCACAAAACAGTGGAACGCTGATGGAAGATATTACGATTGCGGTAAGAAATGATGGCAAGGTACCCTCAGAACCCGCCATTTAAATAGCGTTTTTCGAAATCAGAAATGAAATCGAGAAACGCTTCTTATTTCCGCAATTTTGCTTCGTCCTGTAAATTTCAGTGTACCTATTCTTTTGGGTCAGATCATATCGTAAAGGAAAATTATTGGATTAAACATAATTTTACTGGCTGTAATGATAGTGACAATGAAATTCTTTTACTATATTCTGATAATGTAAAGATTGCATAATATTGATTGTGGAAAGGGGGCAGCAGAATGAAGAAAAGGATATTGACTGTGGTGATTGCAATCGCAATACTGGCAGGAATTGCGGTACCGGTAAGGGCAGAAGAAACTGTTCCGGAAGAAGCCGTGGAGTGCCTGACAGAGATGCCTTATGAAGCATTACCGGAAGAAGAGTTTGAGTTTGATGAAGCAAGCAGAACGATTACTGCGTATATCGGAACATCTGTGGATGTTATTATACCGCGTACGATTGGTGGTGTGCCGGTAGAAAATATTTCCTATAATGCTTTTGAATGTGCAAGAGATTATGTGCATTCGGATATGGCAACCAATCAGAAAGAAGGCGAGTGGCTGCCAATGCGCTGTCTGATTCTGCCGGAGACATTGAAGTCTATAGAGGACAGTGCTTTTACCCACTGCCATGATCTGGAAACTGTGATTTGTTATGCACCTCTGGAAAATACGAATAAAGGTTTATTTGAGGAATGTAAGGGATTGAAAACAGTGATTTTTGTGAACGGGGTTGGAGAGATGGACAATTACCTGTTTAATTACTGTAAGAATTTGAAGACCGTATGGTGGAAGGGAAAGGTAAACAGAATCGGGGTACAGTGTTTTGGAGCTACAGGTTTGGAGCAGTTCTGTGTGAATGCGAAGAATATTGACAGTTGTGCATTTATCGGATGTGAAGATTTGAAGGAAATACACATTCGCAGCGGAGTTGAAAATCTTAATATGACAGCATTTGCAATGCTGGCAGGAATCGAAACAATTTGTCTGGAAGGGATTGATCCAGATGTAATGGAAGCAGACTGGGTGAACTTACAGAACAGCACAGTTACTATCATGGTGCCAGAGGATACTACTGATGAACAGCTGCAGCTTGTGACTCAGAAGTTTGCCAGTGCATATATAATTGTAAATAAATCCCAGGTACAGAAGGACAGCTGCCAGCTGTCGGATGATCCAATGCCGGATATTGATGGCATAGTTGGTGAATATAGTATTTAACCGAATCAAGTAGCGAAGCGGACCTGGAATATCCGCTTGACAGGAAAATCTGATTAACCGTCAAGGTACATTGATATTGTATGCATGAAAAGATCCCAGTAAAGTGGAGGCGTTTTAGCCATTCGCTTTGCAAAGGGATCTTTTTCTGATTTGCATACTCAAATGTCTGCAAAAACAGGTTATTTTGATCCGAAGAATATAGAATAGTTAAGCTATATATGATAATATAAAGACATCATACACATAGGAGCTTCGATAATTTGAACACAGGTCACGAAGCGACTGCGTTCATGAGCAAGTAGTAAAGCGGACCTGGAATGTCCGCTTTACTTTATCAGAAAGGAAAACAAATGAGAAAAGCAATCGTATATGCATCTGTGCATCATGGAAATACAGAAAAATTAGTAAAGCGCATAGCAGACGAGTGTCAGTTCAGTTTAATTGATGCTGTAAAGCAGCCAAATGCAGATCTGAGCAGCTATGATATGATTGGTTTTGCATCGGGAATCTATTTTTCGAAATTTCATCAATCATTATTGGGATTTGCGGAGAAAAACTTACCAGACAACAAAAAGGTATTCCTGATTTGTACTTATGGTGGAAATGCAAACTATAAATCCATAGAGCAGATTTTGAGTAAGAAGCATTCTAAGGTGATCGGAAAATTCGGATGCAAGGGTTATGACACATTTGGTCCATTTAAACTGGTTGGTGGAATTGCAAAAGGGCATCCAGATGATGAAGATATTAAAAATGCAGTTGAGTTTGTAAGAGGATGCCAGATAAAACATTGTTGATGGTATCTCCTTATTTTGGAAATAGAAATATTGTGATTGGCGAGGGAAAATGCGGATAAATCAATCTGTTAAAAGGAGAGCGAAAATGATGATCAGAGACGCAAAAGAAAAAGACATTCCGAGAATTCTAGAGTTATTAAAACAGGTGCTGCAAATTCATGCAGATATAAGACCTGATATTTTTATTCCGGGTACAACAAAATATACCATAGACGAATTGAGAGAGATTTTGAAGAATAAAGAAACACCAATATATGTTGCAGTAAATGAGGCTGATGTTTGCGTAGGGTATGCATTTTGTCAATTACGGGAGCAGTCTTTTTCAAACAATATGGTTCCATTTAAATCTCTTTTTATTGATGATCTGTGTATTGATCAGGAAGCACGAGGTCAGCATATTGGTGAAAGCCTGTTTGAATATGTAAAAAACGAAGCAAAGCAGCTGGGCTGCTATGAAGTGACATTGAATGTATGGACAGGAAATACTTCAGCAGAAAAGTTTTATGAGAAAATGGGAATGCGAACAAAAGAAAGACAAATGGAATACATATTATAAAAAAACAATGTGGTTTGGATATCAGATGGAGGTACCTATGACAGAAAGAGAAAAAATGCTGGCAGGAGAACTATATGATTGCGGAGATGCGGAACTGCTGACACAATGGCATAAGGCAAAAGATCTGGTAAGAGATTATAATCAGATGAATTCTGCGGATGCAGATGAAAAAGAACGAATTCTGAATGAACTTCTTGGCGGAAAAGGCAAAAACTTATGGATAACGGCTCCTTTTTACGTTGACTATGGTAATAATATCTACTTCGGAAATAACTGTGAAGTAAATATGAATTGTACCTTTCTTGATGACAATATAATTCGTATCGGTGATAATGCCTTAATTGCACCGAATGTACAGATTTATACGGCATTTCATCCGACAAATGCCATAGATCGCTTCGGGATACCTAAAGAAGACGGATCATTTGAATTTTGTAAAACACAAACAGCACCAGTTATCATTGGAAATAATGTATGGATTGGTGGCGGAGCTATTATTTTACCGGGCGTTACCATCGGGAATAATGTTGTGATTGGAGCAGGAAGTGTTGTAACAAAAAATATTCCCGACAATGTGATTGCTGTAGGCAGTCCTTGCAGAGTGGTCCGTAGGAATCAGTAACAAACATGTTTTATCCAGATAAATATACAAGTGGGAGATATTATGCCTGAAATACAGAAGAAAATTGAATTACTACAGAAAATTGCACATCGATTTAATGAAGCAAATATAGAGTGGGCTTTAGGCGCATCTATGCTGCTGTACTTTAAAGGGATTCTTTCAGAATTTCATGATATTGATTTAATGATCTCTGTTCATGATGCTGAACAGGTCCGGACGATTTTATCAGAAATGGGAGAACTTCACGCACCGATTTGATTTCCGGTATTATTGCAGTTATATCGGTATTGGTAGGAACTTATATGACGTCAAGTGGAATCAAAAACTGTAAATAAAAGATTTTAGGGTTAGGAGGGATTAATAGAACTATGAGCAAAAGATTGCTGGTAGAGCAGAAGCATACAAAAGCGGGAATAGAGTTTATCAAAGAAGGTCTGGAAGAGTTTGGCATAGAGAAAAAGCAGACCATAAAGACAATGCTTTTAGTAGAGGAAGTATTGGTGAAATTAAGGGAGCATGCCAAAGACCCTGATGAAAAGATCTGCATTATTTTGAATAAAAGGTTTGGCAGGGTATATGTGAATCTGTCACTCCGTGGTGAGAAATTCCAGTTTATTTATGGTCATACCATAGAAGAAGTACTGGACCAGGAAAATGATGATCTTCAGAGCGCACAGGAAAAAGAAGAAAAAATAATCCGGGATGTCCTTCTCAAGGCGAATGAAGAAAGACTGCGCTATAAAAACAAGAACAACATGAACCTGGTAGAAATTACAGTACAGAAAAATCCCCATGCCATGGTATTACATACAATGCTGGCTTTAATAGCTGCAATCGTAATAGGTGTATTGATGAAAGTGTTTGTACCTTCAGGCGTGAACGAAGCACTGAACAATACTATTTTTACATCTATCAGCACAATGTTCCTGAATGCTTTGAAGATGATTGTAGGCCCGGTAGTATTTTTCTCCATAGCATGCTGCATTTCCCAATTTGGAGATCTGAAAGAAGCCGGACGTATTGGTGGAAAAATCATGGGCTTTTACCTGCTTACCACGGTTCTGGCAATTCTTACGGCAACAGGTGTGTTTGAATTATTGAAGCCAGGTAATCCAGAGCTTGCGGCAAAACTGGCTGGAGATGCAGCTGCGGTGTCGGTTTCGGATGTAAGTATTTCAATCAAGGATACAATTGTAGGAATCATTCCGGCAAACTTTGTAAAACCGTTTTTAGATTCCAACATGATGCAGCTCATCTTTTTGGCAGTTCTGATTGGAATTGCATTAGAGAAGATCGGGGAGCATTCCAGATTATTAAAGGATATATTCGAAGCATGCAATGACCTGTTCCTGAAGATTACAGTGATGCTGGTACGTTTCATACCTGTTGCAACCTTTTGCTCCATTGTATCGGTTGTATTAAAGACAGGACCGGATGTGCTGTTGTCCATGCTGGCCATGCTGGGAACTTTTGCAGTAGGAATCGTGGCGATGATCACTGTATATTGTATATTACTTGGAGTAATCGGCCGTTTGAATCCGATTCCCTTTTTGAAAAAATACAGTCCCACAATGCTTCAGGTGTTCGGCATGGCTTCCAGTAATGCGGCGATCATTGTGAACATGGATGCCTGCGAGAATAAACTTGGTATATCAAAGAAAATCTATTCCCTGTCTATTCCCCTGGGGGCAACGGTAAATATGGACGGAACCTGTATATATTTGGTGATATTTGGCATGGCACTGGCAAGAGTTTTCGGTGTTGATATCAACGGTGGAATGATGCTGTCTATGTTTTTCTCCGTGTTTGTTCTTTCTGTAGGTGCGCCAGGAGTTCCAGGAGCGGGGCTTGTATGCCTGTCTGTACTTCTGACACAGTTGAATGTTCCGCTTGCAGGAATCGGACTGGTCATGGGACTGGACTCCCTGCTTGGAATGATGCGTGCAATGAGCAACAGCCTGGGCGATGTGACAGCATCCCTAATTGTTGCAAAATCAGAAAAGAAGCTTGATATGGAAAAATATATGAGTTAGATTGAAAAAACTATAAAAAATAGGTATTAAGCTTTCGTATAGAAGCTACATGCCAATCCATGGTTTATGTCAGGTACATGCACTTGCTTATAATATATTTAATTAGTTTAGATGATTGGCGTTATCTGCAAATATGAGAAAACAACGTATAGAATTTCTCCAATTTTTAAATTTTCGACGACGGTCAGGACGGTGATTTATACTACAAATACCATTGAATCCCTGAATTCTACCTACCGGAAACTGAATCGCCAGAGAAGCGTATTTCCAAGCGATACAGCTCTATTAAAGGTACTGTATCTTGCCACATTTGAAGTTACCAAGAGATGGACCAGTACGATCCGGAACTGGGCACAGGTGTATGGTGAACTGAGTATTATGTACGAAGGGCGCCTTCCAGAGTAACGAATAAACAGGCGAATAAGACGGGCGGAAAACCGTCTGCTCTCACAAAGTTCTTCCTCAGCTTAGCATCCCATTTCCTTCGTATGTCACGCCCCCACGCAGTGAATAGCCCCTCACGTCCCCTTTTCCGACGCGGAGACGTAAAGTGGTGTCATGAGCAGGAGTTAAGGTGTAGGTGACATTCTTCCCCTCCCATTTAAGATCCACGCGGATGTTTCCGCGGGCAATGAACCCCGTGGCTTCCCCATTTCTCCAGGAGGGTGGGAGCGCAGGGAGAAGGACAAGCTCTTCTCCCTGGCTTTGAACCAGGATCTCGGCAACCGCAGCACTGTAACCTAAATTCCCATCAATCTGGAACGGTGGGTGGGCACAAAATAAATTGGGATAGATGCCACCTCTTCGTATTCCCATTTCTTCTATTGGATCTACTACATAAAACAGGTTTTTCATAATTTTCTCCACATGAGCGCCATCCTCCATACGGGCCCACATCAGAACCTTCCACGCCAGACTCCATCCGGTTCCCTCATCACCTCGAAGTTCAAGACTCTTTCTCACTGCTTTATACAATTCAGGTGTCTGTGGAGTAATGCCGCAGCCAGGATGAAGCTCATAAAGATGAGAAACATGGCGATGATGCACATCCTGCTCTGGAAATTCCTGGTTCCATTCCAGAATCTGTCCCTTGCTTCCAATAGCAGTAGGTACCATGCGCTCCAGCGCTTCCAGTACATCACACATTATCTGATTCTGCAAGCCAAGCACTTCACAGCCCTTCACATAATCCCGAAACAGATTTCTTGCAATGGCCATGGTATTTTCACTGTATTCTGCCACGGAACAATCCTCATAAAACAGATTTTCCGGTGAGGTAGCGGGACAGATGGCAAGTCCCTGATCTGTTTCCTGAAGCTGAGCCAGACAGAATCGCACATTTTCTTCCAGTATAGGCATAATTTCCTTCAAATACTCTTTATCTTCTGTAAATAAGTACTGGTCGAACAGATTTCGGCAGAGCCATGCCTCCCCAAATGGCCAGAACGCCCACACCGCCTTTCCTGTTGCAGGAGAAGTTTTACCCCAGATATCCGTGTTGTGAAAACAGGCAGTTCCTTCACAGTTAAGCAGTTCTCTGGCGGTTTTCTGTCCATTTTTAACCAGCGCTTTGCAAAGATTTACCAGTGGCTCCTGCATTTTGGCAAGATTCAGTGGTCCTGTCATCCAGTAATTCATTTCGGTATTGATATTTACGGTGAAATCACTGAACCATGGTGGAATAATATCATTGCTCCAGATTCCCTGCAGATTGGCAGCCTGGGTTCCTGGTCTGGAAGATGAGATGAGCAAATATTTTCCGAAAGCAAACAGGATTGCATAAAGCTCCGGGTCAGATGCGCCCTCATGAAATGCTGCAAGACGCTCCCGCAGATCACACTGAGAAGTTTCAGCAGAAATCTTCGGTACATCATCCCACAGTCTCAATGAAGTTCTCCCATAAAAAGACCTGTATTCCTCTACGTGCTCGTTCAGCAGCTCTTCAAATGGTTTTGAAAGTTTTTCTAAATCGGCAGCCAGCATATGATGAATTTGGGCATCGGAATATTGCTCAGTATATGCTTTGTCAAATCCCCGGAAGCTGGTACGGATTGCCATACGGATTTCCACCCCAGTTACATGCTCCAATAGAATTCCATCAGCAGATCCAGTAGCTCTTCCACCTTCTGCAGTTACGCACCCTTCTCCTATAAAGTGTACACCCTGAAGCTCTGGTTCGTCCGGGAAAAGGAACTCTTCCGGTTTATTTTCCTTAATAACCTTCAGTCCGCTTCTTCCCGGACAGATTCCGGTAAGCGTGAAATGATTTTCCTTATAATCTTTCTCACGGATAAAGGCTCCGTCACAGTGGACCAAAATAGAAAATGGCCGGCTGCTATTAATCTGATACACAAGTCCTTGAGCCGGTGCGCTGATAAAGCAGGTACGTGTAAACTTAGCTCCATTTCTCACATAGCACTCAGACGCCACAGCCCTGTCTAAATCCAAATGTCTCTCATAATCTGTCACTGCTGTATCTGAATCTGGCGAAGCACCTGCAACTGTACCTCCATCAGCATCATAATTATCCTCCACAAAATCCAGAAGCAGATCCCCAAAGGGCAGATAAACCTGTACATCCTCAGCTTCTTCCAGCTTCTTTTCTATAACCTGTTTTGCTTCCTCATATTTCCTTGCTTTTGCAAGCTCCCTGGCCTGCTTCACTACTTCAGGGGAAAGTCCGGTCTGTCCGCTGTAAGGGGAGCCTGACCATAAGGTGTCCTCATTTAACTGTAACACTTCATGATCCAAAGCTCCGTGAATAACCGCTCCCATTCGTCCATTTCCCAGTGGAAATCCCTCCAGCCAGCATTTTGCCGGATTTTTATAATACAATTCCATATATTTATTCCTTTCATTATGGTATATTGGTGTTATGATCTGTCTACTGATGATACTTCTTTCCATATTCCGATGGCGAAATTCCCATGCATTTCTTAAACAGCCTGCTGAAATAAAGCTGATCATCAATTCCTACCATGGAAGAAATCTCTTTCATGGACATGGTATTTTCCTTGATCAGGGTTGCGGCCTTGCGTATCCGCAGATTATTCAGATAATTGGTAATGCTTGTGCCAACCTCAGATTTAAAAATCCTGCACAGATAACTGGAGCTTAAATTTACGTTTGCAGAAATAGAAGACAGGGTCAGCCTGTACATGTAATTTTCCTCCATATACTCCAGGGTTTTCGCTACATCAGTTTTATAGTGTCCCTCATTAGAGGAAAATTCCCGGAACACATTTCGCGCTTCCTCGTAATTTTCCAACATTTCCTGATAGGGCATATCTGGTGCAAAGGACTGATACATGGTAAAACGATTGTATAGCTTTTTTACCAGCTGTTCCACCTTAATTTCACTGTCGGACAGTTCTGTCTGGGAAAAAACAACCAGTGCGCTATAATCGTTCAGCACCAGAATATAGGGCTGAAGCACTCCCTGAACCGCATCCAGGATCATATCCCGCAGAAGACTCCCGGAGATGGAGAATGCGTCATTAGATAAATACTTCTCAAAGGTTACATAGCAGACGGCACAGGAAGCTTCCATAAATGCAAGTCGGGTTTTAGCATGCTGTCCCATATAATCTGAAAGCTTTACATCCTTCTGAAAAAATTCCAGCAGCAGCTTTGCTATATCCTCTTCCGGATCCTTTTTTTCGGTTTCCCAATTTCTGGGCACTTCGTCCTTTAATTTTTCTACCGTTTTATTCAGACAGGCAAGAAGGGTATCTGGCTGGATCTTAATTTTTAGCAGATAATCTGCCGCACCAAGCAACAGTGCACTTCGCACAGAATCAAAATCCTCGTAATTGCTAAGTACCAGAATTTCTCCCGGACAATTCTTTTCCTTTAAAGTCCGAATCAGCTCAAGCCCGTCCATCCCAGGCATTTTCAGGTCTGTGATGATCACATCCGGATGATGCTGTTCGATCAAAGGCAGTGCCTCGAGTCCATTTGATGCCGTTCCGCAAATAGAAAAGCCATGCTCCTCCCAGGGTAGGATGGAACGAAGCGCAATTTTTACAATAGGCTCATCATCCACAATCAGTATACTGTACATGTATCGTCCTTTCTGACCAGAGCGTGTTTGAAAAAGGCTCTAGTTGTGTATTTTATGAAAGCGTGTCCGCATAAAGCTCCGGCAGGGTCAGGGTACAAGTAGTTCCTTTTCCCGGCTGGCTGTTAATTTTCAGCCCGTATTTTCGTCCGAAATTCAGCTGGATCCGGTCATTTACATTGGCGACGCCAATCCTTTTCCGTTCCGGGTGAGGTGCCAGGGCGTCATCTGTTACCTCAAAGCCTTTGCCGTCATCAGACAGTTCGATCATTACATCCTTATTTTCCCGCCAGCAGGTAATCTGAATCTCCATCACCGTGCCATTATCTGACGAACCGTGCATCACCGAGTTTTCTGCCAGAGGCTGCAGAATCAGCTTTGGAACCAGGCAGGAGAGCAGTTCATCCTCCTCCACATGGAAAGAATATTCAAAGCTTCCTGCATACCGGATCCTAAGAATGGAAAAATAATTTTCCAGATTTTCCAGTTCCTCCTGAATCGTAATATATTCATTCTTATTGGTAAGGGTATTTTGTAAAAGACTGCTTAGCGCCTGGATTCCGTCGCTTACAATCTGATCCTTATGCATGGCAGCCACAAACCGAAGACTGTTCAGAGTATTGAAAAGGAAATGAGGATTCAGCTGATACTGAAGCATCTGCAGCTCCAGCTCTCTTTTTTTCTTTTCCTGAGTCTTCTGCTGATCCATCAGATGTTCAATGGTATCTGCCATATGATCCATGCTGCCGGAAAGCCGGGAGAGTTCATCCTTATGCTTGTCTTGAATACGCACAGATAATTTTCCTTCGGAAACCTCACGGCAGAATTCCAGCATTCTTTTAATAGGAGACATAATTCCCTGATATACCATGGCTACAATTCCGATGCACAGTAAAACCAGAAACATTACCACTACAAGAATCTGTTTCAGCATGGCATAAACTTCTGAATTGATATAGTGGTAAGGCATGGTATATACAAACAGCTGATTCAGATTTTTATTAAAAATATAGGTCACCAGCTGTTCCTCCCCATTCTCATGGATACTAAAGGAATCGGTTTTCTTTGGAAGCCTTTCCTGGATTTTTTTCAGAAGCTCCTCATCCGTTTTCTCCCCCAGGGCTATACTTCGGTTCCAGGAAGAGAGCACCGTTCCATCCAGATTCATATACATAATATTGGAAGAATCTGACAGTCCCACAGGCTCCAGTACCGTCTTGGAAAAGATTTTTTCTTCAATAGAAATCAGAGTGTATCCGATTACCCGGCTTTTGGAATAATGCTCGTAAATCCTTCTTCCAAGAACCAGAATATTTCTGTCACGGTAAGTATGTGCATAAGCCCACACATCCTGGTCCTGCTCCTCAAGCTGCGATAGGATTCGGTCCACATCCTTCTGATAGAACCCGTCATAGCCCAGATCATAAAAAATATTTCCATCTGTATCATAGACAGTAATGTTTTTCGCCTGGGCAGGATAGATGATTTTATTGCGGATCATGCTTTGAATCTCCAGTATCGCCTGATTCTTTTCCATATCTGTCATGTCCTTTTTCAGAAGACCTTTTTTAATCTCTTCACTAATACAGATGGAACCACACAGATACTGGTATTTCTCAATCTCACTTACCATATTCAGATTGATCATGGACAGGGTCTGGGAAATAGATGCAGAAAGCTTCTCCTGAAGTGCCGCGGAAAATATATGAAAAGAATAGCCGCTGATTCCTACCAATGGTATAATAGAAATCATCAGAAGGGCAATTACAAGTCTTGTTTTGATGCTGAATTTACGAAATCCCTGAAAATGATATTTTTTTTCCATGGAGGCTCCTCCTGTTACTGGCCATGACGGGTATCTGTCAAAATATTATTATTTTCATTCATTATACAGGAAAAAAACAGAATAATCTATGTAAAAGCAAAAGATGAAAAAATAATACATATATGCCGCAAGAAAATCCATATAGGATATTATTTATAAGAAAATGCTCCATAACGAGAATTGTTTTGTCGATTTACGACAAAAGATTTTTGCAATATAATAGCATCATCAGGCAAACGTAATAAAACAGCCAACCAGAAGGAGGAAACACCATATGAAAAAAAGATTTGCAGCATCCGCAATGATTCTTGCCATGAGCGCAGCTACTGTACTTTCTCCGCTCACAACATTTGCGGAAGCAGAAGAACAGGAACTGAACATTGCCATTTTCCAGGGTGGATACGGAGATGCTTACTGGAATCAGATGGTAGAGCTTTTTGAAGCAAGCCATGAGGGCGTGAAGGTAAATATGACGATCAGCCCGACTATTGGTGATATTATCCGTCCACAGATCGTAGCCGGAAACGCGCCGGATTTTATCTGTCTCAACGATGGTGGTGAGGACGGCGTAATTCTTTCTTTGATTAAAGAACATGCACTTTTAAATCTGGACGATGTATTTGACGGAGAAAACTATGCTGGAACCGGTACTCTTCGCGATGACATTACAGACGGAATTCTTTCCAGTACAAAGTGTGCACCATACGGAGACGATGAAATTTATCTGGCACCATTTAACAGTGGTCCGCAGGGTCTGATCTACAACAAGACCTTTTTCGATGAGAACAATCTGGAAGTTCCAAAAACATGGGACGAGTTTTTCACACTTGGCGATACCTTAAAGGATATTGACGGACGTGCGCTTTTCACCTATCAGGGAATTTATCCGGGATACATGGAAGAAATGCTCTGGCCGGCAATTGCAAATGAGTGCGGTGAGGAAGCTCTTACCAAGATTGCCAATTATGAGGAAGGTTCCTTCAACAACGAAGGTGTGTTAAAGGCTCTTACCCATATCAAAGAAATTGCAGAGAAAGGTTATCTGTTAGAGGGTACTGTAGGTATGAACCATACAGAGTCCCAGACAGAGATGATGCTTGGAAAAGCTGCATTTATCACGAACGGAACCTGGATGGAAAATGAGATGCAGGATGCTCCAAGAGAAGAAGGCTTTGAGTTTGCAATGGCCCCGATCCCAACTGAGAACGCAGATGATGTGCATTATGTATTCGACAGCTGTGAGCAGTTCTCCATTCCGGCTGCTGCAAAGAATCCGGAGCTTGCAAAAGAATTCCTTCGTTTCCTGTACAGCGATGAATCCGTATCTGCATTTGCAGAGGCTTCCGGTGCCCTCTATGCTACCAAGAGTGCCCGTGAAGTAGCAAAAGATAAGCTGTCTACTGCAATCTATAATATGTACGGAATCTACGAAGAGGCAAATGCTTCTTCCTTGATCATGAGCTTTGCAGCAGTTCCGGCTGACTGCAAGATCAACCCGAAAGATGAGATCTTCAATCCGATCACTTCTGTTATGAACGATGAAATGACAGTAGAAGAGTGGGCACAGAACGTGGAAGCTGCTTTCGCACAGGTTCGTGCTGATATGGAAGCTGCCAACTAAACTTCATATGCCAGCCGGATAAAAACGGTAAAGCATGGAAAGGCTGCTGCACAGTGTATGCGGCAGCCTTTTGTAACCCTGAACAGATAGATTGCCAATCGGTGATGTCATCCACATTTTTCAATATTTAAATTTAAAGAGGTGAGCAAGCGTGGTAAAAAAGCCCAGATTATTTATAGCCCTGTGTACGCTTCCTGCATTGATCTTAACCATTGTTTTTATGATTGTCCCTATGGTAAATGCCATTTATCTGTCTTTTACCAGTTCCACTGCACTTAGCGTAGGCTTTAACAGCAAATTTGTATTTTTGGATAATTACAGGTATATGTTCCAGGATAAGGATTTTCTTCAGGCACTGTTTAATACTCTTAAGCTGATGCTGGTAATCCCGGCTGTGACCATATTTCTAAGTCTTGTATTTGCATTTATCCTTACTCAGGGACAGCTTAAGGAAAAGTCATTTTACCGGACCGTATTCTTTTTCCCAAGTATTGTTTCCATGACTGTAGTTGGTATTGTGTGGTCCTTTGTGTTTAATCCCACAAGAGGAATTCTGAATCATATGCTTGATCTGTTCCATCTCTCCACCTGGAAACACGCATGGCTTGGAGAGGGAAAAACGGCTCTCTGGTGTATCGGTGCAGCCTTGGTGTGGCAGGCCATTGGTTATTACATGGTCATGCATGTGGCTTCCATTGATGGGATTTCCCAGGAGGTTTATGAAGCTGCTTCCATTGACGGCGCAACAGGAGTGCAGAAGTTCTTTAAGATCACCATTCCGCTGCTACGCAGATCAATTGGAACGACCTATATACTTTCCCTGTCTGGTACTATCAACTTAAGTTTTACCCTGTCCAATGTTATGACAGGTGGTGGACCAAACGGCGCATCCAGTGTCCTGTTGCAGTATATGTACACCCAGGGTATGAGAAATGCCAACTTTGGATATGCCATGGCAATCGCCATGTTTACCCTTGGCCTTGCAATCGTCCTTGCAATGATTTCTAAAAAAATATCATCTGAAAAAGAATAGGAGGGAGACTGATGAAAACTGTAAGAACCTGGTGTATCAGGATCCTGATGATTCTGTTTACCGTTATCTTTTTGTATCCGCTTTTCTGGAACCTGATGTCTGCGTTTAAGACAAATGCAGAATATCTGACAGATCCTTATGCATTGCCCGCAGCTTTGAATCTGGATAATTTTGTGGCAGCATGGCAGAAAGCAAATATTGCCGCTTATTTTGGAAATTCCATATTTGTGACAGTGCTTTCCACTGTATTGCTTCTGCTTTTGGTCATTCCCATCTCTTATGTACTGGCAAGATACCGTTTTGTGGGCAGCAGGCTGATTTCTACGGTCTACATGGCTTGTATTTTTCTGCAGGCTACTTACATTATGATTCCTTTGTTTCTAGAATTACAGGCTGTGAACGGATTAAATAACCTGCCGGTATTATGTCTTGTTTATGCAGTTATGCAGTTTCCTTTCTGTATTTTTACCTTACAGGGATTTATGTCTGCGGTACCAAGGGATTATGAGGAGTCTGCAAGAATTGACGGTGCTACTAATATCCAGCTGTTATTAAGAGTTATGGTGCCTCTTGCAAAACCCGGGATTGCGACCATTACGATGTTAAGTGCCATGGGCTTCTGGAATGAATATCCACTGGCACTTGTTCTTCTTACGGAAGATGCAAAGAAAACCCTTCCCATCGGTATGGCAAACTTGTTTGAGGTGCAGAAATATGCTACAGACTGGGGCGCCCTGTTTGCCGGACTTGTAATCGTTATGATCCCAACAATTATTATCTATCTCATTGGACAGAGATATCTGCTTCAGGGAATCGGTGCAGGCGGGTTGAAGGGATGAAAAAAGGAGAAATCATATGCCAACTGATCAGGAATTAATAAAAATAGTTCCCTCCTGCCGCCAGATTGCCTATCAGGCAACAGAGTTTTATGCGTTTTTTCATTTTGGAATGAATACGTATACCAATCGGGAATGGGGAGATGGAACGGAAAATCCACAAATTTTTAATCCTACAGAGTTTGACGCAGACCAGTGGGTGACTGCAGCACAAAATGCCGGCATGAAAGGCGTAATTCTTACCTGTAAGCACCATGACGGCTTCTGCCTGTGGCCTACCAGATATACCAGTCACAGCGTTGCAGCAAGCCCGTGGAAAAATGGCAGGGGAGATGTGGTCCGGGAAGTGTCCGAAGCATGCCGCCGCCATGGACTGAAATTTGGAATTTATCTTTCTCCATGGGATCGAAACCAGCCCTGCTATGGAATGGGAAAAGAGTATGACGATTACTACCTGTCCCAGCTTACAGAGCTTCTTACCAGATACGGGGAAATCTTCAGTGTCTGGCTGGATGGTGCATGTGGGGAAGGACCTAATGGGAAAAAACAGGTCTACGACTGGAATCGCTATTACGAATGTGTTCGAAAATATCAGCCAGACGCATGTATCTGTGTCTGCGGGCCAGATATCCGATGGTGTGGAAATGAAGCTGGCGATGTAAGAAAATCTGAGTGGAGTGTTGTTCCTGCGCGTACAGCACTTGCAGAGAGTGTACAGGAAAGAAGCCAGCAGACCGATGATGAGGAATTCAGAATGCGCCGGATTACCAGTGATATGGAAGATCTTGGAAGCAGAAAAGCGCTTGAAGGTGAAACGGATCTGATCTGGTATCCGGCAGAAGTAAATACTTCTATAAGACCTGGATGGTTTTATCATCCAGAAGAAGATGATCAGGTGAAAAGTCTGGAAGAGCTGGTTCATATCTATATTGGGGCTGTTGGAGGAAATGCAACCTTTTTGTTAAACATTCCACCTATGCCAAACGGACTTCTTCATAAAAATGATGTTAAACGTCTGGAAGAATTTGGAAACTGGAAAAAGAAATCTTTTGCTCATAATTTAATGAGTACAGCACATGTTTTTTCGGAAAATGAAGATCCGGCGCATCCGGCTTCTAATTTGACAGAGGATACTTTGGAAGCATGGTATCAGCCTGAAAGCAGTGAGCTGCCAGTAGAGATAACGATTTGCCTGGACGACTCATACAATTTGGGGTATCTGGTATTAAAAGAGGCTGTCTGCTATAGCCAGAGAGTAGAAAAATATGAGGTATTTGTTAAAGAAGGGGAAATATGGAACAGTATTTACACAGGAACGGTAATTGGCTATCAGAAGATCATTCCTGTTAAGGGGAAAAAAGCCAGGGAAATGAAAATTGTTTTACATGATTTCCGTGTACTTCCGCTTCTAACGTTTATTGGGATTTATCCGGAAAATACCTGAGCGGTTAAGTATTGTTTTATATTATTTCATAAATTAAATAAATAATTATTTATAAAAATACCCTTTAGGAGTAGAAATCATCCTAAAGGGTATTTTCCTCTTAAGCGATATACAGGGGAGGGGTGGTAGTTTCTACCTTAAGAGGGAAGCATGTGGCAAGTACAATACCGTATGGTTATCTTAAAGATAAGGATGATTCGAATATATGGGTCAGTGATGAAGAAGCGGCAGCAGTTGTACAGAGAATCTTCCACAGTAGCAGGGATTCTGAAGAAAAGAGAGTATCTTGGTCATACAGTAAACTTCAAAACCAGAAAGCATTTTAAGGAGAGGTAAAGCCGTCTATCTGGTAAAAACTTGCACAGAATGTAGCAAAGATTCAAAGAGAAGAGGCTAACCTGCTTTTGGGGGATATTGAATCATGGAAATGTCAGAGATGATTGCAGCAATGCAGGAGAAAATCAACCGGATGCTGGTTACAGAAGCAAGCCGACAGGAAATATGACAGGAGTGATTTGAAAGTAAATTGAAATGGAAATATGACGGAGAGTGTGATATGATTTCAAGGTAGAAGGACCTGCACAAGGTGGATTACACTCATATGAATTTACGGCTGATACGGAATAAAGAAAACAGGTATAAAAGGATTTTTTTCAGAAAGATTGTTATTATTTTGCCATATCCAGCAGAACAACGTGCATGGCATTGTCCGCATTGTAAAAAGTATTGATGTGGATGGAAGCTGAAGAGCAATTATAAAGTTTTACGACTTGTAGAATATGAAAATGCTGTAAGGAGAAAGAGATGGAATGGTTTGGGATTGTAGCATTGTTGCTGCTACTTTGTTATTCAGCGTATCCGGGAAAAGTAAAGCGTTTGGAAACGAAAGTAAAACGATTGGAGAAAAAGCAGAGAGGAGTGGCATATATGTCAAAGCTGATTAATGATCTTGTAGGAAAACAATGTATTATCAGATCAGAGTTCATTTTTAGTTTTGCGGAAAAAACTGAATTATCCTGCAAGATTATAGATGCAGATGATGAATGGATAAAAATTTGTTATACAGAGAAAAAAGATAAGTTTGCCTTTTTGCCCCAGCCAATGGCCGCACCTTCCCTTTTGAAAAAAGAGATCGTACAGATTCCATTAAAAGATGAAATTCCGGAGCGCCAGATCTGCCTGGTGTATGACAGCCAGCATCCTATGGGAGCTGCGGCAAGAGAACTAAAAAATACAATTCTATTGAATTGATTACATAAAAGAGGTGAAAGCGGAATGAATCCATATGTATCAGTAATCTTGACAATAGCAGTATGCCTTTTGCTATTTGTTTTATGGATTATATATGAAAATTATAAAAATAAAAAGCGTATCTTGACTAAAATTCGAAGAAACTGGGGGAAGCCGTATACCAGACAATATGAGCCTGGTGACATTGAGCAGATTTCCCATTATTTTAGACGAAGAGAAAAAGAAGGTTTCGCAATAGATGATATTACCTGGAATGATCTGGATATGGATCGCCTTTATAAGATGGTAAATCAGACGATTTCTTCTCCTGGGGAAGATGTGCTTTATGATATGATGCGAAGACCTGTATTTTCTCAGGCTGAAATAGACAAAAGAGATGAGTTGATAGATTTTTTTTCCCAACATGAAAAAGAACGGGAGCATATGCAGCTGCTCCTGTCGCAGATTGGAAAAACGAGATTAGGTTCTTTGTCGGATACGGTATTGGCTCTTAAAAGTTCTTCTGAGGTAAAAACAGGAATCCATTGGTTTATGTTGATACTGCTGGTGTTGAATGTTGCAGTGCTTTTACCTGTGAAGCCAGTAGTTGGCTTTTTTTGCTTCATAGTCTTAATGATAACAAATATTACAATTTATTATGCAGGCAATGACCGAAAATTAATTGAAGCTTACCTGGATTGTTATGCACACTTGCTTCGAATGTTATCTGTTGCAGAAAAAATAAAGAATGTGCAATGGTCAGAAACAAGAAAGCAGATGTCTGCTATTGCAGAAGCCAGAGCGGTGTTTAAGGGTCTTAACCGGAAAGCAATTTTTTTGACCAGTAAAAATACAGATGGAGGAGATCCGGCACAGATTCTTATGGACTATATCAGAATGCTGACTCATATAGACATTCTGGTTTATAACGGTCTTTTGAAAAAAATTCAGGACAAAACGGACTCTATTTTGAAGCTTATTGATAATATTGGAGAACTGGATGCGTGTATTTCCATTGCATCTTTTCGGGAACTTCTTACGCTTTGGTGCAAACCTGAGTTTAAAAGCTGGGAAAGTGGTGTCACGCAGATTGAAATGGCTGTAGAAGATCTGTATCACCCACTGCTTCAGGAGGCAGTTGCCAATAGCTTTCAAGTAGCCGGAGGAACTTTGGTAACCGGTTCTAACGCATCCGGAAAATCTACATTCCTAAAAAATGTTGCAATGAACAGTATTCTTGCCCAGACGCTTGTTACCTGTACTTGTTCATCCTACCAGGCACCGTTTTTGAAAGTTATGACATCTATGGCATTGCGGGATGATATAGAGAGTGGAGAGAGCTATTTTATTGTAGAAATCAAGTCGCTGAAACGAATATTGGAAGAAAGTAAGAAAAGGGAGCCACTTTTATGTATTATTGATGAAGTGCTTCGAGGTACAAATACGGTTGAGAGGATTGCTGCTTCATCCAGAATTTTAAATGCACTTCGGCAAAAATGGGTGCTGCCTTTTGCAGCTACTCATGACATAGAACTGTCGTACATTTTGGATTCCCAGTATGAAAACTATCATTTTGAGGAAGACGTACAGGAAAAAGAGGTGGTATTTTCCTATATCCTGAAAAAGGGAAGAGCCACATCCCGAAATGCGATTCAGCTTTTGGATATGTTAGGTTATGACAAGGAAATTGTAGAGGATGCACGAAATGCGGCATTTAATTTTGAAAATAAAGGAATCTGGGATGCCTTATAAATGCAGCAGATCATGTCTGGAAACAGTAATGTCAATGCTGCGTGGACTTCGGAAGAAGGAGAACAGTTCGAGTATATGTATCGGCTGTTCTTTTTTTAAATTTTTAAGTGTTAAAGCGGTGAGGTTTTTCTTGTGTAAAGTAGAGCAATGGAGTATAATAAAATAGGTTTTTGCATAATTTTAAAAGCTATAATAAGAAAATCGGCAAAACAGACGAAAGTCTGTGACGCAAAGCTACAGGGCCTGTAAAATGGCAGCCAGTTGCATGAACTGAGGTGCACTGTCTGTGAGACAGTGTTTTTTTACGGTGTTATTTCATAGACGTAACAATAATAATTTTATGGCAGGGAATCAGATATGAAAAATACGAGAAGGATAGTTAGGATAGACAGAAAATGAAAGGAAAAAAAGTGATTGCAGGCATTCTGCTTGCGGGAATTTTAGCAGTCACCCTGGCAGGGTGTAAAAACACAGATAACACGAAAGAAGAAACAGAAAAGCCCGTTATTACCCTCGGCAGTGACAGCTATCCGCCATACAATTATCTGAACGAGGATGGCGTACCGACGGGCATAGATGTAGAACTGGCTACAGAAGCTTTCAAAAGAATGGGATATCAGGTGGAGGTTGCCCAGATCAACTGGGAGAAGAAAAAAGAACTGGTGGAGAGCGGAGAGATTGACTGTATCATGGGTTGTTTTTCCATGGAAGGGCGTCTTGATGGTTACCGCTGGGCGGGACCATATATAGCAAGCCGTCAGGTGGTCGCTGTAAATGAGAATAGTGATATTTATAAACTGAGTGACCTGGAGGGAAAGAACCTGGCTGTCCAGTCCACAACCAAACCGGAAGGCATTTTTCTGGACCGGACAGATGATAGAATCCCAAAACTGGCAAATCTGATCAGTCTCGGACACCGGGAGTTGATTTATACATTTCTGGGAAAAGGATATGTAGATGCAGTCGCCGCACATGAGGAATCTGTTGTCCAGTATATGAAGGATTATGACGCAAGCTTTCGTATCCTGGAAGAGCCTCTGATGATCACTGGAATAGGTGTCGCTTTTGCAAAAGATGATGACAGAGGAATCTGTGAGCAGATGAGCCAGACGCTGGAAGAAATGCGTCAGGATGGCACATCCCTGAAAATTATTGGAAAATATCTGGATGATCCCCAGAAATATCTGGAGGTGGATGATCTTGGATATTAAGAGGAAGACAAAAGAAAAACGGATCCAGCTGATTGGAGGTCTGTTTGGAATCTGTGTGGCTGTAGGTTCACTGTTTTATTTTTTCCATGCAGAAAAAACGGAAGCCGAGAAAAGAATGGTAGAGATTGTAAATTATGTCAAAGTGCAGTGTTCCACCTACACCCATTATAATGAATCTTCGGAATCCAAAAGCCTCCTCCGTGCCATTGAAAGTGCCAGACAGATGAGTACAAATATTAAAATGGAGACAGAAAACGGCGGGCAGCTAAGCCGGGAGTTCCTGAAAGAAAACCTGCAGACTCTCTGGGTGGATGGTATCATTGTACTGGATACAGAGGGAAAGACGGACTGCGAATACAGTACGGATGAGTCTCTGACCGATGAGATTACGGAGTATCTGCAAAAAGACATTATCATGGATTTTACCGGATATGAAGAAAGATCTTATTCAGAACGGTTTGCCAGGGAAGACGGATCCTATATTGATATTGCAGCTTGTGCCAGAAAAGATGCACCGGGTATTGTGGCAATCTACTATTACACACCTCCTGAATTTGCCAGAAACTATACACTGACGATACAAGGGCTTTTAAATGGTTATAGTATCCAGAAAGATGGAACGATTATTGTTGCAGACGAGGGGATTGTTGTTGCCAGCAATGATCAGAGCCTGTTGGGGCAGAATACGGCTGACAACGAAGTTGTTCAGGCAATGAAGAGGCATACAGACAGTCAGCACATTTATCATTTGAAGAATGAAGGAACAGGATGCTACGGAATCATGCTGAAGCAGAGGGATTACTATATTTATGCATATCTTCCGGATACAGAAGTGTTCCATAATCTTCCATTAAGTGTGATAAGTGTTATTTTTCTTTATTTTCTGATGTTCAGTATATTCTGGTTCTGGACATACAGAACCAATCTGGCACACCGAAAACAGGAACAGGAAAAAGATGAAAAATATAAAGAAGAACTTCTGATAGCAGCAAAAAAGGCAGAAGCAGCCAATGAGGCAAAAACAGAGTTTCTACAGCGAATGAGCCATGATATCCGGACTCCGATCAATGGAATCTGCGGCATGGTACATATGGCAGACTATTATGCAGATGATATGGAAAAGCAGACGGAATACAGAACAAAGGTGAAAGAAGCATCTAACCTGCTGCTGGAACTGGTAAATGAAATTCTGGATATGAGTAAGCTGGAGTCAGGCGAAATCGTTCTGGAAGAGATTCCATTTAATCTGAGCAGTATTTCAAGGGAAGTACTTTCTGTAATCGAGCAGATGGCTGCAGAACAGAATATCAGGATCGTGTGGGAGAAAAAAGAAATCACACACCGGGATTTTATTGGAAGTCCGGGGTATGTGAAACGGGTGATGATGAATATCCTGTCCAATGCGGTGAAATATAACAGAGAAAACGGACATATCTATATCAGCTGCATGGAAATCCCAGCCGGACAGCCAGGAATGACCACAATGGAATTTGTCTGCCGGGATACCGGAATCGGAATGACTGAGGAGTTCCAAAAACATATTTTTGAACCATTTGCACAGGAACACACAGGAAGCCGCACAAAATTTGCCGGAACAGGACTTGGGATGCCGATTGCAAAGAATCTGGTCGAGAAAATGGGCGGAGCCATTACCTTTGAAAGTGAAGAAGGAACAGGAACTACATTTGTGATCCGGGTTCCGTTCAAAATAGATATGAATGCGGATAAACGTGAAAAACAGAAGGATGTATCAGAAAAATCTATAAAGGGGCTGCATATTCTTCTGGCAGAAGATAATGAGCTGAACATGGAAATTGCAGAATTTATGCTCCAGAATGAAGGTGCTGAGGTGACGAAAGCATGGAATGGACAGGAAGCTGTTGAGCTATTCAGAAAAAGTAAACCTGGTGAATTTGATGTCATTCTTATGGACATTATGATGCCAGTTATGAATGGTTATGAAGCTACAAAGAAAATCCGTTCTCTGGACAGAGAGGATGCAAAGATGATTCCGATCATTGCAATGACAGCAAATGCATTCACGGAGGACAGACTGAGAGCTAAAGAAGCAGGAATGGATGAACATATAGCAAAGCCTGTTGATGGAAAATTATTAATAAATATAATTTATAAACTAATGAAACACAGTTTCAGGGGGAGTCATAATGAAAAAGAAAAAACGGAGTAAGTTACTTGCTGTACTTCTGGTGATGGCGACAGGCACATCACTTTTGTCAGGCTGCGGCAGAAAAATTGCAGAAAAAGAAGATGCAGAAACCATCACAGTGTATTTATGGAGCACCAGCCTGTATGATAAATATGCACCATACATCCAGGAACAGCTTCCGGATATCAATGTTGAATTTGTAGTCGGCAATAATGATCTGGATTTTTATAAATTTCTTGATGAAAACGGTGGATTGCCGGATATTATTACCTGCTGCCGGTTTTCCCTGCATGACGCAAGTCCGCTGAATGACAGTCTGATGGATCTTTCCACAACCAATGAGGCAGGTGCTGTCTATGATACCTACCTCAGCAGTTTTATGAACGAGGATGGCAGCGTAAACTGGCTTCCCGTGTGTGCAGATGCCCACGGTTTTGTAGTGAACAAGGACCTTTTTGAAAAGTATGAAATTCCGCTGCCAACCGATTATGAAAGCTTTGTCTCTGCCTGCCAGGCATTTGACGAGGTGGGAATCCGTGGCTTTACTGCAGACTATTATTACGATTATACCTGTATGGAAACACTGCAGGGTCTGTCTGCATCAGAATTGTCTTCTGTAGACGGACGCAAGTGGCGCACCACCTACAGTGACCCGGATAATACAAAGAGAGAAGGTCTGGATGATACCGTCTGGCCGGAGGCTTTTGAACGCATGGAACAGTTTATCCAGGATACCGGGCTGAACCAGGACGATCTGGATATGAATTATGATGATATAATTGAGATGTACCAAAGTGGTAAGCTTGCCATGTACTTCAGCAGCTCAGCTGGTGTAAAAATGTTACAGGATCAGGGCATTAACACAACATTTTTGCCATTCTTTCAGGAGAATGGCGAAAAGTGGCTGATGACGACCCCATATTTTCAGGTGGCATTAAACCGTGACCTGACACAGGACGAGACGCGCCGGAAGAAAGCAATGAAGGTACTGAATACAATGCTTTCAGAGGATGCACAGAACCGGATCATTAGTGATGGACAGGATCTGTTAAGCTACAGCCAGGATGTGGATCTTAAGCTTACGGAATATCTGAAGGATGTGAAACCTGTGATCGAGGAAAACCACATGTATATCCGCATTGCGTCAAATGACTTTTTCTCCGTTTCCAAGGATGTGGTTTCGAAGATGATTTCAGGAGAATACGATGCAGAGCAGGCCTATCAGTCATTTAATTCCCAGCTTCTTGCGGAAGAATCTGCTTCAGAGAATATCGTGCTGGATTCACAGAAATCCTATTCCAACCGTTTTCATAGCAGTGGGGGAAATGCGGCTTATTCGGTTATGGCAAACACTCTGCGTGGTATTTATGGGACGGATGTGCTAATCGCAACCGGAAACAGCTTTACGGGAAACGTGCTGAAAGCTGGATATACAGAAAAAATGGCAAGAGACATGATCATGCCAAACAGTCTTTCGGCATATAGCTGCAGGATAAGCGGGGCAGAACTGACAGAACTGGTCAGAAACTTTGTAGAAGGCTATCAGGGAGGTTTCATTCCCTTTAACCGTGGCTCTCTGCCTGTGGTCAGCGGCATTTCCGTGGAAGTCAAAGAAACGGATGATGGCTATACATTGAGTAAAGTTACAAAAGACGGAAAAAAAGTTCAGGACAAGGATACATTCACGGTAACCTGCCTTGCGATACCAAAACACATGGAAGCCTATCCCACAGATGAGAATATTGCGTTTGAGGGAGAAGACACCTTTGTGAAAGATACCTGGACAGGATATATTTCAGATGGTGATGCCATTCTTG
Source organism: Ruminococcus sp. 1001713B170207_170306_F1 (assembly GCF_015668065.1). Classification (NCBI taxonomy): domain Bacteria; kingdom Bacillati; phylum Bacillota; class Clostridia; order Eubacteriales; family Oscillospiraceae; genus Ruminococcus; species Ruminococcus sp. 1001713B170207_170306_F1. The sequence goes on along the minus strand of NZ_JADPEX010000001.1, from coordinate 63,604 downwards.
CAGAACCTGAAGACTACGTGACTCTGAGGTGAGAAGAATGGATATTAAGAAGCATAACAAAGGCAGAGAAAAGACTGTTAGGAGAAAACGATTCCGGATCGCTGTCTTTACAGCTGTTTTACTGGGAATTGTTCTGATGGTTTTCCGATATTTTGACTTTGTGTCGAAAACTATTTATGAGGAAAGTGTTTCCCATCTGACGGAGGTTTTTCATCAGTCTGATAATATGTTAAGGGAATTGACAGATAAGAACCTGACTTATCTCCATATTTGGGGTGAGAATCTGCAGAATACCTCAAGCGAAGATGAAATCCGTAATTATATAAAGAATGCGCAGGAAGATGCCGGATTTTTGGATTTCTTTTTTCTGTCAGCCGACGGGAACTATAAGATGGTGACAGGGGAAACCGGGTACCTTGGATTACAGGAAAATATTGAAGAGGACATCCGGCAGGGAAATGATGTGATATCAAATGCAGCAGTTCCGGGAAAATCCCAGTTGCTTGTTTTTGCCACTCCCAAGGCTCATGGAAACTATCAGGGATTTGAATATGATGCCATCGCCATTGCTTATGAAAACTCTAATATCGTAGATGTACTGGATATTTCTGCTTTCAATGGAAATGCACAGAGTTTTATTGTTCATCCGGATGGCCGTGTTGTGATCGATCATTCTTCTGAGTTATGGGGGAATGTATATAATTTCTTCGGTGTTCTGAGAGAGCATTCTGATATGTCTGAAAAAGAGGTCAATGAGCTTTCGGAGAAGTTTAAAGCAGGACATACTGGTGCGATGCTGGTAAATCTGGATGGAAGGAACTATTATCTGGTCTATGAAAAATCAGATATTCAGGACTGGGTATTTCTGGGACTTGTACAGGCAGATATTGTCAATGCCAGTATGAACAGCCTGCAGAGCAGTACAATGCTTCTTGTTGGTGCGGTCGTGTTCTGTATTGCTGCTTTTCTTATCAGTCTTATTATTCAAAAAAGCAGGACAAATCTCAGAAGAAAGGATACGGAGATCCGGTACCGGGATGAGCTGTTTCAAAAGCTTTCAATGAACGTGGATGATGTCTTTCTGATGCTGGATGCAAAAACATATCAGGCAGATTACGTCAGCCCAAATGCGGAAAATCTGCTGGGTATTACGGTAGAACAGATTCGTAGAGATATTCGTGTTCTGGGAAAATTGCATCCGGCGGAACATGAAGATCCGGAGAAAAATTATCTGGAAGAAATCAAGGTTCATGAACAGCGAGAATGGGATTTTGAATATGTTCATCAGAAAACAGGGGAAAAACGCTGGTTCCATAATATTGCAATGGGTAGTGAGGTAAATGGAAAAAAGAAATACATCCTGGTTCTGTCGGACCGTACCTCGGACTGGAAAATGAACCAGGCACTTTCTGAGGCAGTCCGTGCGGCGGAGACAGCAAACAGGGCCAAGAGTACCTTCCTTTCCAACATGTCTCACGATATCCGGACACCAATGAATGCGATCATCGGCTTTACCACACTGGCTGTAAGCAATATTGATGATAAAAACAAGGTTCGGGATTATCTGGGAAAGATCCTTTCCTCCAGTAACCATCTGCTTTCCCTGATCAATGATATCCTGGATATGAGCCGGATTGAGAGCGGAAAGATCCATCTGGAAGAAACGGAGGTCAGTCTGTCGGATGTGCTTCATGATCTGAAGACGATCATCAGCGGGCAGATCCATGCGAAACAGCTGGAGCTTTATATGGATGCCATGGATGTGACAAATGAGGATGTCTATTGTGATAAGACACGACTGAATCAGGTGCTGCTGAATCTTTTGTCCAATGCGATCAAGTTTACTCCTGCTGGCGGAACCGTTTCTGTCCGGCTGAAACAGTATCCGGGTCTCCAAAGAGGCAGTGAACTGTACGAGATCCGGGTGAAGGATAACGGAATCGGTATGAGTCAGGAATTTGTACAGAAGATCTTTTCTCCTTTTGAGAGGGAGCGGACTTCCACTGTAAGCAGGACTCAGGGTACAGGACTTGGTATGGCCATCACCAAGAATATTGTGGATATGATGGGCGGCACCATTGAGGTCCGGACAGAGCAGGGGAAAGGTACCGAATTTATCGTCCGACTGCCATTCCGGACTCAGCCTGAGCACCAACGTATAGAGAAGATCATAGAGCTGGAAGGTCTTAAGGCTCTGGTTGTAGATGACGATTTTAATACCTGTGACAGCGTGACAAAAATACTTGTGAGGGTTGGAATGCGTTCGGAATGGACACTTTCCGGTAAGGAGGCTGTTCTGCGTGCACGACAGTCTATGGAGCTTGGGGATGCCTTCCATGCTTATATCATCGACTGGCGACTGCCGGATATGAATGGTATTGAGGTCACCAGACAGATCCGCAGTCTTGGTGACGATACACCGATCATTATTCTGACTGCTTATGACTGGTCAGACATCGAAGTGGAAGCCAGGGCTGCAGGAGTAACTGCATTCTGTGCGAAACCTCTGTTTATGTCCGATATCAGAGATACCCTGATGACTGCCATTGGCCAGAATCAGGCTGAGCAGGAGAAGCCTGTTCTTCCGGCGGCATGCTCAGATTTCAGAGGCAGATGTATACTGCTTGTGGAAGACAATGAGCTGAACAGTGAAATTGCGGTGGAGATCCTTAATGAATATGGCTTCCTGGTGGATACTGCAGAAAATGGGGCAGAGGCAGTAGAGAAGGTCAAGAGGTCGAAACCGGGCGGTTATGATTTGGTGCTGATGGATGTGCAGATGCCGGTAATGAACGGATATGAGGCCACGAAGCAGATCCGTGCCCTTAGGGATCCGGCACTGGCAGGAATCACCATCCTTGCCATGACGGCCAATGCTTTTGACGAGGACAGAAAGAAAGCGTTGGAATGCGGTATGAATGGATTCTTATCCAAGCCAATCGTTATAGAGGAATTGATCAGTACATTACAAAATAATCTGACAGATTAGTAATAAAAACCTGCTAAGAAGTTCGGTTAACAACTTTTTAGCAGGTTTTCAAATTATTTTTAAGCGTTAAAGCGGTGAGGTTTTTCTTGTGTAAAGTGGAGCAAGGGAGTATAATAAAATCAGTTTTTTTGTATAATTTTAAATGCTCTAATATGGAAATCGGCAAAACAGATGAAAGTCTGCGACGCAAAGCTACAGGGCCTGTAAAATGGCAGCCAGTTGCATGAAATGAGATGCGCTGCCTGTTTGGCAGCGTTTTTATCACCCGGGGCATTGCAGAGATGATGGAAATTACACAGCAGCAGTACACAGCAACAGGGATGAATGCACATATTGCAAAACCGATTGATATAAAAACAATACTTGCTGTTTTTGACCTGGTGTTTGGAACATCATAAAACACAAACGGATGAAGGAAATAAAAAATATGGATAAAAGTAGAAAAAAATCAGCCGTACTATTTGCATGTATATTTGTGGTCCTGGGAATGTGGATGATGTTATCGGTACACTGCCAGGCTGCTGAAACGAATAATGATGAAAAACAGCCACAGACCATCCGTGTCGGCTCATTTGAGGATACCTTTAATTATGTCGATAAAAACGGTGTCAGACGAGGTTATGGCTACGAGCTCATGCAGGCTCTGGCAGGTTATACCGGATGGAAATTTGAGTATGTGAAATGTGACTGGTCCAACTGTTTTGATAAGCTTGAAAATGGTGAGATTGATATCATGGGCGATATTTCTTACACCGATGAACGTGCACAGAAGATGCTTTTCCCGGATGAACCCATGGGTGAGGAAAAATATATCCTTTATGCTGATTTATCGGATACGGATATTGGGACGTCTGATTTCAAGTCTATGGATGGGAAACGTGTAGGTGTGCTCATGGGGACTGAGCCTGAAATCATGCTGACAGAATGGGAAAATAAGAATGGCATACATACAAAACATGTAAATGTGAATAGTGATGATGATGTCGAAAAGAAATTAGCGAATCATGAAATCGATTGTTTTGTATCTCTGGAGGAATCCATCTGGTCTGAACAGGGAATATCATCCGTTACCACGATTGGTAAATCCGGCATATATTTTGTAATAAATAAAGAGCGCAGCGATATCAAGACAGAGTTGGACTGGGCTATGCGTCAGCTGGATCAGGATAGTCCTTTTTTCAAGGCGGATCTGTATAAAAAGTATTTTACGCTTGATTATTGTCAAAGTCTTACAGGCGGAGAAAAGTCCTGGTTGGAAGAACATGATGGGATCCGGATCGGATTTCTGAGTAATGATGCGGCAGTATTTTCCCTGGACGAAGAGACTGGAAAACTTACCGGTATGCTGGCAGAATATTTCTCTTATGCCAAAGACTGTCTGGGAAATCAGATACTGGAATTTAATATACAGGAATATGATGAATATGATGAAATGCTTCAGGCTTTACAAGAACGAGAGATTGACATGATTTTTTATGCTGGCAGGAATCCATATTTTGCAGAAAAAAACGGATATACACTTACAAACACAGCCTGGACCTACAGCCTGATGGCGGTAACAGATGAGGAAAAATTTGATGAGAATAAGGTGTATACTGTAGCTGTGCCCAGGGAAAAATATGCCTTAAAACAGCATATTGCATTCAGTTATCCCCAATGGAAGCTTATAGATTGTGATTCGCTTGACGATGCAGCAGATATGGTCATTCATGAAAAAGCAGACTGTTTCCTCATGGGCGCAAGTCAGGCACTAATATATGATAACAGTCAAAATTTCAAGAGTATTCCACTTACAAAAACAATGGAGGCATGCTTTGCAGTTAGAAGTGGAGAGGGAACCCTCTTATCAATATTGAATAAAACCTTAAAGGCTATGCCGTCTGACATGCTTACAAGTGCACTTGCTATTTATGACAGTACAGCAGATAAGGTAACATTTTTGGATTTTGTAAAAGACAATATGCTTGCTTTTTTTGCTACGGCAGGATTTTTTGTACTCACTATCATTAGTATTATCCTCGTACTTTTACGGAAGGCAAGGAAAGCAGAAGCTGTCGCAAAGCTTGCTGCAAATGATACACAAAAGCTTAATGACAAGTTGGAAATCGCTCTGAAAAAAGCAGAAGAAGCTAATCTGGCAAAGACTCGTTTCCTTAACAATATGTCACATGACATCCGTACTCCTATGAATGCAATTCTGGGCTATGCACAGCTTATGGAGAATGAACTGAAAGGAAAGGATTTGCCTGAAACTTCAGAACATTTAAAAAAACTTCAGCAGTCAGGAAACCTTCTTCTGTCAATCATAAATAATGTACTTGATATGGCTCGGATTGAGAGCGGAAGGATGGAAATTGATGAGAACTATGGACGGATTGAGGATATCCGGCAGACTCTGTTTGAAATATTTGAGGATGAAGCAAAGAAAAAGAATCTTGCTCTTCATTACACAATAAATGTAGAACATGAAAATATACTGACAGATACTACCAAGGTAAAAGAAATATTTGTCAACATCCTGAGTAATGCCATAAAATATACTCCAGCCGGTGGTTCTGTTATGGTAGATATAGATGAATTACCCTGCGAGGAGCCTGGGTACATGATTGTAAGGACCAGGGTGAGCGATACCGGAATTGGTATGAGCCAGGATTATCTGTCAAAAATTTTCGAAGCATTCACTCGTGAACGAAACACCACGAAGAGCAAAATCACAGGAAGCGGACTTGGAATGTCAATCGTAAAGAAATATGTTGATCTGCTCGGTGGAACAATCGATGTGGAGAGTGAGCTTGGAAAGGGCAGCACTTTTACTGTAACACTGAAACACAGGATAGCGGATGAAAGCTATTATGTAAAAAAACATGCTGAAAATCCAGAATCCTGCAGTGAAATACTTGAGGGAAGGAATATCCTTTTGGCAGAGGACAATGATCTGAATGCAGAGATTGCAGAAGCAATACTTGAGCGTGCAGGTCTTAAAACAGAACGTGTGGAGGATGGTATCCAGTGTGTAAACAGGATAATGCAAATGCCGGTTGGAACATATGATGTGATCCTCATGGATATCCAGATGCCTAAAATGGACGGTTATAAGGCAACACAGGAAATCAGAAATTTACCAGATAAGGACAAGGCGTGTATACCAATCATTGCAATGACAGCAAATGCATTTGAGGAAGATAAGCGGGAGGCTATTGCAGCCGGAATGAATGAACATATAGCAAAGCCAGTCCAGGCTGATAAGCTGCTGTCAATATTATCAGAAGTAATAAGGCAGCAGGAAAAATATTAATTGCATGTTATACTAATGGAGTGCCACTCTGGAAAATTGCATAGGACTTTTTTCTTTAAAGAGCGCTTTAACAATTTAATCTTTGAAAGTACCACGATATAAGAATGGGGAGGATTCCCTCCCCAAAAATATTTTTTCAGAACTTACATAAGTTCCTTTCAGATGCCATGATATGACCGGTATTCCAGGTACATTTCAATCATATTTTTTCTTACTGGAAGGTCTGTTTGTTTGAGAATTTCGCTGATTCCAGTAGCAGAATATCCATTTTTCCATAATAATTCAGCCGCACACTCAATCAGGAGTTGTCTGGATTCTTCACCTTTTTTCATTTCGCATTTCCTCGTTCAGTCTGGAAAACAGATGTGTAAGTGCAAACATAAGCGTTTCATAATGCATGTAATCTAAAGTATTCCTGTCTGCAAGAATTTGAAGACTTGCCGGGAACTCATCATCAGCTTCCCAGAAACGAATGATAATCGGCAAAAAAGGAAAAAGATTTAATTTAAAAGCAACATCTCCTTTTTCCAGTTCCTTTCCGGAAAGTGCTATACAGGCATTACGCAATTCAACGGTTTTTCCGTTAAAAAAGTCAGCGGTATTCTGAAAAAATCCGCTGCTCGTTGAGAGATTTCCTGTTCGGACAGAGGAAAGGCTGTTTATGTTTATAAATTCATGTGACAGATGGCATCTATCCTTTGAATAACATAAAACATCATAAATAGTCATTGCTTCATTGTGATTGGCTTCATGAATTATTTCAAAATCATTATCTGACCACTGAACACTTCCCGTTTTTCGATTAATACGATAGGTACGGTTAATAAAAGTAATATATAACCAGTCAGAATTGTAATCTAATGAATATTTATGTATCATTGTAGCCTGATTATATTGCAGGAAAACATGTGCTGTAGAAATTTTTATTTTATCATAATTAGTCAGAGCTTTCGTCATATACCCCTCCAAGAATATTTTTGTTGTAGTTATTTTAGAATAGACTAATTGGTCTATAAAATCAATGCTTTTTGTGCCATTTTGTTATAGCAGGTCAAAGGAACAATGGCTGTAATGAGGATCAGAGGGATAATAGTAGTAACGTAAAAAAGGAAACTGCCTGGAATTATCCGACAGTTTCTTTTCTATTTGCAGAATTGTTGTGGTCAAGCTTTTTTGTAACTGATGTTATTCTAATTCATTTGACATCTTTTCGCTAATAGTATGATAGATTTCCTTTGTCGCTGAATCATTTGCACCATTTACGACCAATATTTTTCCATTTATACTCATGACTACATATGAATGACAGGATGAATGGGTATACCGGATATAATCTCCATAGACATCATTTCTAAAATTTCCCATAGCATATTTAAGATTTCCTAAACCATTGGTTCTATAATCATTCCAGCTCTGAGATGAATTTTCTTCATATGAGATACTGTCAATCTGCGTATAGTCTACTGTATAATCACTCCAGCCTTGTGCCTCAATAGTAAAATCTGTATCCTCGAAACGAATCTCAATACTTCCCCAAAACAATGTCCATATAACGAATATAATGGTTAAAATTGCTATGATTCCGGATACTCCAATTGTTTTTTTGTTATACTGAATTTTTAATTTATCTCCGGTCGCTATCTTTTTCTTATAAAAGAGATAAGAATAGAGAATGCTGATGATTGCAGCTGCCATAATGCTTACGATATACAAAACAAGAGCAGCCATAGTTTCCTCAAAAAGACCACAAAGCATACACAGAATACCTAATGCCATCCATAGCTTCCCACTGAATCTATGAGTTGCATTCCAGTTTTCTTCATCCTGCAATGTCCATATAACCCGGATCCCTATCGTATTGTTCTGTTTTACCTTTGGCAGATAATTTCCTATAACCATGAACAGTAAGCCTGTTCCATAATACATGAATGCCATAAACAGGTTCTCCATATCTGCCCCGGTATTTACCAATCTGGCAATGCCATTATAGAGCAATGTAATAACAGGTATCATCCATATAGCCATTCCTATAACTTTAGGGCTCTGTTGTCGGCTTCTGTTATCATAAAATATGATTGCTACAAATATACAGTGCGTTACTAAAAAAAATACATTTATCCATTTACCGTGTGTACTCGTAAAACCGACCAGGACTCCTACAAAAATTACCAGTATAGAGCTGATTAATGAACCTCTATATTTTTTTATCATTTCCTTCATCGTCTGATGCTCCTTTCAAATTTGTGATCCACAGCATGACATCTTCCAATACGGAAGTGTTTAATTCATAATAAATAAACTTTCCTTCTCTTTGGTTTCGGATCAAATCAGCTTCCTTCAATATTGCCAGATGTCTTGATATGGATGCTCCCGTTACTGAAAAATGTGCGCATATTTCTCCGGCTGAAAGCCGCCCATTCTTCAATAAGTTCAAAATCTCACGTCGTATTGGATCTGCCAGTGCTTTTAATGTATCCTGTATACCCAAAAATTCATCACACCCCTTTATTTAACATTTAACCTAATTGTTAAACGTATTATAATGCAAGGGATATCATGTGTCAAGAACCAGTTACTTCAAAAAACTGCCTGGGTAGCAAATAAAGACAGAAGCATGGTTTTCCCTGTTCTGCAGAAACAGATCTGTTTGATGCCGCCATCCTTGCCCATCCGGAGAAGATTATTGTCAAACGTCTCCTGAAAAGTGAATGCCTGGCAGGGCGTGAGCCATACTAGAAAACTGAAATTCACTTATTTGCAACATAAAAGCTCTATCGTATTTTGAAGCACCAAAAATCTAACTTTTGGACAGATCAAAATACGATAGAGCTTTTTGTTATTAGAATCAGCGAGCTTTTTGTGGAAGCTGGCAGTTATAAGCGATTCCAAGCGGTGTGACCAAAAGGGGATGAACCGGCCGGTAAACTGGAAGGTTCAGCTTCTTCTCAAACACGCTGGTAAATTCCTGAAAGCTTGCAGAGCCGCCTACCACATAAACTGCAGGTATCTCATAGCCTTTTAGAAATTTCTCGGTAATGGATGCCATTTTTTCAACCGTTGCCTTAATAACCGGAAAAATTTCCTTCTCTTTTTCCGGAGTGGTCTTCAGAACCTCTGCCTCTTCGTAGGGAATCCGGTAATGACCGGCAACTGTCATCGTCATATGGCTGCCCCCAGTTGCCTCGTCATCCGTATAGATTACCTTGCCATCCTTGAGGATGCTGATGCCGGTTGTGCCGCCGCCCACATCTACAACTGCACCGTCGGTAATCTTTAATACAGCAGCGGCCGCAGTAGGTTCGTCAACAATGTTGGTTACTTCGAAACCGGCACCTTCCAATACATATCCAATGCTCTTCACACTGCCTTCTGAAACTCCCGGAGGAATGGCAGCAGCGGCATAGAGAAGCTCCGTGCCCAGCTTTTCTTCCAGTTCTTCTTTTAATTTTGTAACCAGCTGAACAGATTCGTAATAATTCACAATAACACCGTCACGGATTGCATGGGAGGGTGCAGAGACACCGGCAATAGGACGATTCGTACTATCTACAACTGCAAGAACCGTGTTCGCAGTACCAAGATCCACGCCTACCTTCAAACGCCCTCTGAATTTTTTACATTCACCAGTGCGTACCAGTTCTGCAAAATTTGATAAAGTTCTGTTTTTTAGTTCCATATCCGAACACTCCATTTCTAATAAATCTGGAAGCTGTGAATCAGTGTACTGATACATTCATATTTTGCAGTGATTCGCAGCGATAATGTATTTATTATATATGAAAAAAGGCGAAAAAACAATAATTTTGCCCGGAATATGGCTCATTGCCGGCGTAAATTAAAATGGCAAAGTAAGCTGATCCAGTAGCTTTAAACAGTCCTCCTTTGAATATACCATAGGACTTCCTGGCAGTGACTGAACGAAATCCTGAAAGATCCGGCACAATGATTCGTCTGAAATATGAATATTACAACAATATGTGCCAAATAAAAAAGCGTTTGTCGGGTAAATATTAATTTTGTTTTGCGCACTGACAGAAATAGACAGATAGTCAGGAAATTCTTCTGTTTCTACAGCATTGTTTGAAGATGGAACTGTGGTGGCTTATGGGCAGGGTGTGTTAAAAAAAGATGGATCTGTAATTGAATATCATGGAACAGAAATTAAGAAACTTATAGTAAATGAAGGAGTTACAGGTATTGGTGGTTCACTTTGCTATAATCTGCCATATTTGAAGAGCGTATTCCTTCCCGAAAGTATTACTAAAATCGGAACCGGGTGTTTTGCAGAATGTACTTCATTGCAGGAAGTAACACTTCCATCCAATTTGCAAACAATTGCATATGACGTTTTTAAAAATTGCTATTCATTACAGAAAGTAACAATGCCATCTAATTTAAATCATATTGGTACGAGCACTTTCGAAAATTGTAAGAATTTAAAAGAAATTCTTTTGCCAGATACATTAAGTTCTATTGGTGAGAATGCATTTAAAGGATGCAGCGTACTTAAAGCAATCAATATTCCTGGAAATGTAAAAGAAATTGGGGATTCAGCATTTGAGGAATGTGTCAGCTTAGATGAAATAACAATTCCCCATTCTATAGTCCTTGGGAAAGGTGTTTTTTGCAGTTGTACCGCTTTAAAAACAGTTATCTTTGAAGCTGATCCTGAATTAAGCAAAATTCCAAATTATGCATTTGAGAATTGTATCAGTCTGACATCAGTAACGTTTTCTGATAATACTTCAGATATTGGAAACAATGCATTTTCTGGATGTGTTAGTTTGTCAGAAATAACTTTACCCAAAGAGCTTATTGAGCTCGGAATGGAAGCATTTAAAGAATGCACAAGTTTAAAAAATATTCACTTTACTAATACCCAACCCTGCAGAATAGGGGAAGCAGCATTCCGGTATTGTAGCAGCTTGGAAAGTATCAATATTGTAGGAGATATTGGAGCTGATGCATTTAATAGTTGCACAAATTTAAAAACTGCTCATATATCCGATGGATATATTTGGGGTAGAGCTTTTAAAGATTGTATTAACCTAACTGAGATAACTTTACCTGAGAATCTTGGTTGGATTGATGAAGAAGTGTTCAGTGGCTGCACCAGTCTAAAAAATATTAGCCTGGATGGTTATTTATTTGAAATACGAAAAAAAGCGTTTTATAACTGTTTGAGTTTGCGTGAAATTATACTTCCACACACCTTTTATGCATTGGAAAATGAAGCATTTGTCGGTTGTTCAAATCTGGAATCCATAACCTTTTTATATGATGAACAAAATGCAGCACGGGATGAATGACCGTTTATTGATCCTTCCGCAGTTGAAGGATGTGTAAACTTAAAAACTATTTATGGTTACAATGGCTGGGGACTGGATTATGACGCAAAAAAAATAGGTGCTGAATTTATTGCACTTGACAAAACACCAGATGTTATCCCATCTTTTTCCATAGAACTAGGAAAATATTCTGAAACTGATGCTGTAAAAATTTTCTGGAAAAAATGCCCTGATGTATCTGGGTATGAGATGGAGATTAGTAGCTCATCATATTTTTCGCAGTGGGCAGATACATCTGTATACCGAAAACTTGATAATACTCAAGATTTCACTTACTGGTTTGAGGCCGAACCAGACTGTACGTATTATGTACGCATGAGAGCATATAACCATTATGTAGAAACCAGCTACGGTGAATGGTCTCAGCCCCAATCATTTATCATTACACGCGACAAATTGACGCCGACCATTACGCCATCGCCCACAGCAACGCCAGCTCCAACTGATACACCAAAGCCAACTGCTGTGCCAAAACCGACCACTGCGCCAAAACCAACTACAATCCCAACGCCATCCAAGGCTCCATCACCACAAGCACCATCATCAAAGCCAACTATGAAGGTAAATATGTCCAGCCTTGTTTTAAAAACCAGACAACGTAGCAGTGCCCTGAAAGTAACTGGTTTGGCGCCTGGCGATTTCGTAAAATCCTGGAAATCGGGGAACACAAAAATCGTCACGGTAACCGGAAATCCAAATGGAACCTGTAAGTTAAAAGCAGGTACAAAAAGTGGAAAAACCACGCTCACAATTACACTAAACAGTGGCCTCACCAAAAAAATACCTGTCCGTGTCCAGAAAACGACCGTTCGGACGCAGAAAATTACAGGCATCCCGAAAAAGCTTGTTTTGAAGGTGAAAAAGAAAGCCACCTTAAAACCTGTGATTCTTCCGTTAACAAGTACCGAAAAAATCACCTACAAGAGCAGCAACAAAAAAGTAGCAACCGTATCCGCAAAGTGGGTAATTGCTGCAAAGAAGAAAGGAACTGCCACCATTACAGTGAAATCAGGAAAGAAATCCGTGAAGTGCAAGGTTACCGTGAAGTAACAGCTTTGAAACGTATTATTTAAAATTTATGGGAGGCAGTACAGTTTTGTACTGTCTCCCTACTATAATAGCAAACACAAAAAAATTGTACGCGCTATGAACAGCACTTTGCAAATCAAGTCTTACACATAGAAAAAAATTGAGCAGTGGCTGGAGGAACAGGAGACTTGAATATTTTTTTTGAACGTGTTAATATGCTGATGTACTTAAAATCTGGCCTGGAAAATATATTATGGGTTACAGCGATAAAGCAAAAAAATATAAAGTTTCGGAATGGTTTGATGAATGGATGAAACTTTATAAAATTGGACGCATTAAGACGAATACAGTCCGAGGATATGTAGACGGCTTTGAAAGAGCAACCGACTTTATTGGATCTGTAAGGCTGTCATAGGAGAAATTTCAGCACTTTTGTGGTCTGATATTGATTTTGAAAAGCATCGTATTCGTGTCTGTAAAACTTTAAATGAGACGACGGTATTTTATGATGATAGTAAGAACCGCCTGGAGGAAACATACTCAAAGAAGCAGATTGCTACGCCGAATCGGGAACCACATTTGTTTAGTGTACATCCACATAAGTTTCGGCATACTTTTGTCACGAGAATGAATCAATCTGGTATGTCACCATTTACCGTTCGCAAGATTGTAGGTCACGCACATGTTAACATGACGGAATATTATACACACTTGGAACAGGAGTATATTTCAGATGAATTTAATAAATTCTCCGAGAAATATGAAGAGGAAAAAGTTCCGGCTATACCAGAAAAAAATAACAAAGGAAAATTATGGAAAATAACACTGATAATAAAAAAATACTAAAAGGTGGTCAAAAAGTGGTCAAAACAGTTTGGAAGATGCCACAAACCCGCATAAAACAAGGGCTTCCGCAGATACTATTAAGATGTCACCCATATGGGAATGGTGATTTGTTTCGCTATTAAAATGTCCGTTAAATGCGATCTTTTAAGGCTTTTCGAAGGTGCTAGGAGATTTTTATGAGTAGCATTAAATGGCGGTTCATGGCATGGGATTATTGCAAAAACCGTGCAGTAAGCTGTGCAGTAAAACAACCAGAAAAAAATTTTTTAATAGATCATATCTCAAGTACAATATGCTTTATTATAAAGTAAGACCGAACCAAGTATAATTGATTATGCAGGGTTCGGTCTGTTTCATTTGGGCTGTGATAATACAAGATCACGTATATAAATTAGCAGTTGTTACAAATGCCGAATTAGAGTATAATATAACTATATTCGGAAAAGGATTTTTGAATATACCCGAAAAGGAGTAATGCCAGTGAATACAGAAACGAAGAATGCAATTCTCATAACTGATAAAGATGCACAGTATGATGAGAGAGCGAAAAGACTGCTTGGTCAGAAAAGCATTCTGGCACATATACTGGTAAAAACAGTAGATGAATTCATGGGAATGAATCCAAAAGATGTAATATCTTACATTGAAGGAGAGCCATTTATTAATACTGTTCCGGTTGAACCTGGGCTTACGAATACTGTTGTTGAAAAAGATAGTCAGCGAGTCGTAGGTTTTAATTCTGAAAACCAGGAGATTCATGAAGGAACTATAAGGTTTGATATTATCTTTTATGTACGGATGAGAGATGGATTATCACAGATTATTGTGAACGTGGAAGCACAAAAGGATGAGCCTGAGAAATATGAGATTTTAAACCGAGCTATCTTTTATGTGAGTCGCATGATTTCTTCACAGAAAGAAAAAGATTTTTCAAATTCAAATTATAATGATATCAAACGTGTTTATTCCATCTGGGTGTGTATGAACATGCCGGAAAATAGTTTGGAGTATATTCATCTGGTAAAGGATAGTCTTGTCAATTCGCATGCCTGGAAGGGAAAGTTGGATCTGATTAATATTGTCATGATCGGACTGGCAGAAGAGCTTCCTGAACATGAAGAAAAATACGAGTTACATAGATTACTTGGAGCATTGTTATCCCAGAATCTGTCTGTAAATGAAAAATTGAATATCATCGGAAACGAATATGATATTCCAATGGAAGAAGACTTCAGAGAGGATGTGAGTGTTATGTGTAATTTAAGTCAGAAAATTAAAGAAACTGGAATTGAGATTGGTAAAAAAGAAATGATTGTAAAAATGCACAGCAAGGGTTATACAATCGCTCAGATCGCCGATGTAGCGGGAATGGAAGAAAAACGGATTGAAGAAATTATTAAAAATGAGGAATTGCTACCAGCATAATGTAGCGTGAAGGAAAAGCCATTCAAATGGATGTTCATTTGGATGGCTTTTTATCCATTCCCAGATAAAAGGAGAACAGCTTTTCCTTGAACAAAAGGAGATTATAAATGCGTGAATTAGTAGCGACTCTGGCAGGCGTAATTGTTGGCTAGATTTTGAATGAGATTACGATGTTTTTTCGTGAAAGACCAAAGCTTACTTTTCAAATGGTTTCTACACCCGAAACGGAACTGATAGATAAAGAATACCGTACTAAAACAAGTTTATCAGAACATGGAATTGAAATTTATAATACAGGTAAAAATCCATTTATACTAGAGAGCTTTGAATTGTGCTATAAAAACAAATTGCTTGTAGATTGTCACATAGTAGAAAATGCCAAGGTTCTTATGCCCTCTGAAAGTTTCACATATACACTTATGGAACAAGAGGCAGATTCTCTACAATACCATTGCAATCAAGAAAAATTTGAAACTTGTGACGTGACGGCTTATAGTGTGGATGGTAAGAAAATAAAAACAAAATTATGGATTCCATTGTTTTATATAAGGGCTGGCAGATAAAATGCAATATCATCGGAAACGAATATGATATTCCATTGTGAGAAGACTTCAGAGAGGATGTGAGTGTTATGTGTAATTTAAGTCAGAAAATTAAAGAAACTGGAATTGAGATGGGCAAAAAAGAAATGATTGTAAAAATGCACAGCAAGGGCTATATGATTGCTCAGATCGCTGATGTAGCGGGAATGGAAGAAAAACAAATTGAAGAAATTATTAAAAATGCGGACTTGCTGACAGCATAAATGAAGAAGTTGTCGCCATCTGGTTGGATAAATATCTGATCGGATGGCAATTTTATTATAGAAATTCAACTATTTCCCTATATCGATACAGAAATCATTTTATATCATCAAACCCTGCAAATCTAAAGTGGTAATCACATTTCGATTCCATTTCTTTTATAAATCGAGAAAATCTTAAAAAAATCGCAATTTATTTTCAAATTTTTACACTTTTCGTCGAAAATATTTATTATTTATAAGTAGGAGAGTAAAGAACCACTCCATATTATGAAAACGGAGGGATAAAAGAATGTGGATATTTTGGCTTATGTTCTTCGTTCTGGTGGCAGTGGTGATTACGCTTATGTATTGCTGCCTTATCAGAGCTAGTATGGTGGACGACGAAATGGAGAAGGCGTTTCAACAAAAGATGAAATTACGAAAGGATGAGGCAGAAAAATGTCAAGAGGACGAGCAGGAGTAATATCGAAAGAATACAAAGGGGAAGAGAATACAGAATTTCATGACATCATAAAACTTTTTAAGATTTACCGAGTAGTAAACTGGCAAATGCAGATTAAGATCAATCAGGTAAGTGTCATGCTTTCGCTTATGTATCAGGCAAATCATAGGAGTTCGAATTACTGGTTACGAAAAGAAACTAATATTTTTTCTGTTCTTTTTTCCTTGTTTATGATATGTGGAAGATTATTATATGGTGTACACTGGTGTACAGACATCATCGGAGATGTTCTATTGAGCTTCGGATTGTTTGGAATATATTGGGGAGCCACTTTACTTTGCTGTAGGAATCAGTGACAGATTGGAGAAAAAACGGGTAGAGAAACATATGCAATAGCAGTAGGGGTGCTGTTTCTGATAATAAAAAGAATCATCCTTTGTATCGTGTGAAAAACGAATAAAGTTTTATAAAAAGGGATTGTTCAGAGTGAACATTCCTTTTTCTATTGGAAATTTGCCATAAATTGTCAAATAACAGTTGCTTAAAGGTGCCAAATAATATATAATTGACTATAATCAATAGTTGAAATATCATTGTAATTACAAGAAAAGGCAAAAGCATTGCCAAAAGGGAGGAGGAAATGTATGAAGTATTTCAGAAAAACAATTGCACTCTTTCTGGTGGTAGTTATGCTGACAACCACAATGGGAAGTACTGTGCTTGCAGGAACTGAAAATCAGGGATTTTCGGATCAAGCAGAAACGACCGTGGATAGCAGGTTTCTGGATGGAATTGATACAGATGGTTACGATTACGTGATCACATCCCAGGAACAGGCCGATGAACTACGGGTGTCGGATGATTCTAAATCCATTTTGGTTGCATGTGGGTCGGTTTATCTTTCCGGCATCACAGTAGGAACCATCACAATCCGCAATACAACAAAGATCCAGCTATCTAATGTTACTGCGAAAGCACTGGACATCAGCCAGGGTACTGCGATCAGCTTCACTGGTGTGAAAGCAGACCAGCTGTTGATAGCCGGGGAAAAGACAGAAGAGTCTTCCCTGCAGATTGATTCTGAAACGAATATTTCCAAACTGGAATTAAACGGCGGCCAGGCAGTAACACTGGAAGGAAGCGGAACCATCGGAGATGTGGAAGTAAAAGAACCGGTAAGTTCCCTGGCGGTTTACGCCACCTGTAAAGTAACAAACCAGTCCGGAAAAGCACTGGAACTGGAAAAACCAGACGGAAGCAGTGAAACCCTTCCAAGTGGTGCAGCAAGCTCTCTGAAACTGGAAACTTACTCCGTTACATTTGTAGCTGATGGCAGTGAAGTGGCTGTCCGTCAGACAGTTCCCGGAACTCCGGTGGATGTTACCGGGATCACGCCAGAAAAAGAAGGATACATATTTACCACCTGGTATCAGGATGTGGCCTGTACAGAAGCGTATTCCCAGTTTGACTGTGTGAACGGACCTCTGACCTTATATGCAGGTTTTACAGATGCTGCTGAAGCTGTGACCGTTACCTTTGAAACATTTGATGGTACACCAGCAGCACCTCTTACCTTTGCAAAAGGGGAAACACTTCTTTCCAAACCAGTATCCAGAATTTCTACAAATAAGGAGGGCTATACCTTCGGCGGATGGTGCCGTGATGAAGCGTGTACCGAATTATTTGCATATACAGAGCCGATTCAGGAAGATATGACTCTGTATGCGCTTTTTACTTCCAATGAAGCCATAAGCCAGGAAAAGGATGGAAGCTGTGCGGAGTTAAATGATTTCGACTGGCAGGGAGAGATCCCGCTGATTACAGATACCAAAATGACAGAAGACGAGGTTCTGTCCGCTGTCTCCTTAGAGCCGGGAGCCGGTGATCTGGATCCGATCCTGTCTGTAAAAAAGACACCGAACGGTTTCTCCATTTTCGGTGAATATTACGAAAAAGATGGAAAAAAAGGATTTGAGCCGGGAGCCACATTTACAGTAAGGCTTCCTAAAGAAATTAATTTTGCAGATTATTCCAAAGATGTTCGCTCAGTTACAGTTTCTGTTTATAAAGAGAAGGTGGAGATTGTTGGTTTTTCAGAAGATATCGATTATATTCTCTGGGACCAGGTAATATCCTACACCCCTGCTGTTGAGAAAGAAAATTCAGAAGAAACAGCAGGACAAACAGAAAAAGAAACAACTGAACTCCTTCAGGAGGAAGAAAAGGAAATTCTTTCCCGGCAGGAAGCGGATGAGCCTTCCACAACAACAGAAGAAAATGAAGAACTTCCTTCCGAAGAAAAACCGGAAATTGAAACAGAAGAGGATGTACCGGAAACCGAAACTCCGGCATATGAGCCTGGGGAACTTCTTGTAAATGGGACGCTTAACTATGAGCCCGGGGAAATCGTAGCCTTTTATGACGGCGAAATCGGCCGGGATGAAAAGAGCATGGATTCCTATACCGAAGGCTCTTTTGACGGATATGTGCTTTTTGCTCAGGTTGTGGATGTCCAGAGCGAAGGGGATCAGACAAGGATCTGGTTCGGATATGCCAATCCACAGGATTACCTGGCAGATTTTGATGTAAACACTACAGATGATGTAGATCTGGAGAGCCAGCTGTCCGAAGAAGAACTCCAGGTAGTGGAATCCAAAATCGTCAGCCAGGTAGAGGAAAACGAGGAATTAAAAGCCCAGATGCTGATGGCGGTTATGACTTCTGAGGAAACCCAGAAGATGATCAATGAAAAATACGGGGAAGGAGTTTATTCCCTGGCAGGAATGAATGCCACCCTGAAGCCGGGCAAACCATCCGTAAAGATCTCTGCATCCGGCAGCAATGTAACTGCGACGATCAGCATCTCGGCAAGTGCAGCCATTAAGAACGGTTCGAAGACGATTCTTACCATTTCACCTAAGCTGTCCTTTACCCAGAGCCTGTCCGTACAGACTAATGTAAAAGGTGGAAAATTCTGGATCGATATGTCCGTAACTTTGCGTTCCACATCCAAGATTTCCCTTACGGTTACCGCATCCTCCGGCGGCTCTGTAAAGCTGTTCAATGATGCGAAGAAAACACTTTCCGAGATCGTAAAACCAGAAGGGTTAAAGGATTCCAACGACTACAGCCAGTATGACAAAAATGTTTCCGAACTAATGAAGACAGTTGGTTCCATTGTAAATTCCTCCCTGGTCTACAATGATATTTTCAACGTCGTTCTTTTGAAGCTGCGGTTCTCTTTCTACGGAATCATTACCTTGGGTGTGGATATTGACCTTGTGGGCCAGGTCGGTGTGCTGGCAACCTTTGGCGTGGAAATTGAGGTAAAAAGCGGAGAACGCATTGGATTTGAGTATAAGTTCCTGAAGTTTGAAGGAAGCTCCTATACACAGAAGCTGGAAAGCAGCGTGACCAGCAGTGTTTACCTGATTGGTAAAGTAGGGGCAAGGGTGGGAATCCGTGTTACGATTTCCATTACCTTCTGCGGCTTCATCTCCACCAGCATAGAAGGCAGCGTCTACGCTTACGCAGAATTGTCTGGCTTCTATTATAACACCGCGAATCTGGTAAGCGGTGCAAGCACAGAGCTGGGCGCATTGAAATTTGAGGTCGGTATTGATGTGGTTGTCAAGCTTCAGCTGAAAGTCAAGCTTATCTTTAAGACCAAGAAAAAGAGCTGGACCGTATACAGCGGCAGATGGCCGTTGTGGTCGAAAAGCTATTCCAGCGGTTTTTCCTATATGAACCAGACCACGTTGGCTGACATGTGGAAGGTTGTGTCCAAAAATGCAGACCAAAAAGATTCCTTCGGTTTTTCTTCCATTCCGATGAAAAACTGGGATATGGCGAAAGGCACATGCAAAGAAAGCTTCGTTCTGGCGACCCAGAAGGATGCAGGTATTTCCCTTCAGATCCAGAATCTGAAAGTTGATGGGAAAGCAGTATCGGACAAAGATCCCCTGGCAAAACTCTTTTATGTAGGAAACGGAAAGAACAACACCAGCCCCGGATTTATTTATCTGGATCAGGGCCTAGCGGCAAAATATAACTGTAAAAAGGCAGAACTGGACCTTGTTGTAACTTATACCAACAACAGCAAATCTGCTATCGTGAAAAAGCAGGTCAGCAGGTTCCATCTTAGTAAAAAAATTTATGTTGCAACCACAAACCACACGATAAAAGTCGTGCTCAGGGACTGGTGCGCAGACGAATGGGGACTGGATCCTGCCGGCTGGGACAATGCCCTGGTTTATCAGAACACTTTTACCAGTTATCTAAGTACAGGCCAGAAAACAGCAGAGTGGAAAACCGTCAGCCTGAATTTAAACCAGATCATCCAGAAAGCAAAAGATGCTTATCCGGAACTGGCAGGTATGGAATGTAAGTGGATAAATGGAAGCGGTTCCCTACAATCCGGAATTGGTTCCGTGAAGGACTGTTCACTGGATGCGCAAAATGGAACCTTAAGATATAAAGTTTTTGCGGATGACCAAAATTATGAAACAACTTATTATCTTTATGTGCACAGATTCCCGGGTGAAAGCAGCCAGGTAAATTATCACATAAGCCTGAACGGGAAAGAAGCAGATACCACTTATAAGCTGTGGGTAACTGCTGCGGACGGTACCGTGAAGGAATTTAAGAAGCAGAAGAACGGCAGCTATGACCTCACCATAAACAAACGGGATTTTAACGGGGAACAGCAGGCGGTGATGATGTCCGTAAATAACGAACCGGATCAGAAGACCAGCCTGTCCATAACCGGCAGGGAGAGCCAGAAAGACGTCTACCTGAAACTTGATCTCCGTCAGGTACAGCTTGTCATACAGGCTGGAGACGGAATCAGGACTTTTAAGGCATATCGGAAATCATTTTTTAGAAATGTGCTGATCCGTTCTGAGGAGATCCGTTCCGGAACGAAAGTGGAAATAAGGACTGTGCTGGACCCGGATTACAGTGACCTGGAAGTCGTCAGTACATATGATAACTTTAAATACAGCGTTACTGGTGAGAATAAAATCACCTTTACCATGCCACAGAGAAATATCACGCTGGTTCTTCGGGCCTATAAACGCCATAAGATCACATTTGATTATAATTTAGACGATTACGGGGTTTATAAGACCATTTACTCCACAGAAAAGCAGGATGTAACAGCACCAGAGGATCCGTCTGTGCCTGGTTACGTATTTAAAGGCTGGTATCTGACAGCAGATGGAAGCGGGGAACCGTATGAATTTGACCGTAAGTTAAAAGAAGACAGTACACTTTATGCACAGTGGGAACCATTAGTTTCACCGGAGCAGATACTGGAATCCATAACAGGAGTTTTATCCAATCATTATACGGACTCCCTGGAAAAGTATCTTCCACTGGAAAATACCCCCAAAAAGCTTCAGGCAGAAATCACTGGAAGACTGACAGAAATCCTGGAAAAGGAAAATGTGTATCAGCTGTATGGGAACCGGATTTCTTTCCATGTGGTGCTCTCTGACAAAGTAGAAGAGACAGAAAACCAGTATATCTATACTTACCAGGCAGATATCCTTTATAAAGATCTGGCTGGAAAAGAATGGGAAGGTACTGCCAAGGGCAGTTTTGTACTGGGAAAAATGAAACCTGAGGTTTCGGTACTGCCACTGGCTGGAAACCTGAAATATCAGGAAAAACTGGCGCTCAGTCCGTTTACGGGAGGCGAAGTGACCTACAAAGAAAACAAGGTGACCGGAAGCTTCCGCTGGAATGAACCGGAGCTTGTGCCTGCAGGAGAAGATAACGGAACCGCAAAATACAAAGCGACATTTATACCGGATGGTGACAGCGCAAAGCTTTATACCCCTGTAGAATTTGAATTACCAGTGAAAACACAGATCGGTGTCCGCGTAAGCTGTAAAGCTGACAGCCGAGATTATGAAAAAGGTAATGTTACCACCACCGGAACCTATGAACTGACACGTGCCGGTGACGGTATGAAACTAACGGATCTGGAACTGACAGACGGTATCTTTAAGTTTGAACAGGAAACACCTGGTGAAAACCTAAAAGTTACCTTCAGCGGTTATAAAATCCGGGACGACCAGAACACGGATAACCTGTATGTGCTTCTGGATGAAACAGCTGAGACAACAGCCTCTATTGGAATGGTCACTCCAAAAATCGAGGAAGTTCCGACGACAGCACTGCTGGGTTATGGCAAGACTTTAAGTGACTGTACAATTACAGGCGGAAAGGCAATCTGGAAGGGAGAAATAATAGAAGGTACGTTCAGCTGGAAAACTCCAGAAGCAAAACCAGCCGGAGAAGATAACGGAACTGAGAAGGCAAACTATACAGTTGTATTTACACCTTCTGAAACCAACATTTATCTTCCTGTAGAATTTGACCTTCCAGTAAGAACACAGATTGGTGTCCACGTAAGCTGTAAAGCCAACAGCCGTGATTATGAAAAAGGTAATGTTACCACCACCGGAACCTATGAACTGACACGTGCCGGTGACGGTATGAAACTAACGGATCTGGAACTGACAGACGGTATCTTTAAGTTTGAACAGGAAACACCTGGTGAAAACCTT
>NZ_JADPEX010000001.1:0-40752 GCF_015668065.1 Ruminococcus sp. 1001713B170207_170306_F1 | reverse complement strand
TGACGGTATGAAACTAACGGATCTGGAACTGACAGACGGTATCTTTAAGTTTGAACAGGAAACACCTGGTGAAAACCTTAAAGTTACCTTCAGCGGTTATAAAATCCGGGAAGACCAAAATGCAGATAACCTGTATGTGCTTCTGGATACTACAGCTGAAACAACAGCAAGTATCCGTGAGCCAGTTCCGACGGATCAGATTTTGTCCCAGCTGATAGAAATAATTAACGGAGATTATGAGGATTCCATTGAAAATTATCTGCCAATAGAAAAAATGGAAGAAAAGGTAGAAAACTCCACAGTTTCTGTTATTAACGAAGCATTGGGACAAAACGAATTCCTGAAAGAATACCAGAATCTGATCTCCATTACGGCAAAGATTCAGGACAAAGGAGAACCTCTGGCGGATGCTTACACATATACCCTGGCCATTGAAGCAGTAGTTACAACCTCGACTGGGAATACCTATACAGAAACCGGAACCTATCAGGCTGTAATAAGAAAGCTTACACCGGAGCTAGGAACGAAACCTGAAACGAACATTCTGGAATATCAGAAACCGTTATCTGACTGCGTCCTGAAAGGCGGAAAAGTAACATGGAATGGGCTGGAAGTAACAGGGGAATTCAGCTGGAAGACTCCGGAAGTAAAACCATCTGGAGAAAATAACGGAACCGATAATGCAAATTATACGGTTGTATTTACGCCTTCTGAAACCAACATTTATCTTCCGGTAGAATTTGACCTTCCAGTAAGAACGCAGATTGGTGTCCGCGTAAGCTGTAAAGCAGACAGCCGTGATTATGAAAAAGGTAATGTTACCACCACCGGAACCTATGAACTGACACGTGCAGGCGATGGTATGAAACTGGAAAATCTGGAACTGACAGACGGTGTCTTTAAGTTTGAACAGGAAACACCTGGTGAAAACCTAAAAGTTACCTTCAGCGGTTATAAGATCCGGGAAGACCAAAATGCAGATAACCTGTATGTGCTTCTGGATACTACAGCTGAAACAACAGCCTCTATCTACTGGATCACGCCAGTGATCGAAACTGTGCCAACCGTAGCACAGGAATTTGAAATCGGTACCAGATTAAAGGATATCCAAAATTCACCAGAAAAGGATCCGGTCTTAACCGATGGAAAAGCTACATACAATCAGAAAGAAATTCCAGGAACCTGGCAATGGCAAAATCCTGAGACAGTACTTGACCAGGTGGGTGAAATCCGATACACAATGCTGTTTATTCCAGAAAATACAGCTGGATTTAAAACAATCCAGGCAGAAGTAACCGTATCCACAATAAAAGCAGTGGTGACGCCTCCTGAGATCCCGGAAATGGTCTATAATGGGCAGGAACAGGCTCCGGTTATTCCAGAAACGGAATTCTATAAAACAGTTCAAAATGAAAAGCATTTAGATGCTGGAGAGTACAATGTAACGATGGAACTTAAGAATCCTGCACTGTACAGATGGCCGGAAAGTGAAGAAAAAATTACGATCCTGCCCTATAAGATTCAAAAAGCCAAAGCAGACATTACAGGAACTCCGGACCCGGAAAAACTGACCCTGATTTATGGGCAGATGCTTTCAGATGGATTGACGTCAGAAACAGAACCGGACAGAGCGAAAAAGAAAACTCTGATTGCAAAAGATATGATATCCGGAATCAAGGTGAAGGTCGCAGAGATGGAAACAGCCGGAGAATGGCAGTGGAAGCTTGAAGAATCCGAGAAAAAGCAGCTGGCAGTTACTGAAAACGCTTATAAGCTTCAAGCAGTTTTTCAACCTGCTGATGAAAGCGTGGCAAAAAATGTAGAACCGATTGAAGAGATATTTACCGTAAAAGTAAAGAAGGCGGTACCTGCATTGACGTGTAAAGATTTCAGCGGAAAACTATTTAATTCAAAAGATAATGAAGGAAATGTGGTTGGAAGTTATCTTTCAAATGCAGAGATTAATGGCTGGGTTGAAGCGAAAAATCCAATTACTGGCGAAACTATTGTGGGAACCTGGAAGGCAACACCTGTTGAGGACAAAGTCATCACTAAAGAGGATGGAGGATTTGCATATAAGCTTACCTTTACTCCGGAAGATACAGTAAACTATTCAGAAGCTGTTGTTGAAAACTTGATGATTTATATTCATGTCGACTATAAGCCTGTAGTTCCAACGGACGCCCCTGCTCCAACAGAAACTCCAGCTCCGACAGAAGCACCTGCT
Organism: Ruminococcus sp. 1001713B170207_170306_F1; assembly: GCF_015668065.1. Classification (NCBI taxonomy): domain Bacteria; kingdom Bacillati; phylum Bacillota; class Clostridia; order Eubacteriales; family Oscillospiraceae; genus Ruminococcus; species Ruminococcus sp. 1001713B170207_170306_F1. The sequence continues at coordinate 38,525 of NZ_JADPEX010000001.1, read as the reverse complement.
CCAACAGAAGCACCTGCTCCGACAGACGCACCTGCTCCAACAGAAGCACCTGCTCCGACAGACGCACCAGCTCCGACAGAAGCATCAGCTCCAACGGAATCCCTAGCTCCAACGGACGCACCAGCTCCGACAGAAGCACCAGCTCCGACGGAATCCCCAGCTCCAACAGAAGCTCCAGCTCCAACGGACGCACCAGCTCCGACAGACGCACCTGCTCCGACGGAAGCTCTGGCGCCAACGGACGCCCCGGCGCCAACAGAACCTTTGGCTCCGAAAGAATAAATTAGCCACAAAAAACTGACTGATCAATTGAATTTGACAAAAAAGATGCTATGAAACACAAACTAAAAATTTTTTCAAAACTTCCATTAATTGCTTTGTGCCTTATGTCTGCAATCGGAGCATATACTCCGGTTCTTGCAGACAGTGAATCCCAGGTAACTGTGTGTATTCTGGATTCAGGCTGCAACATGGAAGACATTACAGGGTGGAATTATCTGGAAGGCAGCGATAACCTTTCTGACAACAGCGGACATGGAACAGGCGTCTGTGAAATCCTGCTGGAAAAGGCACTGGATGCAAATCTGGTCATGCTAAAGTGTTTTGATGGGGAATCTGAAAATCAGACAGACGATAATACCATCATCCAGGCCATCTATGACAGCGTAGATAAATACCATGCAGATATCCTTAATATGAGTTGGACACTGAATAGAGATTCGAACCTCCTCCATGAAGCAATTCAGTATGCCAGCGAAAACGGAGTCCTGATACTGGCTGCAGCCGGAAACCTGAGCTTCCAGACACCTTCTGGAAGCCAGGTATATCCGGCTGCCTGGGAAGAAGTAATCGGCGTGGCAGGAGCTGATCTTGATGAAAACGGGAATCCCATAAGTTCGCTGTGGTATCTTGGCGGTGAAGCAGTATATGTAAGCGCAAACGGAAGTTATGAAGATCAGAAAGGATCCTCCTATGCGGTCCCCAGAGTAAGTGCAGCTGTAGCAGGGTACCTGCTGGAGAATCCAGGTGTAACGCAGGAAAAAGTACTGGACTATCTGAAAAATAAAGCTGTTGATGCCGGAGACAAGGGATATGACCTTCAGTTTGGGTGGGGGTATATCGAATGAAAATTGATAAGTAGTTAGAATAATGCGGAATGTAGATACAAAACAAAAGAATGCAGCTCATGTGTTGCATTCTTTTTGTTTTATAAAGCCTGCAAAAAAGAGCGATCATTTTTCATAGGTCTTTTTTCATAAATATAATGTGGAAATTTTGTACAAATTATCCAAATAATAGTTGCGAAAAACTTTAAAGCAATATATAATTGATTATAATCAAAAGTATATGCAAAATTATAATTACAAGGATGGATTGATGTAAAAATGCCAAAAGGATTACAACATAAAGGAATCGTCAGAAGAAACAAAATGATCTATGCAGCAGTAAAATTATTTCTGGAAAATGGATACGAGAAGACCACAACAGCCTCTATTGCAAAGGCTGCCGGGATGTCCCCCTCTTCCTTTTTTGCAGCATTTGATAATAAAGAAGCCTTGCTGCTTACCCTGGTCAAAACAATGTTTGGAAGCCAGTTTGATAAGGCTGAGAAATTATTAGGGGAAACCCCGGATCCGTTGCTTGTCTATGGAGTAGAAGTTTCGATACAGATGTACATAGCCGAATTGTCAGAACCGTTGAGGGAATTATATGTGGTAGGATATTCTCTTCCTACTACCTCAGAATATATTTATATGCGCACGGCGCAGAAGATTCAGCATATTTTTTCACAATATATAAAAGAAGCAGAATTGAAAGATTTTTATGAAATGGACATTGCCTCTGCCGGAATCACCAGAGGATTTATGGCAAAAAAATGCGACCTCTATTTTACCATGGAAAACAAATTAAGAAGATTACTGAAATGCTGCTTTACCTTATATAAAGTACCGGAAGCCAAACAAGAGGAAGTAATAGGTCAGATCTTAAAAATGGATCTGAAACCAATTGCAGAGAAAATCATAGAAGACACAGTAAGAAAAGCAGAAGAAGGATTTGAATCAGTTTTGGCAGAAAAGTAAATATTTTGAAAATTATATAAGTATAAAAGGACTGACAAAAACCTGTCAGAAGTAGCAGCGACCTGCACAGAAGATGGATTAACGGAAGGAAGATACTGTGAAACCTGTGGTGCAGTATTTGCAGCACAGAAAGCAGTGAAGGCAACAGGCCATAAAGAAGTAATAGACAAAGAAATAAATGCTACGTATTTTACCCTTTAAGGATCCTGAACCTGAGGAAATTAATGGATTTAAAGACATTACAGAAGCTGTAAACTTTTTAGATATAATTATCCAATGTGACGGACAATCAATAAATAATAAAGAGCATTTCTGCTTCACTCATAGAACAATTGAACCACATGAGGAGCGAAGTATTGAATATAGCGATGGAAGAACCGAAATGGGATGCTTTAAGTGCGAGGCATGCTCCTGGAGAAGAACTATTCGGTATATAAATGAACCATCATGGTATGCAGATTAAAGATATCCGGGGCACAAATTGTCATGTTGTTCATATCTGTAAGGAAATTTACAGGAAGTAAGGGGCTGGAAACAGTCCCTTTTCAAATATTTTTGGAAAGTTACAGAGAAAACATATGGATAAAGTTTTGAAAAACTGTGCGTCGCATTCTCGTTACTTCAGTGATGAGCTAGGCGCACTATTTTTTGAAAATAAGTAGAACAAATGTTTGTAAATTCTATTTGCATATGGTACAATTCATTAGGAAAGTATCAGATTCAGAGCAAACAAAAAGAGCAATTCTGAGAAAAACTGGAACTGCTCTGAATGTGATTCTTTCCAATTGAATTGTCTGGTAATCTATATAGATGAAAAATGGAGTTTGCCTTAATCAAAATGTAATCTAAAAAATGAAATTCCATTGAAAAGCAAAATAATTGGCAGGAGGATATCTTATGTTTCGCGAGATGAGAAGATTTAAGCAACAGGTTTCACAAGATGAATGTAAAAAAATATTAAAAGATGAAAAAAGAGCTGCTTTTTCTGTAATTGGTGATGAAGGGTATCCCTATACCATTCCAATTAATTTTTACTATGAAGAGGCTGATCATACGATTTATTTTCATGGAGCCAGAGAAGGACACAAGATGGATGCAATCCAGAAATGTAATAAAGTGTGTCTGACAACCTGGAACCAGGGTTTCAAAAAAGAAGGGCACTGGGAGTGGAATGCCACAAGTGTTGTTGTGTTTGGAAAAGCAGAACTTATCACAGATACCAAGATTATAGAAGACCGTCTTCGAAAACTGGCAGAAAAATATTACCCTACAGTAGAAGAAGTAGAAAAAGAAATGAATGGTTCTGCAAGAAGTCGTGTCCAGCTATTTGCAATCAGAATTGAGCATATGACAGGGAAGCTTGTAAATGAGAAATAATATGTAAGAGAGTTTGCTGACATAAAAAAGAAGGGAACACATTTATGATTATTCAGACCGGTATGCGGACGGATATCCCGGCGTTTTATTCGGAATGGCTGTGTAACCGGATAAAAGAGGGCTACGTGATGGTTCGGAATCCATATCAGCCGCAGCAGGTAACAAGATATACCTTTTCGCCTTCTGTGGTAGATCTGATTGCGTTCTGCTCGAAAAATCCGGCGCCTATGCTTTCACACATGGATTTACTGAAAACATATGGAATGTACTGGTTCGTTACCATTACCCCTTATGGAAAAGAAATAGAGCCTCTGGTTCCAGATGTAGAAGCGGTAATAGATACATTTCGGCAACTGGCTGAGATTACAGGACCGGATTCCATGGGATGGCGTTATGACCCTATATTCCTGAATGAGACTTATACGCCAGAGGTCCATATCCAAAAGTTTACACAGATCGCACAGGCCCTTGAGGGCTATACCCATACCTGCGTGATCAGTTTCATCGACCTGTACCAGAAAGTGAGAAGAAATTTTCCGGAAGCCCAAGCTGTACCAAAAGAAAAACGTCTGTCACTTGGGAAAACCATGATACAGATAGCCGCGGCACATGGAATGAAAGTATATCCCTGTGGAGAAGGAACAGAATTAGCCTGTTATGGGGCAGATTGCAATGGCTGTATGACACAGGAAACATACGAAAAAGCCCTCCATACCACGCTGGATATACCGAAAAAGCAGCCACTACGGAAAGAATGTGCCTGTTTTATGGGAAATGATATTGGAGCATATAATACCTGTCTTCATGGATGTAAATATTGTTATGCTAATTACGATACCAAAACGGTTCGTCAGAATTATGCTTTGCATGATCCGAAATCCCCGTTTTTGATTGGAAATTTAAAAGCGGATGATAAAATACATCAGGCGGATCAGAAAAGCTGGATCGACGGACAACTGGTTCTGAAATTTGATTGATAGAAGGAAAAGCTATATGGAAAAGCTTTTGAAAGAACACTGAGCATAAGGAGAGTCTGAAAATGGCAAAATTATATTTCCGCTACGGAGCAATGGGAAGCTCGAAATCAGCAAACATACTAATGGTCCGTTATAACTACGAAGAGCGCGGTCAGTATGCCGTTTTGTTAAAACCAAGAACAGACAGCCGGGATGGAGAACGCAAGATCCAGTCTCGTATGGGATTATCTGCTTCAGCAGAATACGTGGATGAATTTTTAAAAGAGATCTCTACGATCTGGAAAAAAGAAAATACAGAATACCGGTATCAGGGAAAGAAAGTGGATGCAGTTCTGGTGGATGAAGCGCAGTTCCTTTCGGAAGCGGAAATAGACACTTTGTCCGACCTTGTGGATTTTTATAATATTCCAGTGATCTGCTATGGACTGCGCACCGATTTCCGCAACCGCTTATTTCCTGGCTCCAGACGTCTGATGGAGATTGCAGATGTCATTGAGGAAGTACCGACTGTCTGTTGGTGTGGAAAACGTGCACAGTGTAATACCCGGTATGCAAATGGAGAAATTGTACGGGAGGGTGCGCAGATCATGCTTGGCTCCAATGAAAGCTATGTGGCGCTTTGCCGGAAGCACTACAAAGAAGGAAAATTATGGAAAGAAGCTGGAGCAGAAAATGAAACGAGCACCAGGAGGAACTGTAAAATTATGGAAAAGGAGTAAGATATAAGAGAAAGGGGACTCTTCTATGAGTAAGAAAAAGGTAGCTTTTATCTGTGTCCATAATTCATGCCGCAGCCAGATAGCAGAAGCATTCGGAAAGCATCTGGCATCTGATATATTTGAAAGCTATTCTGCCGGCACAGAGACAAAACCGCAGATCAATCAGGATGCAGTCCGGATTATGAAAACGTCATATGGAATAGATATGGAAGCAGATGGTCAGTACAGCAAACTGATTCGCGATATTCCAACTCCTGATATCGTGATTTCCATGGGATGCAATGTAGGGTGTCCGTTTATTGACAGGCCTTTTGACGATAACTGGGGACTGGAAGATCCAACGGGAAAAAGCGATGAGGCGTTTAAATTAGTTATGGAAGAAATCAGGAAGAAAATCCTTGAATTAAAGAAGAATGCGTCTTGATAACTTGCAAAACGATATTTTGATAGGAACAGATAGATGAAGCATGCTTGATAATCTGGATACCAAGACGTCTGCCAATAATCATGGAAAGGTGTGGAATACCAGAAGAAATCATATCACATGGAGGCTGTATGTGGGTCTGCACATTACCAGATCGCTGCGTACTGGTCCAGAGTTTTGAACAAGCCTGCGATTAAAGCGTATCAGGCATCCAGACGTGGGATTGTTCTGACAGCAAATTATACTGCTACGCAAAAGGGGGTAAAGACAGGACTGGCTTTGTGGCAAGCTAAAAGTGCCTGTCCGGATCTGGTTGTTGTTCCGCCCAGAATGGAGCTTTATCTACAGTTTTCTTCCATGCTGCGGGAGATTTATGGAGAGTATACCTATCTGGTGGAGCCTTATGGATGTGATGAAGCGTGGCTGGATGTGACTGGAAGTACCGCCTTAAAAGGGGATGAAAAAAAGATTGCAGATGAGATTAGAAGCCGTGTAAAAAAAGAATTGGGGATCACAGTCAGTATCGGGATTTCGTGGAATAAGATTTTTGCTAAGCTTGGAAGCGATTATAAAAAACCAGATGCGATCACCCAATTTCATAAAGAAAATTACCAGAGTATCGTCTGGAATCTTCCTGCAGCTAACCTTTTGTATGTCGGAAGATCTACCAGAACGATGTTAAACCGTTATGGGATCAAAACCATTGGGAAAATTGCAACGTCAGATCCAGATTTCCTGGAACGACTGTTCGGGAAGATGGGACTGGTCTTATATTCCTTTGCAAATGGCTGGGATGATTCTCCTGTTGCACCAGAAGGCTATGCGGCTCCCATTAAGTCCATTGGTAACAGTACCACCACACCAAGAGACTTAGCAACTAACCTGAATCCGTGAAGTTCATTCTTTAAGAGAACCAATCTTCCAAAGGTAAGTTTGTTTCATGATGTGAGCATACTTCTGTGGCTTTTTCTGTATCAGCACCGGGAACAAAAGCAGTCACTGGGCAAAAAAGGGTACACGAAATAAGCCTGCTATAAAATTGCTTTGTTACTTATGAGTTTGTGACAGCATATTTCTGACAGATATCAGAAAATATATGTCGCCAGATGTTGCTTCTTCCGAGGCCGGTTATCAACTGGCGTGCATGCATGGTTATATGTCCTGCCATCATAATCAGGTTGCTGATAACTGTGCGTAAACGACGGCGTTTAACATCCCTCTTCTGACGGGGTGCCCATCCTCCAATTGTGCCCTGACCGATCATACGGAGAATGTTATATGCGATCATCCCTAATTCGAGTATCAGTGCATTGGTCGCGAACTTTCCGGATGGAAGCCGCTCCAGATCCATGTCTGTTTTTACCTCACTATGAAACTGCTCACATTCCCCATGGGCATGATACAGACTGATGATTTCCTCATCCGGGTCACCAAGGTTTGTCCACCAGGCTTCAACTTCAATATCTGGAACAAGGTTGAACTGACCATACTTATCAATGGTTCGCTCTGTAATCTCGTATCCGGCACGGAGTGTATACTCTGTATTGAACTGCTTACTGGTAACGGTTTTCCAGTCACTGCCTATATAGACGGTTTTTCCGTCTCTGGGACTGGTTACATTCCGGCAATACTGCTTTGCCATTTCAAACCAGTCATCCGTGCTTTCTCGGCGAAGTTTTCGCTTGATAATGAAAAAGCTTCAAAGTAAGGTTTGCCCATGCAAAGCATTCCAAGGTAAGTGAGTACAATATCACCATTTTTAATCTGATGCTGAGACCGATTGGATGTCACGTCCATGCGATTGAGTTTTTTGATGAAATCGCTTTTCCCAAGGAGGGCGCCAACAACAGCCAGACCGCTGGCTGGGATAATACGTTCATTTGTAAACTCAACAATAATGTTCTTATTGGTGTTCAGTGTGATTTGGTGGTTGTTATTCATGGTAAAAGACTCCAATCCATAGATTTTGTTATGTCTATTTTACCACAGACTGCTTTCACCTGGTGGGTGAATAACAATATTGGAAAAAAAATATTGCAAAAGCATGAAACTATAGGGTTTAAGGAGTATGTGAGGAAATCAACTTCACGGATTCAGGAAAAACCAATAAAGCAGACAATAGATAATATTCTCAGTAACGCAGCCAAAAGTAGAATGTCTCCATGACAGCAGAATATAATAAATTAATTCTAAAAATAAAGGGAGCTCTTTAATGAAGCAAAAACCCTTATTGATCAGCCTGTTAATTTCTCTGGGAACCGGAGTGATTGCAGGCTTTCTTACTTTTAAAAGTATGGAACAATACTAGAATGAGCCGCCTAATAATTGTGAAAATCAAAATTCAGTAATACGGAATATAGAAAATCAGGAAGTTAATCTTTTATCAAAAGAAGAACTTTGCAAACGGCAAAATCAAATCAGATGAATGTCTTTTTACACTATATTTTGACTATTCACGCAAAAATATAGACAGAGAAACTAGATTCAAATAATATATATAATATAGATATAAAAACAGTTAAAAGAAGAAAGGAGAAAAAATAGAGAAAGCATGTTTGCTATCTTTTGTATTGCTGTTCAGTACTTTAAGTCAAAGTATTGTAGCAACAACCGTGTATGCAGGCAATATTCTTATGATGGAACAAGATTCAGAATTACCTGTAAAAGAAGATCAAGCAGATATTACGGATCAGGATCATCAAGAGAAAAATACTGATACAGAAAACACAAATTCAGATAAAGAACAGGGAACTGAAGAAAGCACGGATTCAGATAAAATAGTTACCGCATATGTATAAAATACAAGGGGGTTAAATCAATGAAATTTGATGTTAAAACACAGGGAAAGAAAATGGAGGTTGCTTTGGAAGGAAGAATGGACTCTGCAACAGCACCGGGATTTGAGAAGGAGATTTTCCAAAAGCTTGATGGAGTTACTGAGCTTGTTCTGGACTTTACCGATCTTGCGTATCTTTCCAGTGCCGGATTAAGAGTTCTTTTATCCTGTCAGAAGAAAATGAATGCAGCAAAGGGAAGTATGGTTGTAAAGCATGTCAATGAAATTATTATGGAAGTATTTGAAGCAACCGGATTTGACAGTATTTTGACAGTCGAACAATAAAAGACAGATGAAAATGGGGAAAAGAATATGACAATTGAAGAGAGAAAATTAACACCTGCCGGACAGGGGAATCTGCAACAGATCAAATTGGGAATACCGGTAGTGGAAGCATTGAATCGGATGGCAGAGGATCCCATGGGGGAAAATGAAAAGCTGCTTTTAAGGATTCTGGAACAAAATAAGGATACGGAATATGGAAGGAAATATGGCTTTGCGAATATTCATTCCATAGAAGAATACCAGAAGAAGGTTCCGGTCAGTGTATACGATGATTATGCAGGCTATATTTTAAGAATGAGTGAGGATGGGGAGGAGAATCTGATTACCTCCGGTAAGGTTGTACATTATAACAAGTCTTCAGGAACGGTTGGAAATCCCAAGCGTATACCGTTGACGGAAGAGGCTTTTCAGGTTTTTCAGAAGTATAATGGTCCCTACCGTATGGGTCTGGTCGCAAAAGAACTCGGAGAAGACTGGATCAACGGACGGAATATGTCCATTGCGGAATCCATTGCAGAGATCCAGCACGTGAAAAGCGGTGTTACTTATGGGGCTTTGTCAGTAAAAATGATCGGTGAATTCCGCCCTTACCTCGGAATGAGTTTTACATCTCCCGATGAAGCAATTTATCCGGAATCGGAAACCAACACCAGATATCTGCATGCACGTTTCGGACTGATGGACCAGGATCTTACGAATATGGCAGCGAACTTTCTTGGATTTTTACTGGAAGTATTGCGTTATATGGAACAGCATTGGGAGCTTCTGGTTAATGATATTGAACAGGGAACGATTGATCTGGGTATTAAAATGTCAGAGGAAGTCCGTTCCAGTCTCTTAAAGAAAATTCAGCCCATGCCGGAGAGAGCGCAGGAACTGAGGGGAATTTTCATGCAGGGGTTTGAGGAACCGATTGTACCGAAGCTGTGGCCTCATGCACAGTTCCTTACCGGTGTCGGTTCCGGTGGATTTAAGGTTTATGCTGATAAGATCAAAGAGAAATATATGGGAGAAAAAATAGCCCGTTATTTTACCGGAATTAATGCATCTGAAGGCATGATCAGTGTCCCGTACCGGTTAAATGATGAGAAGAGCGTGCCGGTTCCGGACAGTATGTTCTATGAATTTCTGCCGACAGACGCAGATGATGATTTCTCCAAAATAGTAACGATAGATCAGCTTGAGACAGGTAAAGAATATGAAGTGATTGTTACGAATCTTTCCGGTTTTTACCGGTATCGTATGCGTGATGCGGTAAAGATTGCAGGAAAATATAAGAATCTGCCGATTCTGGAATTCATCGGACGTATTGATCAGACAGTCAGTATTATGGGGGAGAAGACAACAGAAGTGGCACTCAGGACTGCCGCAGAGGATACAGCAAAGCAGCTTGGCTTTGACATGATTGATTTTACAGTATATCCGGATGTTGAACATGTTCCTCCACGTTATACTTATTTTATGGAAATCGAAAGCCTTCCGGAGGGGATGAAAGCAAAGGAAATCCGTTTTTTTCTGGAGAGGAATCTTGCTAAGGCCAATCCGTCCATGGGAGATAAGGTGGCAAAAGGAATCTGTGCGCCAACTAAGTTAAATATCTTAGAGCCGGAGACATATAGCTTATACCGTGATCTGATGATAATGAAGGGAATTGCGCCGGCACAGCTGAAGCCTGTGCACATCATCCGGAATGAACTGCAGCGGAAATTCTTTTTCAGTCAGACAGAATACGGGGTGGAGCTTGTAAAATAAATGGAAGGACTTTGTGAAAATAAAAGGAGAAGCCTATGAAAATTTTAGCTTTAGTAGCAAGCCAGGACAGTACTGTGGAAGATGTTAAGACAAATGGAAGAAGGCAGATGCAGGCACTGATAGGTAAAGATAAGGAAGTGCTTTTCTGCGAATATTCCACGATTGAAATTTGCAGGAACGGGGAACTTGCGATCACCTGTCTGGGCGAAAAAATGGAAAAGCCGGATTATTTCTGGCCACTACTTGGATCCACGGATGGATTTATTCTGGAGAATATGCTTCAGGATGCGGGAATTCCATCTATTTTAAATCTGCGTGAGCTTCAGGTCGCAAGAAGTAAGATTGCAACTTATCAGAGATTTGCACAGAATGGAATACGGGTGCCTGATACGATGGTGTTTTTCAAAGATTCTGATCCCGAAACACTGTCTGGTCGTTTTGGTTATCCATTTGTTGTGAAGCCGGACAGTGGATTTGGCGGGATTGGTGTAGAACTGATCCATAACGGCCAGGAGCTTAAGGATTACTTTGCAACTCTTTCCTATGGACAGGCTTATGTGGCACAGGAATATATTGCTACTTCCAAAGGAAGAGACATCCGTGTTGTTGTTCTCCATGGCAGATATTATTTTTCGATGGAGCGCCATGCATCGAATCCTGATGAATTCCGTTCGAATGTACATGTGGGTGGAACTACACAGGAGAAGACTCTTACCGAAGAAGAAAAGGTATTCTGTGAAAAGGTGGCGTCCATATTTGATCTTCCGATTATCGGACTGGATCTTATGATTGGTGATGGAGAGTATGTGCTGGCAGAGGTAAATGCATTTCCGGGTATGCCGGGGCGTAAGATGATGGATGCATATGCTTCCGTTATTGATGATTTTATGGAGGGACAGGCATGACCGGATTTTTGCGAAGAGTATTAAGCCCATACAGGGGACTTTTGATACTGGTCATTTTACTGCAGCTTGGTCAGTCCTTTTTAACCATGTATCTGCCAACAATCAATTCCAGAGTGATCGATTATGGTGTGGCGAATGCGGATGCTGCATATATCATGCATCAGGGAATTCTCATGCTGGGAATAGCTCTTATCCAGTTTCTGCTATCAACCTTGGCTGGTATTTTCGGAGCAAAGGTGGCACTGATGACCGGACGGGATTTGAGGGAGCAGGTTTATGAGAAGCTGATACATTTTTCACGCAGGATGATCGGAAGCATGGGAGCTCCTACGCTGATTACAAGGGCAACAAACGATGTACAGCAGGTAATCCAGTTTATTACGTTCTTATTTACCGCGATTATCGCAGCACCGATGATGTTTATCGGAGGTCTTGTGCTTGCCTTGTCCCAAAGCGTGAAGCTTTCGGTGGTATTGCTTGTGACGATACCTCTGCTGCTTGGGGTTTCTGTGGTATTTTTAAAGCTGATCCTTCCTTATTATAGAGAACAGCAGACGAAAATAGATGAGATGAATACCGTACTCAGGGATCAGATTTCCGGTATCCGTGTGGTAAAGGCCTTTACGAAGGAACAAGGCGAGAAGGAACGCTTTGAACGGATTAACGGAGATCTTTCAAGGATTAATACCAGCATCGGTAAGATTACAGGGCTGATGCAGCCAATCTTTACCCTGACAATGAGCTTTGCCAATATTTCGCTGATCTGGCTTGGCGGCCGTATGGCGGGGAACGGTCAGGTACAGATTGGACAGGTGATCGGCTTCGTAACCTACATATCCTTTATTCTGACAGCAACCCTGATGGCTTCCATGATTTTTATTATGCTGCCAAGAGCCGAGGTATCGGTTACACGTATTGAAGAGATTTTAAACAGTGAAAGTGAAATTCAGGACAGAGAGGATGCTTTTTTGCCAGAGCAGTTCCGGGGAGAAATATGTTTTGAACATGTGACGTATTCCTATGCACCGGATAATGAGCAGGTGGAGCCTGTATTGAAGGACATTTCCTTCTGCGCACAGCCGGGTAAAACGACGGCGATTATCGGATCTACCGGATGTGGTAAGACTACCTTGCTTGATATGATTCCACGTCTTGCAGATGTGACAGAGGGGACGGTCTTCGTAGATGGCATGGATGTCCGGAAGCTGTTAAGGCATGAGCTTGATCAGGCAATCGGCATGGTTCCGCAGAAGGCTTTCCTGTTTTCGGGGACGCTGGAGGACAATCTGCGGGATGGAAAACCGGATGCAACACAGGAAGAACTCTGGGAGGCTCTTTCGATTGCGCAGGCAAAGGAATTCGTGGAGAAAAACGAACGTGGTCTTAAGATGAAGATTTCCGAAGGGGGAACAAACTTTTCGGGCGGGCAGCGGCAGCGGCTTGCAATCGCAAGAGCAATTGTCCGCAGACCCTCCATCTATTTGTTTGATGATTCGTTCTCTGCACTGGATTACCGGACAGACCAGGAGCTGCGAAGAGCACTGAAGCCGGTTACACAGAATGCGGCTGTGATTATTGTTGCACAGAGAATCAGTACCATTAAGGATGCTGACCAGATCCTTGTGATGAATCAGGGACGTATTGAAGCGGTTGGAACACATGAAGAACTCATGCAAAGCAGCCGGACTTATCAGGAAATTGTGGCTTCCCAGCCCACAGATAAGGAGGTGGCATCATGAGTACAAAGCAGAAAAGGACCATACAAAAGGGGTCTTTCAAGCGGCTGTTAAAGCTCTTCTTCTTTAAAAATAAGATGCTGACCGCTCTTATGCTGTTCAGTATTATTATTTCAGCGGTTGCTACAGCGCTGGGACCGCAGTATCTGGGGTATGCAACGGATTCCATTGTACAGGATATGTCAAACCCGGTAAGCAGTAACATTCACTGGGACCGGTTTTTCTTCTGGGCAGGGATATCGAGTGTGATTTTTCTGATCCAGTTCGTATCGAAATGGCTGTCCGCATGGTTTTCCACACGGATCATCTCTGATACGGCGAAAGAATTGCGCAGTCAGGTAGAGACAAAGCTATGGTCGCTGCCATTAAATTATTTTGATACAAACAGTCACGGAGATATCATGAGCCGGACCACAAATGATATTGATAATGTGGTCACGACTCTGAATTCTTCCGGTGCAGATACGATTTACAGTATTTTCCAGCTGGTCGGGATGATTGTCATGATGACTGCAATTAACTGGAGGCTGGCATTGATCACTGTGATCATTATTCCGGTCTCGGGCTGGATTGTGACCCTGATTTCCAGGTTTGTGCGTAAGGAATATCAGAAGCAGTGGTATTATACCGGAATGATTAACAGTAATGTGGAAGAGAGTGTGAACGGACACAATATTGTGAAGCTTTATGGTCAGGAAGAGAAGTTCGTGGAAGCTTTCAGGAAGCAGAATCGTCTGCTGTATGAATCTTCCTTCAAAGCTATGGCCGTATCGAACCTGATTCAACCATTGTCCCGGTTCTTTACGAATCTGAATTATGTGATTGTGGCATTGGGAGGTGCTTTACGGGTAATATCCGGACAGATGACGGTCGGAGATGTGCAGGCATTTATTCAGTATACCAGACAGTTTCAGACACCCTTTTCCAAGCTGTCCCAGGCGTATTCTTCACTGCAGTCCGGAATAGCGTCTCTTGACCGGATCTATGAGCTGTTAGATAGTGAAGATCAGGCTGAAGAAAAACCGGAAGCCAGAGAGAGCTACCGGTTGCAGGGAAAGATCGATTTCCGGGATGTGAGCTTTTCTTATGTACCTGAGAGGAAGCTGATTGAACATATGAACCTTGTTGTAGAACCGGGCCAGATGGTCGCTATTGTTGGAGGAACTGGTGCCGGCAAGACAACACTTGTAAATCTGATCGAACGATTTTATGAAGTAAACATTGGAGAAATTATTTTTGATGACAAAGTAGAAATTCACGACCTTACAAGAGCATGCCTGCGTGAGAACATTGCAATGGTTCTGCAGGACACCTGGGTGTATAAAGGAACGATCGGAGACAATCTGAAATATGGTTTGAAACGGGAAATCACGGAAGAAGAATTCCGGAATGCATGCCGGGAGACCTTCGTGGATCAGTTTGTAAGTACACTGCCTGATGGTTATCAGACTGTAATTTCCAATGAAATGTCAAGCCTTTCTGCCGGAGAAAAGCAGTTGTTGACGATCTGCAGGGCATTTCTTGTGAAACCGAATATTCTCATTTTGGATGAGGCAACAAGTTCTGTAGATACCAGAACCGAAGCCATGATTGATCAGGCACTTGATAAGCTGCGGGAGGGACGGACAAGCTTTGTCATTGCCCACCGTCTGTCCACAATTCGCAATGCAGACGTAATCCTGGTTATGGAGAACGGGCATATCGTGGAGCAGGGCAGCCACAAAGAGCTATTAGCACAAAACGGAGCCTATGCCAGATTATATCAGGCACAGTTTGAATCATAGAAAATAGGCGGAGGAAGAGATTATGCGTATTGTATTTTATAGTGCGTCAACATCAGCACATTCCAATTCATCAACAAAAACAACCTACCAGCCGTTCCGGGCAGATACCTGGGATGAAATGGACCGGCTTTATCCGGACTGCGAATTTGTTGTAGCAGGACCCCTGAATGGTTCTTACATTTTTGACGTGGCAGATGGGGAAATCTGCAAAAAACCTGAGAAGGTGAAATACGTGCTTTTGGAGAGTGGAATGAGTGCGGAGGATACGGCAGAGCTGATTGCACAGCAGAGACCGGATATTGCTGTAGCAATTGCATCGGGAGCCGTTCCCTTTGACTGGGTACCGATCAAGACCGCTCTCATTGCTGAGGAATTACAGAAAAGAGGAATTGCAACCATTGCCAATAATACGCTGGTGTCAGTGGCAGCATTTGATAAGTGGCGTAGTAATATCATGTTCCGCAGCTTTGTCAAAGCGGCAAAGGGAATCTATATTCACCATGAGCTGTTTCTTGCGGAGAAGAAGAATCCGGGTGTCAGTGTAAATGTATATAAGGAATATGTTTTTTATCGGATTAAGGAAATAAACTTTCCGGTCATTGTGAAGGATACATTAGGTGCAGGGTCAATCGGAGTGGAAATCATGAACTCCTATGAGGAAGTAGAGAGCTTTCTTAATTCCGATCGGAACAATTCAGATATAATGGTGGAAGAACTGATTCAGGGAGAACAGTTCGGAACGGAAATTCATGGTGTAGAGGGACGTTACAGTGTCCTTCCGCCGATCGCCTTTTCTGTAACAAAAGAGGGCATTACAGATCCGTTAAGCTCTGTAAAATTTGGTCCGGTGACGGATCCTTCCTATCATTTTGAAAAGGTACAGGAAGAACTGCTTAATATGGCACAGAGTTTGAAATTTGAAGGAACGGTGCAGGTCGATCTGGTTTACCGGGCAGGAGAATGGTATATTATCGAAATTAATCCAAGATGGTCCGGAATGACAACAACAACGGCTGCCATGGAGGGAAGAAATCCACTATCTATTTTTGTGGACAGCATACTCGGAACTGACAAAAATTACAGTATGAAACGGAACCTGAAATATGCATTGAACTTTAAGATGAAAGCAAGGTCGCAGGAGGATCTGATCCGATTATATGGGAATCCGCATGTGGATTATATTATGCAGCTGGAAACCTCAGTGGCAGGTATGGAGAAGATCAACTATTGCGAGGTTGTTATCAGCACCGATCAGGAAAAAGAAGATATTATGAATATCCTGAATGAACTGGAAGAGGAATTCCCGGGGCTTGTTTCCGATGATGTGAAAGCAAATGCCGGAGAGCTTGTTGCAAAATATCAATGAGAATTCTGCGGTCGATAAGACCGCCGTTTTCTGCTGTTTGCAGAAATTAAAACCATTTTGCAGCGTATTGCTGTAATTGTTCCTGGACATCCCGGTAGCTGTATTTGCTGACCGGGATTATTTCCTGATTATTCAGTGTGATTTCAAAGCGTCTGATTGAACGGACAGCATACAGAGAAACAATGTAGCATCTGTGACATTGCACGAAGATATCTTTCGGCAGAATTTCACGGACTGCAGAAAGGGATTTATATATCTTCGTGACAGTACCATCCTGAAGATGAATCTGCAATTCTTTATTGATTATTTCAATATAGGTAATATCCTTGATATGAAAGGATACAGTTCTGGACGGAGTGTCGATTATAATGGATTTCGGAATCAGATGTCGGATTGCACGGGTTAGTGCTTCTGCAAGTTTTTGACGGCTGACCGGCTTGAGGATATAACCTACAGGTTCAGCAGAATATGCATCGAATACAAATTCCTTACTGCTGGAAATGAAGATAACGGGAATTTGTTTTCCAGTGTCATGGAGACATTCTGCAAAGCTGATCCCATTGTTTTCACCCAGCATAATATCAAGAATCAGAATGTCACAGCTTTTAGGAGTATTCTGCAATGTATTTTTTAATTCTGAAATAGAAGTATATTTTCGAATCTCGCAGGATTCTCCCATGGATGCTAAAATATCGATGATCATTTCAGATATCTGTGTTAAAAAAATCGGTTCATCATCACAGATGACAATATGGTACATAGTGAAAGCCTCCTATTATTCGTTATTTTCGTCAAGACAAAGCGTTGTTGTTACAGCAAAAAAGCCACCACGTACCTGTACGTTCAGTATACCATTGTATTTTTCGGCGATTCCATTGATGATCTTAAGACCGTAACCGTGTCTGTCACTGTTCTTTTTACTGGATTTATATTTTCCATTCGTGATTCTCAAGTTATCCTCATTGCAGGAGTTTTCACATTTAATAAACAGAAAATTTCCCTTTGAATGGAGATTCAGCCGGATGATCCGCTGTCCTTCAGAAACCTTCTGACACCCTTCTACTGCATTTTCCAATATATTTGTCAACATCCGGCACAAATCAATGTCTTCCATGTTGAGTTTTCTGCCAATGATAATACTGTACTCCACTATGGCTTTATAACGGCTGGCACGTTCTGCAAATTCTAAAAGGATGGAATTGACCAGAGCATTGGCTGTGTAGGTGACAAAAGGAAGCTGTTCGGCTTCTTCAGTAAATTTCTGCGTATATTGTCTGGCACCTGCATAGTCCTCCTGTTTAAGATAGGCGGACAGGGCATTCATATGATGCCGGATCTCATGGTGCATTTCCAGAATATGTTCATTGTTTTCTGCCTGATTCCGGTAGCTTTCCAGTATCCGCTCGGAAATTCTCTGTTCTTCCTGTTTGCTGCGGATGTATTCCATGACACTAAAGAATACGGCATATACTATGAAAGCAAATACTGCAAACAATACAAACATAGCATGGACAACCATATTGGTGGAAAGATTTATTATGCTTGAGAATTGTGCAATGCTGGCAATTAGAATAAACAAAGCAGGGAGGGAGCAGAGAATCTTCCAGATACGTGATTCCAGATCAGCGTTGATCATAGTACGGATTCGCTCCATCAGCATGAGAAATGGTTTCGCAAGAAGCAGATTTATGATAAGTGTGAGAATCAGTGCAAGGGGCGGATACATAAAATGATCGGACGGAAACCGGAAAGTACGGTGCAAAAAAGTAACAGTACTTGTGACAAAGAATCCGTAGCTCATTACAACAAAAAATACAAACAGTTTTTCTACTGTTTTTGCCTGGATGATAAAGCAGTACAACATTCCGAACAGTAACAAGGCAATATAAAAAATAGCATTCGAGATCAGCTCTTTGTAATCACCGCCGATGTTGAACTGTGCGATAAGAGAAAACGGAATGACCATTACAATAAAAATGGACAGTGCCATGCGCATTGCCTTTTTTGTGCTTAGGCGGAAACGATCCCGGAATGGATACAAACAGAAAAATGCATAAGGAAAAATCTGAAGAGAAAATCCGCAGAAATAACGCAATGCTATCATAAAACCCTCCTGTCATAAAGATAGATAATGGCCAGGTTACCTATTAAAAATAAGTATACCATTGGCAGAGGGCAAAATCAAATCATATGAAGGTCTTTTCACACCATATTTTGACTATTCACGCAAAAATATAGACAGGAAAGTCAAATTCAAATAACATAAATAATACAGATACAGAAAACTGTCAAAATGAGGAGAGCTTTTGATACGGTATAATGCCCGAAAGCTCGCTCTTACTGGCATCGTAAAGGAAAAAATATAAGAAAAGGAGACTAAAAAATGAAGAAAAGAATGATTATTGTGACGGCAATGATTATGGGAACTCTGGGAGCAGAATGTGTGAGTGTTCAGGCATCGGATACGTTACCTGAACTGACAAAAGACAATGCACTGGAACAGATGATGAAAGCAGGAGAAACAGACAGTCTTGTAAGCAATCATAAAAGCTATGAAGCTACCTGTGAATATATACTGCAGAATACAAAGGTATATGACTATGAAGATTCTGAAGTGATGTATGTAGATATGTATGGTACTACCCAGATGCTCTATAAAGATGGCGAATTAAAATACGGAAAAGAAGGAGATGAGTATCTCTCCTGTCTGTATATTGATGAAGCAGATGGAAATGCAGATGATCTTATAAGCTTTTACACAGATGAAACCATAGAGGAAGAAGTGACGGATCTGAAGGAAGATGGTGATACGATCATTATACAGACAAAGGTACCTGAAGAACTTACGCAGAGCACATTGAATTCTCAGGGAGATGGAGAATCCTACACAGAGGGAGACTGGATTTCTATGGAATATGTGGTTGCTTCGGATGATTACAGACCACTGAAACATACTCAGATTCTGAATCATAAGGACGGCACTTCGGAAGAAGCTTCGAAGATGGAATTCTCCTACGGCGTGGACAGGCCTGAGGATGTAGCAGATCTCTGTGAAAAGTACGAAGAAGCAGAAAAAGCAGAAGGTGATGTACGTAATGTGACAGTTACTGCAGCTCCTGGTACAGAGCAGGAAAAGGATTATACAATCACGGTTCCAGCAGATAATCATGTATGGATCATGCTTCATGACGATAATTCTTATTACATTATGTATACAGATAAGGAGTGTAAAGAACTGTACGAGCCAGAGGAAGATGTGAAAGAAGACACACATCTCTATGCAGAGATTGAGTCTTATGAAGAGGCGGAGGATGAAGTATGAGGAGTTTGAGCGTATTTATCAGGAATATTATCTGAAAATTTTGACATTTATACATAAAAGAGTTCCTGATCTGTATGAAGCGGAAGAACTGACTGGAGATGTATTTCTGTCTTTTTACAGAAATATGGACAGTTATGATGAAGAAAAAGGTAGTATAGCTACCTGGTTGTATGCAATCACAGCAAACCGCCTGAAAAACTATTATAGGGATAAAAAGACTCATTATTCTCTGGAAATCCTGAAGCAGCAGACAATTCCCCGGGAAAAAATGCCGGAAGAGATTGTGGCAAAGATTATGAGAGAAGAGACATTAAGAAAAAGTCTGGAGCAGCTTTCTGACAGAGAACGGGAAATTCTTCTGGGAAGATTTTATTATCAGAAAAGTTCCACAGAGCTTGGCAGGCAGATGAATTTATCACCGGGAAATGTAAGGATGATACAGAAACGTGCTCTGGAGAAGTTGCGAATGATTATGGAAAAACAGGGGGAATAGGCGTTCAGGCTACAGAGACTCTGCCTGAACTGACTGGGGATAATGCATTGTAATAGATTATGAAAGCCGGATGACATATTTCAGATATGAGATATTTGCATATGGGTAGTTTGAAGAGGAGGGAATTGTATATGTGGACAAGGAGAGAATTAAAAGAGTGTGCCAAACAGCTTTTAAAGATAAATTATTGGAAAGCAGTTCTGGCAGGAGTTATATTATCCCTGATTGGAGGTTCAGGAGTGGTCTCGGTAGTAGAAAGGTCTTCTTCCGGAAGTTTTGATGAAGTGATAGGCGCAGTAGAAACTGATGATTTTGGCCTTGTTTTAGGAATTGCACTTGGAATTGTGGCAGTTGCGTTGCTTGTTAACTTTATTATGACGATTTTGATTTGGAATCCTCTGGAGGTGGGATGTAAAAAGCTGTTTATTCAATGTGAATACGGAACAGCGGAGACGAGATGTATCTGGTCGGTGATCAACAGGAGAGATGGAAAGAATGTTGGCTGGATTATGTTTTTGCGGACATTGTTTGTAAGCTTATGGAGTCTTTTGTTTATAATTCCGGGAATTATAAAACAGTATGAGTATATGATGATTCCGTTTTTGTTGGCAGAGAATCCACAGATGAATCGAAAAGAAGCTTTTGAAAAGAGCCGTCAGATGATGAAGGGAAATAAGTGGGCTGCATTTGTATTAGATCTGTCTTTTATAGGATGGAGCCTTCTGGGAATTATAACATTCGGGTTGGTTAATATATTCTTTGCCGGACCATATCAGTATTTAACACAGTCACAGCTTTATTTTCGCCTGAAAGAACAGCAGAAAGAGGAAAGCTATGGATATTGAGTATTTATTGTACCTGCAACAATTTCGCGAAACGGTTGGCAGTATTCTGACACCGCTTATGAATGCAGTAACAAAGCTGTCCGCAGGATTTTTACCTATTGCAATGATGTGTATGATTTACTGGGCATTTGACCGGAAGGCGGGACGAAAAATCCTGGCAGGACTTGGGGGCGGTCTGTTTATCAACGGATTTTTAAAGCTTACTTTCTGTGTCTATCGCCCATGGATACGGGATACACGGATTTTACCCTATGGTGATTCTAAAACAGCAGCTACCGGATATTCATTTCCAAGTGGGCATACAACGCGGGCAACGGCTATGTTCGGTGGAAGTGGACTTTGGTTCATGGAAAAAAAGCACAGTGTCGTTGCAGGTCTGTTGTTTGTGCTGGTATTTCTGACTATGTTTTCACGAAATTATCTGGGAGTGCATACTCCGCAGGATGTTCTGGTGGGATTTATATCAACAGCAGTTATGATGTATCTGACCGGGTGGTTGGAATTGTGGAGTGAAAAAGACAAAAAAAGAGACCTCATGATTCTTGTGGCAGGGCTTTTGATCTGTATTGCTGCTGTGCTGTACTATGAATACAAACCATATCCACTTGATTATCTGCCGGATGGATCACTTCTGGTTGATCCTGCTAAAATGCGGGGAGATGCATATGAAGGAGTCGGATTTATTGCATCCTTTGTCATCTGCAGGATACTGGAAAAAAGACAATTAGATTTTGACAGAATTTCGCAAAAGCTAAGGTTGTTTATCGGTATTTTTGCATTAATTCCTTTGTACTGGTGGATAAATACAGGGTGCCCATATATAATAGAAGAAATAAGCCGAAGCCTTGGCAAGTTCCTCAGATTTGGGCTTGGAATCATATATATCATGGTGCTGGTGCCAGGAACGGTGGTACTGGCAGGAACTCTGACTAATCGTGGAAGTGATAAGGTGACCAGAGAAAAACAGGGGCAGCCCTAAGGCTGCCCGGAAGGATTGATATAGTTATTTACGAATAGGACTTCAACGCTTTTTGAATTTCCTCCATATTCATGCCTCGTTTTAACATATTGTTTATCCTCATCTGCTCCCTATATCTGGGATCATCCATAGTAGGACGGCCAAAACCACCGGCAACATTTTCTAATTCTTCTTCAGATAATTCGTTTGTAATGTTCTGTTTGATTTCGCTCATAATAGTTCTCCTTTCCTGTAAGAATTCGAATGCTTCCTATCTGTTTATAAACATCAGAAGAGAATTTGTCACATTATATGAAGAAAAAATTATTTTTATCTAGAGATCTTTGATGCAAAGCGTCAGAGACCAGATACAATAAACAAATGATAAAAATACAGCATCAGTCAGATGATATGATAAACAAATTGCATACTGGAGGATGGAAAAGTGGATAAACAGAGTATATTTAGAAGGGAAAGTCTTGATCGTGTTGAATCTCCGGAACAATTAGATGCATATATTAAGGTGTCTCATCCGAAGGTTTGGTTAATTATGGCGGCACTTCTGGTGGCAGTAATATCTGTGATTGTATGGAGCGTTGTAGGAAGTCTTCCACAGACGATGACAGTGAAAGGAGTTACTGTTGGAGGTAATGTGATTAACTGCTATGAATGTGTAGAAAATGCCAACACAAACCTGATAGGATGTAAGGCAAATATTACACTGCCTGATGGAAGAAACATCAGTGGCAAAGTGGAAGCAGTGAGTCAGAATCCTTATTCACAGGAAGAAATTCGTGCTGAAATATCAGAAGACTGGTTTGCGGATAATGTGCTTGATGGAAACTATTCTTATGAAGTTCGGGTTATAGCTGAAGAAGACATTACCCCAAATATGCTGGCAACAGTTATCATTACAACAGCCGAAATGAAACCAATTCAATTTATTTTGGATTAGGAGCGTGCTATGAAAAAGAGAAAAAAAAGAATTACAGTTCCGGTTATTATGCAGATGGAAGCCCTGGAATGTGGTGCAGCAAGTCTTGCTATGATTCTTGCGTATCATGGCAAGTGGTTACCGCTTGAACAAGTTCGTAGTGATTGTGGAGTATCAAGAGATGGAAGCAAAGCTTCCAGTATTGCAAAAGCTGGAAGAAGTTATGGGCTGGAGGTAAAAGCGCACCGATATGGGGTAGACGAAGTAAAAGAGAATGTTACTTATCCTGCAATTATTCATTGGAACTTTAATCATTTTGTTGTGTTATGCGGTTTTACCAAAAATGCAGCTGTAATTAATGATCCTGCACGTGGAACAATCAAGGTAACAATGGAAGAATTTGATCATTCTTTTACAGGAGTATGTATTGAGTTCACACCAGGAGAAAACTTTGAGAAGGGTGGAAAGCCGGAAAGTGTATTTAAGTTTTTGAAGGATAGACTGGCCAATACAACGGCTTCTGTGATTTTTGTAATGATTACGGCAGCCCTTGTTGCTTTTGTAGGCTTGGTTACTCCCGTGTTTGCCAGAATATTTACGGATCAGATTTTGCCCGGACATAATATGCATTGGCTTGAAATGCTTCTGGTGGCAATGCTTTTCACTGCTATATTCCGAATGATTGTTGGTTTTCTTAATGAGATATATCTTTACAGAATTAAAGGAAAGCTTGCTATTGTATCAAATGCCTCATTTATGTGGCATATGCTTCATCTGCCCATGGATTTTTATGCACAACGAATGGTGGGAGACCTTGCTGGCAGACAAAAACTGAATGATCAGATTGCAGAGACTTTGATCGCAAAGTATGTTTTGGTAGAGACCAAGGCACCGGAAGGCTATGTAAGAAGCGAAAAAGAGGAATCCGTAATCTTTGCGTATGAGGATGGAAACACCAAGGAGATTGAGATTACCAAAGAGCTTACCAATGAACGGATTCCAACAGGCGGCTATTCCAACAGTCCAAAGACTGAGGATGATACCAATATCTGGCTGCCGTTCTTCTTACTGCTCCTGTCAGTAGGAGGAATTGCTGGAATCATCTGGTATACCAAACGGAAAAATCACGATTGAGAAAAACTGGGCTGTCACTTCGGTGGCGGTCCTTTTTTCTTGCAGAAAAATAAGAAACGGAGGATGTTATGAAGCAAATCAAAGAGATTCTGATTGCATCGGTCAGTCTTTTTCTGTTAGGGTTTGGAATCTGTATGGCAGTCAGCACCTTTTTTATGTACCGGGAGGGCGAACAAGAATACGAGGCCCTGCGGGAATATGTAAATGAGGAAGAGAGAGAAGAAGATGAAAGCGAGGAGCAAGACTCGACACTGGCCAGTAAGGCGACCGTTGATTTTCAAGCCTTAAGGAAAATTAATTCGGATATCATTGCCTGGATCCGGATTCCAGATACAAAAATCGATTATCCGATAGTACAAGGAAAAAACAATGCCTACTATCTAAAGCACATGTTTCAAAAGACGGAGCATGCAGCTGGAAGCATTTTTCTGGATGTTGATAATGAAGCTGATTTTTCCAACCGGAAGAGCATCCTGTACGGACATAACATGAAAGATGGCAGTATGTTCCAGGGATTGCACCGCTTTCAAGAAGAATCGTATTTACAAGAACATAACCAGGTATATTTATATCTTCCAGATAACCGGGAACTGGTATATAAGGTAATAAAATGTGGCTATGTAAAAGCGGATAGTGATACCTTCTGGCTGGGAGAACCAGTGGAAACGCCACAGCTTCTATTGTCTACCTGTGGCGCTGATTCGTCCAAAAGGCTGGTGGTATGGTGTGAACTGCCGCAGGAGGAAGAAGAAATGACGGAAGAAAACATAAAAGATATTGAAATATTGGATTTTGATTAGTGCGAAATGAATCAGATGTAATAGATGAAAAATATTAATTCCTTTATGCGACGGAAAACAAATTTTTGCGTTATATATAGTAAGAAACAAAATTGAAATAATGCAGGAAGGGGGATAGCAACACTGAGTATTTAAAATGAAAAAAAGAAAAGGAGTTGGAAGAATATGAATGGATTAAAAAAATGGATGGTAGTATTAATGACTGGTGTTACACTTATGGGAAATGTAATTGGAATGGGTACGACAGTTATAGCTTCTAAAAATGAAACGCAGGAATCTTTATCCGGTGTGGATGTTTATATGCCGGAAAATGGTTCTTTGGAAAGAGTAATTAGAGTTTATGAAGATGGTTCTTTTGTAACAGAGCCAATTAATGATATCAGAACGTACGCAACGAATACTCCTTGTGAACATCCAGCGAGATATTTGGAAGCACACGGTAAAAAACAGATTTTCAGACTGTGGGAACAGCGGGAATATGTTATAAAGAACGGTTGATCATATCAAACAAATGTAAAAAATGTAATCGTATAGGAATAAAAACGTACAGCCCATGGTCTTATTGTAGCAAGCATTCTTATCCTGTATTAAAAAAGACCTGTAAAATATGTGGATACACGAAAAAATAGAAAGTTGGGGGAATATCAAAATGAAACGAAAAAAAATATGGATAAGTGTAATTGCCAGTATGCTGATTGGAACTGTTTCCGTGGCTGCCAGTTCTGGTATTGAGTTACATGAATTTTTCAATGAAAAAGGTGAAAAAGTAATTTATCCATGGGAATCAATAGAAAATCCAGATCTGAATTATAACGGTCCTCAGGATCAGGTATATGTTGGACAGATTATTCAGACGGAAGATGGACCGGAAAAAGTAATTGCTGTTGATGAACAGGGAAGTTATGTAACAGAAGTACTGGAGCAATAAAAGAACGGGCAGGAAAAGAAAGCATGATATGTTTTCTTTTCCTGCCGACGAAAAAATAATAAAATATTTCTATTTTTTATACGACCAATTATAATAAAATACGTCATATAAAGTTGAAGGAGAAAATTAAAAAAATGAATGATGTACAGATCATAAATTTATATTTTGCAAGAGATGAAAATGCCATTGCTGAAACAAAAAATAAGTATGAAAATATGTGTTATTCCGTTGCCCATAATATTTTATATAACCGGGAAGATTCTGAAGAATGTGTAAATGATACCTGGTTTTTTACTTGGAACAGCATCCCACCCAAAAGACCATCCATTTTAGCTTCTTTTGTATCTAAAATAACAAGGAATACTGCAATTGGTCGATACCGTAAGAAGAATGCGCAGAAGCGGACGGATTCTCATATGGAGGACATAGCAGGTGAAGTTGAAAAAATAGGGAACATAATTGCCTCGGATATTGAAACGTATTTAAGAAAAAAAGAAATCATAGATATTTTTGATGCTTTTTTAGGTACACTTTCAGAGCGTGACCGGGATATTTTTGTAAGGCGATACTGGTACATGGATTCTATCAAAAAGATAGCGGATAGACACAACTGTGGAGAAAGCAGGATTAAGTCAATTTTAGCCCGTAGCAGAAAGAAACTTTATTATTTATTGACGGAGGCTGGGTATGCAGAATAATAAAGGCTGGGATTTTTTAACAACATTTGCAGACATTAATGATAATTATATATACCAGGCTTCAAAACCATGGAAAGAAAATAAAATAAAAACATTTAAGATGCCATTAAAAAAAGTAATTGCATGTGCAGTAATCGTAATGATTGTCGGATTGGGACTGACACATCAGAATGAAGTAAAAGCAGCCTGGGAGAAAATGACTTCTCTAATTGGACAAATTCTGGGTATCTCTGAAGATACTGGAGAATATATAAAACAGATTCAAAATAAAATCGCAAAGAATGGAGTTACGGTTTCTTTAGAAGAAGTAGCAGTGGATGATGAGAATTTATGGATAGCATATTCCATGACAGATGAAAATGGAAATAATGACGTATCTATGAGCAGCATTGAGGTTAGTGTTGATGGAGTCAAATTAGAATTGGAAAGACAATATTCTAATTATAATGATACCGACTCCAAATCAAAAGATTATGTAGCAAGATTTTCTCTAAAGGCATCTTCAGCTAAACAAAATTTTGAAATTACAATCGGTAATTTTAATACAAAAGGGGACCAGCTTTACATAAAAGATAAATATAATTTTTCTTTTACTGCTGATCCAAAAATACTTGAAAGAGATACAAAAGAAGTATTCATTGACCAATTTATACAATTGGACGAAAAACAGACTGTAACTATTTCAAAAGCAAAATACAATCTCTTCAGCTGTACTCTTTATGGAATACTTCCAGATATGAGTGAAAATACTGAACTATGGATTCGTGGAAAAGATGATGTAGGAAATGAAATTTCATTTAATCTCATTTCTTACCGAAATCCAGAACTGATATTTGAATTAGCAGAGCCTGGAAGTGCGAGGAATGCAAAAAAATTGACACTGCAGCTATATCAGTACACAGAGAATGAAGAAAGTAATATTTTATATAAAAAAGAAGATTATGGCGATTTTTATGCAGAGGAAATAGGAAAAGAATACGAAGAAAATCAGTCACCAGAAGAATTAGCTGTTCCTGTAGGAAATGAATTTACAGTAGATTTACAAAATTGAATTAGAAAAATGAGAGCAACAAGAAGGGAGGAAATAAGTAATTACCTAATTTACATAAAAAAAGAAAAGGAGATATTTACGATGAGAAAAGTAAAAAGAATTAAGAATGTATTGTGTGTATTGCTTGCAACAATTATATCTTTGGTTAGTATGACAACTGTTAAAGCAGATGGAGAAGTTGCTCCATATGAGGATATGGAAAATGCAACATTGCTTCAAAAAGAATGTTATGATCTGGATGAAGACACTATGATTGAAATTACAACTTATGAAAAAAGTATTCCTTCATTTGCAAGATCTTCATGGAAAACTAAAACTGGAACAAGAACATATAGAATTATAAATAAAAAATCTAATACTGTATTTGTACGTTATATTTTAAAGGGTACGTTTAAATATAATGGAAAAAGTGCACAGTGCACAGATGCAACTACCGAATGCAAAGTATTGGTTCCAAATGTATACAATGTAGTTACAAATAGAGCTGAAAAAGCAGGTAATACTGTACTGGGATATTTTTATTGTACGCATGTGAAAACAGGAAAAGGAATGGGTGGCACTTTTTCAATAAAATGTGCCGCTAATGGAACATTAACAATTAACTGACTTTTAAGTGTGACTGAATATATAAAAAAGCTCTACTCATATACCGAGTGGAGTTTTTTTCTATTATTGCGCTGTTGCGGAATTACGGCATTTTTCAATAAATAATATCTACAGATATATGGAAAATCATAGCTTTCGGTATATTGTGAACTGAGAGAGAAACAACGGAAGCGGCAACCTACTACGCAGACAGACAAGTGGTGTCTGTAAAAGAAGTTCCTCAAATAGGAGATCGAATCTATACAGATTTCCGTGAGTGCTGCGAGGACCAGAAAGTTCCATATCGCTGGGTATGCAATAAGATGCTGCAGGAAGGCGTTTCTGTCCAAGACGCTGTCAGATATTATAAAAGAAAACAAGAAAAGAAGCTGCAAAAGGCTCAAAAGCAAGTTCCTGTCAAAGGCAAAATGCTTGAACCACAGCCTGTTAATGTTCTGGGAAAGAAATATGAATCAAAAGAACGCTGTTATAAAGGTTTGGGAATAACCAAAAAGTCGGTTCAAAATCATATGAAGAAAACATCCTGTATGTTTGAAGAAGCTGTCGTATATTGCTATGAGAAAAAGCTGGAAAAACAATTTGAATTTCGCAGAGAAATCTATAAAAGCTACAATGCCTGCTGCACTGCGTATAATCTTGCACAGGAATATGTTGCGATAAAAGCAAAGCGGGAAAAAATCACAAGACAGGAAGCTATGGAAAAACTATTAGCACAACGAGAGTCTGAAAAAACCATATAAACAGAACACAATTTCGAAAGGAGAACAGTTATGTTGAAAAGTAGAGGCGGACGAGAAGAAAATGAGAAACTTCTTCTTTCAGTAAAAGAAACTTGCGGACTTACCGGATTGTCTGAAAGGACAGTGCGAACTTTAATGGCAGAAAATGATTTTACCGTTCGGATTGGGCGAAGAACCCTTGTTCATAAGAAAAAATTTGAGAAATGGCTGGAAAAACAGGAGACTTGAATATTTTTCTGGAACGTGTTAATATTCTGATGTACTTGTGATCTGGTCGGGAAAGGATGAAAACCAGATATTATGAGGTGTTTTATATTATTTTAAACACTGGGATGCGTATTGGAGAACTGGCAGCTCTTATGTGGGAAGACATTGATTTTCATGCACACCGAATCCGCATTTACAAAACACTTAATAAAACTACGATATTTTATGATGATAGTAAGAGAAGAATAAGATGAATACAAATGAAACAAAAAATGAAAATACCGTGCAGAAACCGTGCAGTAACACTTCCAAAAGCGGCGCAAATGTAGATAAATCAAGGGGTTCTGGCAAAAGAATGAACATGTCGCCCATACTTGACAGGTATTTTGTATAATTGATGAAAAAGATTAAAAACACTTGATTTTGCGGTATTTTTTGATTACTCGGAGACTTTTAAGAGTGGCACAAAATAGTAGTAAATTGCATGGTATATTCTCAAAAACAGTGTAGTGTCCAGTGCAGTAAAACAACCTAGAAAAAATTTTTTAACACCAGATCTTGAGTACAGTTTGGTTATAAGAACATGAGAAGTGGGCCGGATTTTACATTTATTTATGTAAAGTTCGGTCCTTTTTGGACGCTAAAATAGAAAAATATTATTGTTACAGTTGCAACTTTAGAGTATAATAACAATATAGTCGAAGAACAGATTTGATATACTGTAGAAAGGGAGAATACCGTTGAACACAGAGATTAAAAATTCAATTCTTACGACAGATAAAGACGCACAATATGATGAAAGTGCGAAAAGGTTACTTGGTCAGAAAAGCATCCTGGACAAGCTATAACGATATTAAATTCGTTTATTCTATTTGGGTTTGTATGAATATGACTGAAAATAGTCTGGAACATATTCATCTAGTAAAAGAAAGCATTGTGAATTTACATGCCTGGAAGGGAAAACTTGATTTGATCAATATTGTAATGATTGGTCTATCGGAAGATATTCCTATTCATGAAGAAAAATATGAGTTACATAAATTACTGGGAGCTCTGTTGTCTCAGATCTATCTGTAGATGAAAAACTGGATATTATAGAAAATGAATATAAGATTCCGATTGAAAAAGATTTCAGAGAGGATGTGAGTGCCATATGTAATTTGAGTCAGAAAATTAAAGAAGCTGGAATTGAAATTGGTAAACGAGAAATGATTATGAAAATGTGCGATAAAGGCTATACAATCGCTCAGATTGCTGATGTTGCAGGAATGGATGAAAAACAGATTGAAGATACTATAAAAATGCTGAATTGCTATCAGTATAAAAGATTAAACATGATCTAAGCAAACAAATTATATTTTACAGAGTAGGAGCCTGGCGGGATGTTACAGTGAGCATCTCGCCACTTTATTTATTTGACATGGTTTGGCGAAATATCAGAAAATTCTGCGAGTAGAAGAAAATTAGTTAGAATTTATTACAAAATAATAGTGGGGAGTGAATAAAGAACACATATGAAGTTTAACATTGTAAGTAGAAATTGTGTGATGACCAATTCAGAAATCGTTTATTTGACAAATGATAATTGGAATGATTATTTTGAATATCGAACTATGTACCAAATGTATTATAAAAATCAACATATTGGTGGAGTACGAATTGGTAGAATTGGACAAACAGAAGATCGCCCAGATATTCCAGACGAATTTGAAACATTACCTACAGATTATTTTTCACTTGGTGTAAGTTTGGAATATTATAAAAATCTTAAAAGAGAAGGAATTCCACGTGTAGAAATTCTAATAGCATTGCATGATATAGCGTATGATTTGAAGTTATTGGAGACTGTTCGCGAGGAACGCGTTACTCAGCGTTCTCTTATGAGAGACTTTTCATATTATGCAGTCAAAGAACAGTTTCATAGAATTGCGGATGGTGGCGCTGTCCTGACAGATTATGATTTTAAATACATTTTGCCTGATAAAGACATTACTACTGGCGAAAATTTAGAGCTAGATTTTTATGTGGAGGGAGAGAATAATACCCCACCAAGTAATATTTATGTCCTTATAGGAAAAAATGGAATAGGGAAAACTACAATTATAAAAAAAATGCTTAAAACTTTATTATGTAATAATGATTTGCATACATATGGAGAATTCATTACTGGCTGGGGAGGAAACTTTTCAAATATTGTTAATATTTCTTTTAGTATGTTTGATGATCCCATTACTGAAGTTGATGTCTTTGACAAAATGATATTTTATAAGTATATTGGATTGATAGATGTACGTTATGAAAATGATATTCGGAAGCGAAATGTAAAATATGATCAATTGCCAGATATGTTTTTTGAAAGCTACTGGAATGTGATTAAAAGCATTACCAAAAATGAATTATGGAAACGCTCTGTTAAAATCCTAGAAACAGATTCGACGTTTAAAGAATTAGATATAGGATCTTGGATATCTCAAGAAAAAAGTGAGTTTGAGAAAAAGATACTTGCAACAGAAAAGTCAATAGAAGAAAAAAATAATACTGAAAAGAATTTCTTTCGCAAAATTATTAATAATCAGTTTTCAAAGTTGAGTTCAGGACATAAAATTATTTTGTTAACGGTTGTAAATTTGGTTAATTTTGTAGAAGAAAAAACACTTGTAATCATGGATGAACCAGAAGAGCATTTACATCCACCGCTTGTATCAGCTTTTATTCGGGCATTATCAGAGTTAATGAGTTACAGAAATGGAGTTGCTATTATTGCAACCCATTCTCCTGTTATTGTGCAGGAAGTGCCTAGAAGATGCGTATGGAAAATTAGGGGACATGGGAAGTATCGAAAATTTGAACATCCAGAAATTGAAACGTTTGGAGAAAATCTGGGGGAAATAACTACAGAGATTTTTGGCTATGATGTTGGAAGCACTGGATTTCATACAATTCTAAAGAATGTTGCTGATAGGAAAAACTCATATGAAAAAGCTCTCAACGAGTTTCAAGGAGAACTTGGAAAAGAAGCCAAATCAATACTTCGAGCGTATATGTATGATAAGGAAAACACTTAATGAAAAAGTTAGAAAAGCCACAGTTTGATATGGAAACGATTATAGATAATTGTTTGGTTCATATGCAAAATCCTCGAAAAAAGAGAATCACATTAGTTAAGGAAAAAATAAAGAAAAAAACAGAAGAATATGATGAATTAGCTCAGTATGGACAATTGCATATAATACCTGAGCATGACACAATTGACAATATTGCAACTAAAGAAGATATGGAAGCTCTATATACGCAAAAATTTGTTCCGAAAAATCAACCGAATAGAGCATTTTATGATAAAATCTTAGCTTTGGCACCCTATGGAAAATGTCCTTATTGTCAACAAAATTTAGTAAAAACAGTGGATCATTTTTTGCCAAAATCAAAGTATGTTGCTTACACTGTTACACCTTATAATCTTATTCCAGCTTGTTCAGATTGTAATACTGGAAAGTTAGATTCAACATTTCATAATCGTGTAGAAGAGCCATTTCATCCATATTATGATAATTTTGATGACTGTGTGTGGCTGAAGGCAAAACTTATAGAAATGGAACCGGTTTCATTTCAATTTTATGCAGATCCACCAATTGATATATCTGAAGAGAAAAGACAGCGAATAAGTCATTCGTTTTCTGAACAAGGATTTTGCTTGAATAATATATATAAATTGCATGCAGCAGAAGAGTATTGCAGTCGGGAAACAAGATTAAAAGAATGTTTTCAAAAAGGAAAAAAGGAACTAGCTGTTGAAGTTTTACAAGATTTGATTAAAGATGAAAAATCCATTTCACTTAATTCATGGAAAACTGCGTTATATCAATCAATTATTGATAGTGAGTGGTACTGGAATGAATATTTGCCAGAAATATGTAAAGGAAAGGACTAATTTCAGCTATTTGTAAGGGAAGAAATAAAATTCAGATGAGGAAAGATAAAATGGAAAATTTTGAGATACTGCCAACAGAGGAAAATTTAATAAAAACATTGGAAGCGGATCTGCTGGGGCGAAATCAGCAATTATCATATTTTTATAATCTGTTGCTTGCGCAGAAGGGAGCAAGTACTATTGCGGTAGATGGAAAATGGGGAAGCGGAAAAACATTTTTTATAAAACAATCTACGATGGTGATTAATGCAAAAAACCCTGTAAGTATAATTGAAAAAGAAAAAAGAGAGAAGATACTATCAAAATTATTCTTGACTGAAAGTGATAATTATGATGATTGTAATCTTGCTATATATTATGATGCATGGGAAAATGATAATGATACAGATCCTATTGTGTCACTTGTATATGAAATCGCGAAGCAGTTGGGGATGACCTATACATTTGATCCTGATACAGATTTTTTTAAATTGGGCGGTGCAGTTTTAGATGTTTTTAGTGGAAAAAATCTTAAGGGAATTATAGAAAATTTGAAGAGCGATAATCCACTCTCAAAATTCAAAGAACAAAAGGCGTTAGAAGAAAAATTGAAAGATTTTTTTTCAGAAGCATTGAATGAGCGTGGAAATCGATTAGTAGTTTTTATTGATGAATTGGATAGATGTAAACCCAGTTTTACAGTTCGATTATTAGAACAAATAAAACATTACATGCACGATGAGAGAATTACATACGTATTATCAATTAACACAGAGGAATTGCAGCATACAATAAAAAATTATTATGGAGATTCATTTGATGCGTGTAGATATTTAGATCGATTCTTTTATTTAAGAATTAACTTGCCTCCGGTTGACAAAAAGAAATTTTACATGAATATAGAGTTAAATGGAAGGTACTATTTAGAAATAATTTCTAGACGTATTATTGATGTTTATAATATGCAATTAAGAGAAATAACTCGTTTTTATCGGCAGGTACGAACTGCGGCCTATGTTCCTACACATGATGATGAAAAATGGAATTGTATATTTCCAGATGGAGAAGCTAGACAATTTATGTTATCTTGTATAGTTCCAATTATTATAGGATTGAAAATGGTAGATATATCAATGTATGAACAGTTTATTTCTGGAAAAAGTGGAAAACCTATGGTTGATATATTAAACACTAAAGAATTTAGTACTGGACTACTTTGTCGTTTCTTAAAAGAGGATGAATCTTTTTCTCAAATAGAAAAAAAGAAATTGATTACACCTGAAGAAAAAATTCTTGAGATTTATAATGCTATATTTGTAAATAAATATTCTGGCAATGATTACCAAAAAACAATAGGTAAATGTGAATTTGATGCTGATTCAAGAAAATTTGTTCTGGTGGCAGCAAGTATGTTATCTCAATATGCGAATTACGAAATATAAAGGTATAAGTATCAGATAAATTATGTGTAGACCAGAGGGGCTAATCAATTAATGATTAGCCTCCTGCTCGGTGTCGATTTATTGGTTACTTTTCAGCTAGGTTATAAGCTTCCAGGGACCAAGGAGAATTCAACTCATTCAATCAATTCCAAAAAGAATTCACTTTCCGTTCCGCAATGTCTTTGGAAACGTTGCATTTTTTTGCAACATAGGAAACTGTGTCTGCGAAAGAACGGCCAAGTTCCTGTGAAAGTTCGACGATGCCTTTTACCTCTGAGGTAAATTTTTCACTTGTAACATAATCACGTAAAACTTCTTCCTGACTATATAAGGTTACCATAATATCAATGACCTCCTTTTCGTGATTTTCAAGATATTCTTTTAAAATATTTTTATCCTTACAAATACGAATAGTTTCTGTAATAGCTGTTTGCGTATTATTTTTATACAGGTTTCTTTGTTCATCAATGACCTTGGTAAATAAAACGTATTGGGTAATAATATCGTTGTTTTTACCGGTTATTAGAACCTTTACCTTTGCATCAATTGCAATTGGTTTTCCAGCAAAAAATTCTTCAGAAAGAGAAATTTCGGTTTTGCTAATTGTTTTGGAACCAGTATATAGAACATATAATTCTGGTTCTGGAAATTCCAATTTCGTCGAAGCGTAAACGCTTTGTTTGGAAGAAATAAAATAATCTTTCCAGGTCTGAGCCAGATACATAATACATCTGACAATAATATTTTCTGTCCAGGTTGACTGTGCTTCTACGAGAATCATTAAGCGGGAACCAACTTTAAATCCAAGATCATTATATGGGTTATTGGCCATTACCTGTTGGAGAGTGACATATTCCAGATCTGATTCCAAGACGGTAGTATCTTCAGGATGCAAAGCCTGGTAAAGTTGCAGCAGATATTCCTTATTTGAAAATAAATCTTCAAAAACACTGGCTTTTACAGTTTGTTTCATATAGTGATCAGATTCCTCATTTGTATGATTTTGAGTATTGGCTGAAAAGTTTATTTCGGCACCTTCTTTCAAGTTAAGTAACTGGATCTTTTTCAAAGTTATATTTTCTAATATTATATTATCATAATGGAAGCGGATTTACAATAAAGCTTAAACTCTAATTATGTCAAAAAATATCGGTCAGTTACTGCTCAGAAGTTAGCTGGACTTGAGAAAAACGAAGGTGCAGACTAATAATTGTCAAAGCCATCAGTTTTCTTATCTGAATATCCCGGACACTCTGTCCAATTATTCGCTGGTTCTTCCAGCCGCATCAAAACAAACATGCTCATGCATTGACAGAGATAATCGATACTTTCGAAACTCCTGAATGTTACAGCCTGCGCCTGTTTCCGCTTATAGCTTCTTAGACGCCTTTCGGCTTCATTATTAGTGGCAGGTACACGGGAATCATGCAGGAACATCAGATTGTTCTGCATATATTTCTCCATTCTCAGAAATAAGTTATACCCATCCCTGTAATACTTGTTTGCTGGAACGTTTCCATATTCCGTTCTGACTGTTTCCAGTACCTCCCGGTACCTTTTTTCTAATTCAGAGATCTTTACCGGCTCTGGTTCCAGAAATGGCTGGCATCCGTTGCAGAAATGAATCATATCCTGTAACAGCGAACGCATCTCTTTGTTCCAAGTGCGGTCAAGCTCATTATCTATACTGTCCTTTAGGTAACGCAGCACATGGGCAAGACATTCCTGGTGATCCGCTCCATAATTATAAACGGTAATATCATGGTCATGGACAAATTCCTTCTTTTGAGAGGTTTTAAATACATAGCTTTAGTTCTTTTGCTAAAGGAATTTTCCAGCTGCCATTACTATCTAATTGAATATAAACAATGCCAGAAATATCATTTGGTAATTCAATATCACCTTTGACTAATGCACACACATTATTTCTACCTAATTTACCAATTAAGTAACCATGTTCAAATACAACATTTTGTCTTGCCCTGGCCTTTTTTTCTTTCTTCTTCCCTTTTACATATCCCAAGTCGCAAGGGGTATATAAAACAATTCCAAATTCTACATCTGAGTATTTTTCAATTTTCTCTATAACTGTCATTCCACTGTTTACTTGTTCGTGCAAAATTATAGGCTCAAGTCCAATTTTTTCTATGAAGCGGGCAACTTCAAGCTTTACTTCATTATCGTGCCCATGAACAATAAAAATTTTTTTCTTTTTACTTGGAACAACAATATTATTAGAAACATTATCAGGAATACAAATTGTGCCATTATTGGTGCTACTAGATTCAATAATCAAGTTTTGAACGTTTATCGTTTTTTCATTTATAAACGTTTCAGGGGGGATTTCAATGCCAATTGATATGGTGTTCTGAATAGTTATGTTATTATCCATTTTCGTGTCCTTTCTGGGACGCATACACAGCGGTCGTTATGATTGGACACCCATTGGCTTAGATTTTTAGTCTGGATAAGAAAAAAACACACAGACAAGGGGTGTCTACACAATCCGCTCATCAGACTTGCTGTTATCATGTAATTTACTGTCTAAGTGCTGAATTGTTATAAACTTCCACTGTCGTATGCATCCGACTTTGAGATATTATTAGTCTTCAAGGCAGGGCATGTTATAATGCATCTTTTAGAGAGTGTGTGGCATTGTGATATCTCATGTCCTTGTTCCCTTGAGGCAAGCTTATAATAATTCAAAATTATGTGCCTTAACAGGACATGGCATGGTAATTAAATTTTCATTCTTTACCTGCTTTTTTCGGGTATTTCATCGCTTAACAAGCTCCAAAATAATAAAAAACAGACATACCGTGAAGTAGTTATCTGTTTACCTAGGACACGGCATGTCCGATTTTTCAAAAATATTTTCAGTTTTTCTTAATATGATTTTGCTTTTGGGGTGATTTCTTTCTCTTTGTTAAGCTTGTGCATAGTATGGTTACTTATATATTTTCAGTTTAAATCACAGTACCTCAAGATATCGTAAGGATACAGAAAGTGAATATTTGTCTCTTGGAAGATAATACCATGAATGGCACAACCACTGACTATAGGTAATTACTTACGCAGTTTTTAGCCCAACAGTTTTTCTAAAAACATTCATCATTGATTTCAGCATTTCTGTGTCCATTCCAGCTAAACTGCTTACATAAGAAATAGTCTCTGCTGGCATCAAATCTTCCAACGTACATTTGTAAACCTTACAGAAGCTAATAAGCTGTGTTAATGAACACATGACTTCTCCATTTTCATAACGCCGAATTTTTCTTGGATCGCAGTCAAAGATTTCAGCGACATCTTCTTGGGTTAGCGGGGTGTTAGCCCTCGCATTTTTTAGATTAGCACCGATTTCTTTTTTGAAATATGTACTATCATTCTGGGCGTTAAGTAGTTCACGGTATCTTTTCAGCTCATCATCCGATAACACTCACAACACCCCCGGACTCCAGACTGCTAAAAATAGCAGTAGAAGTCGGAGGAGTAGGAAGTGAAAGAAGCATCGAATCAGTTACACTGCCCGTATTACTTCTCCCTACATTTGTATTTCTGTTCAACCATGCAGCTCGTATCATCTCACTGACACGTTTTATTTTCAATTTTCTTAATTCACGCAGTTCTTTTCTGCGCTGCAGTAGTCTTTCGTATTCGTGGTAGAGTTCCTCTATGTTCAAATCATATTGAAAATAATCATAGAATAAACCAAATTGTGTTGAACGTTTTACTGTAACAGGCATACCGAATATAGTAGTATCAACAAAATCTGCCGTAACTACTATTGTTTTTTCGTAATCTGTCGTTGGAATGTAGGTAACAGAAATATTGCGCTCATTGTAATCTTGTAAAAAATTGCAGAAACATATACTGGTGAAAATACCAGAGAATAGTTTCGACATGTTTATTTTGGGCTCTTTTATATACCGACTAGCCCGTACATTTCCAGTAGCTAATATTGCAAAATTACGCAACTTTTTCTCATTCTTCTTTTCTTCTTCACGAATGATTGATTTGCTGATGGCATCAACAATCTTGGTCGAATCTAATTCTATTTGTATGCCATCCGGTTTTTTTATACTCACTGAAATAATAATCACCTCTTTTTTGAATATTCCGTTTATCCTCTACTTATAAACACCTCCTCATATAATCAAGTGTTTTTTATTGAAAATTCAAGGTTTTTCAACCTTTCATATCTCAGTGAATAAGCCACAG
>NZ_JADPEX010000019.1:0-97131 GCF_015668065.1 Ruminococcus sp. 1001713B170207_170306_F1 | reverse complement strand
GAACCATGCGGTTCTGTGCGCTTATGCGGTATTAGCAGTCATTTCTGGCTGTTATCCCCCAGTATAAGGCAGGTTACCCACGCGTTACTCACCCGTCCGCCACTAGAAATAAATTAAATCGACCGAAGTTTCAATAAAGTATTTCCCGTTCGACTTGCATGTGTTAAGCACGCCGCCAGCGTTCATCCTGAGCCAGGATCAAACTCTCTGATAAAATGTTTGATTCACTCAAGACAACCAACTAGCTTAGTTATCTCTCGTCATTACTGTTATAAAAAGTTCATTCTTTTGAATGATGATTCGTTAAGAATTTTCGAGAATCGTATGTGTTTCACTGTTTAGTTATCAAGGTTGTTTCGCTGTTGTTTTCAAAACAGCTTGTTCATATTATCACATGTTCAAGTGTTTGTCAACAACTTTTTTGAACTTCTTTTGATTGAGAAATTCAAAACGGAGAAGGAGGGATTTGAACCCTCGCGCCGCTATTAACGACCTACTCCCTTTCCAGGGGAGCCCCTTCGGCCAGCTTGGGTACTTCTCCAAATTGCCCTACTTACTAAGTAAGTTCTTCATTAAATCGTTCGCTCTCTTGCGACAGCTTGTTTAGTATAACTGATGTTTCTTTATTTGTCAAGCACTTTTTAATTTTATTTTTTTAAGTGTTTAACAAGCGGAGAGAGTGGGATTCGAACCCACGCGCCCTTGCGGACAAACGGTTTTCAAGACCGCCTCGTTATGACCACTTCGATATCTCTCCATATATAATAATCAAACCAAAAACGCTTTGCACATCAGGAGTTGTCCTTCACTCAAGAGGTTGTCTCTGTCAGTGCAAAACGTATTCTATCATTAAAACCTTTTTGTGTCAACAAGATTTTTTATTTTTTTCAAAAATTCATTCAATATCTCAAAAAAGCCTCTGCAATCGCCAGATCTTCTGGTGTAGTGATCTTGATATTCTGGTAGGATCCCTCCACAAGAAGGATCTTGGTTCCAGTCTCCTGCTCCACTACCATTGCATCATCTGTTACCCCTGTCATGTCCTTTTTGCGTATGCTTTCATAAGCTCCGCGAATCAGATCATATGAAAATATCTGAGGAGTCTGAATATTCCATACAATTTTACGATCTGGAGTCTCTTTAATATAGCCTGACGAGTCTGCCAGTTTCACAGTGTCCTTGGAGGGCATGCCCATTACACACGCATTGGTTCGCTTCACGGCCTCATATCCTCTTTGAACCATCTCTTCTGTGATAAATGGTCTTGCACCGTCATGAATGTACACGTAATCTGTATCCTGACAGCATAATAGTCCTGCATACACAGAATCATAACGCTCTTTTCCTCCTGCTGTCACCTTGCGCACCTTGGAAAAGCCATATTTTTTTACAATTTCCTGCTCACAGTAAGAAATCATCTCTTCCCCCGTCACCAGAATAATATCCTGGATCAGCGGACTCTCCTGAAAACAATGCAGGGAATAATACAGAACCGGCTTCCCTCCTATTTCCAGAAACTGCTTCTGTATTTTGCTATGCATTCTTTTGCCCTGGCCTGCCGCCAGAACGATTGCCGTACATCTGCCCTGCTCCATTATCTCTCTCCCAGTTTCAGGTTAGGAACTGCATTTAAGTCCCATCCATGGCGTGTTCCTTTGATATATTCGTAATAAGCTGCCACGCCGATCATCGCCGCATTGTCTGTACAAAAAATAGGTGACGGACGATAGAACTTATAGCCCCTCTTTTCACAAGCCTTAGTCATAGCTTCTCTCAAAGCTCCGTTGGACGCAACTCCGCCTGCAATAGCAATCTTATCCATGTGATAATCTTTGGCAGCAAGCATTGTGTGCTCCACAAGTACGTCTACCACAGACTTCTGGAAAGAAGCCGCAAGGTCGGCACGATTGATCTCTTCGCCCTTCATCTGGGCATTGTTAATATAGTTCAATACAGCAGATTTCACGCCACTGAAGCTAAAATCATAAGGACAGTCTCCTAATTTTCCTTTCGGGAAAACAATGGCGTCCGGATTTCCCTCTCTTGCCAATTTATCTACCTTTGGTCCACCTGGATACCCCAATCCGATTGCACGGGCAACTTTATCAAAAGCTTCTCCCGCAGCATCATCTCTGGTGCGTCCCAGGATTTCAAATTCTCCATAGTCTTTTACGATTACAAGATGTGTGTGTCCGCCGGACACGATCAGACAAAGGAACGGCGGTTCCAGATCCGGATGTTCAATATAGTTGGCAGAAACATGTCCTTCTATATGATGCACTCCAACAAGAGGAAGCTTTTTCGCATATGCAATGGCCTTCGCCTCAGCTACGCCCACAAGAAGAGCACCTACCAGTCCAGGACCATAAGTAACGCCAATTGCATCCAGATCATCCAGAGTCACATTCGCCTCGGAAAGTGCCTCTTCGATCACCTGATTGATCTTCTCAATATGTTTACGTGAAGCGATTTCCGGCACAACACCTCCATACAGAGTGTGAAGCGCAATCTGGGAAGAAATCACATTTGATAATATAGTCCTGCCGTTTTTTACTACAGAAGCTGCAGTTTCATCACAGGAACTTTCTATTGCAAGAATGAATGTATCTTTCATTTTTTAATCCTCTTCGAAATTCATTTCCATTGTTTTTCCGTCTTTGCCTGGATAAGCTTTTGGGAAAATATCCCGCACCATGTCCATATATTCATCTGGACGGATCAGAGACGGACTGTAATGAGTCAGCCACATTTCCCCTACATCAGCCTGCTTCGCCAGAGTAGCAGCTTCACGGAATGTCATGTGCTTATAGCCTTTTGCCTTCTCCAGCTTGTCATCCTCGCCGTACATCCCTTCGCAGATAAAAAGGTCTGAGCCAGACGCATTTTTCAAAATTGACTCGGTGGGTCTGGTATCTGTAGTGTAAGTAACCTTCAGTCCCTTTCTCGCAGGTCCTAGAACCATATCCGGAGTATATGTCACATCATCGGCTTCAATAGTCTGGCCTTTCTGCAGAGGATTCCAGTATTTCAATGGGATTCCCTGCTCACGGGCACGCTCCGGGGAAAATTTCCCCTGACGGAGTATCTCCAGTGAATATCCATAACAAAGTACATTGTGGTTTACCTTAAAAGCCGTGATCCTGTAACCATTAATCTCAAATACCTGTTCAGGTCCGTTAATCTCGATAAACTTCAGTTCAAAAGGAAGCTCCGGTGCGATCACGCGAAGTGCGTTTACTACCCTCTCAAGACCTTTCGGACCAATCAAGGTAAGCGGTTCGGTGCGCTCTGCATTTCCCATTGTAAGAAGAAGTCCAGGAAGTCCGCTGATGTGATCTCCGTGATAATGGGTAAAACAGATCACGTCAACAGGCTTAAAGCTCCATCCTTTTTCCTTAATTGCCACCTGAGTTCCTTCGCCGCAGTCAATAAGAAGACTGTGGCCGTTATACCGGGTCATCAGAGCAGTGAGCCATCTTCTTGGAAGTGGCATCATACCTCCGGTTCCCAGCAGACAAACATCTAACATATATTAAAATATCCTCTTTTCTTTATTCTCCCAAAACGTGTTTTCCAAATGCCTTCCGAAGCAAACTTATAACAACATTATTCAAACATGCTCCAGAGCAGGCTTGAAAAATGCTTTCTGCAAGATGTGCGTCACAATTTGTGGAAGATTTTGCCCGGATGAGGGCGCCGTAGTGGGCTACGGCAACCGAATTCGGGTGAAATCTACCGCAAAGTGGGGCGTGCAGATTGCGGAAATGATTTTTCAAACATGCTCTAGGAAAGTTTAACACAAGCAGTTTCCTAAAACAAGAGTCAGGTCTTCCCAATATGGAAAATCATTCAGAAATAATTAAAATGAAGCCGCTTGACAAACAGCTTACAATGTGTTTTTATAATTTGAACTTAACATTTGTTGCTGTTTTAAGCTCAGCAACAGAAAGGAATTATTATGATTTTCTGCAGCAAGCCTCAAAAATTCACCTGGCGAAACGCCATTACTCTGCTGCTTCTTCTGACAGCTGGCAGCATTCTCATCTTACTTCTGATACCTTCCGGTTCCTGGTTTGGCTCCGAGACAGACTGGTATTCCCAGCATGTAACCATTGCTGATTATATGAGAAAAAATTTTTATGCAACAGGAAGCCTGTTTCCGGACTTCACCGGACTTGGAGGCGGAACCAATTTCTTTTCCCTCTCCTACTACGGATTTATGCGCCCGGATGTACTGATTTCCTATCTTTTTCCCCATGTGGAAATGGAATGGTTTATTCAGGGATATGCAATATTTGAAATCCTGCTTGGAGGCGGACTTCTTTATTACTGGCTGCACAGGAAGGGTTTTTCGGATTTTACCAGCTTTGCATGCGGCTTTTTTTATCTTAGCGCAAACTGCTTTTTCCAGGCGCACAGACAGATCATGTTTGTGAATTATCTGCCATTTCTTTTACTGGCTTTCCTCTGCCTGGACCGGATTTTTGAGCACCAGGAACAGGACGTGTACCACATCCGTCCCCATATCGGACTGATCCTTTCCCTGTTTTTCTGCATTTTGCATAGCTTTTACTTTTTCCCATCCTGCTTTCTGGCATGCATCCTTTATATCAGCCATCTGCTGCCGGAGCATCTGAAAAATGTACCCGCCAGAATGCAGAAAAAACGAAAATGCAAAATATGGTGGAACTATATTGTGGACGTGTCTTTTGCCGTATCCATGAATCTCTTTCTCCTGCTTCCCACCGGTCTTTCCATCCTTGGAAATAAAAAGGATACCGGTGATTCCACTTCCCTGTTAAAAATCCTGGGAGTGAACCCCACACTGGACAGCATCCTATACAGTCCTTACGGCTGCGGACTCACTCTTTTTTGTCTGTATGCACTGTTTCTGTGCATACGTGAAAAGAAAACCAGAAAGCTGGCAATTGCTGTTTTTGTACTGCTGTTTTTTGACATTTTTTACTGGATTTTAAATGCCACTTTATATGTAAGGCCCAAATGCCTGATCCCATTTCTGCCTTTGATTCTTTACCTGGCTGCACAGGCTCTTGAAGGCCTCAGGCTGAAAAAAATACGCCACAGTCTGCCACTGGCTTTGCTTTGTGCAATTCCGGTTATCGTACAGCTTATTTTCCTTTTACATAATCAGCAGATCCGGCACCTGGTCACAGCTGATCTTGTGCTGCTTCTTGTCTGTGCTTCCCTTGGCGTTTTTCTGGAGGAAAAAGAAATCACGATACCAGTCAGCTGCTGGTGGATAAATCTTGGAGAACTTGTGCTTTTGCTTGCGATTCCTTCTATGCTTTATCTGACAAAAGGACAGGAAGAGCATTACGCCACAATTGCAGACGAGTCCAGAGACTATTTTTCCAGGGAGGATCTGGAGGCGTGCTGTGAAAATCCTCAGGCACGGTTCGATGTAATCGAGCACCCATCCAACAATTCAAACTATGTGATCACCGGGGAGCAGAATAAAAGTACCTTGTATTCTTCTATTTCCAACAGCACTTACAATACATTGGTGTACGATATCCTGCAAATGCCCATCAGCATCCGCAACCGTGTTGCCATGACA
This sequence comes from Ruminococcus sp. 1001713B170207_170306_F1, assembly GCF_015668065.1. Taxonomy (NCBI): domain Bacteria; kingdom Bacillati; phylum Bacillota; class Clostridia; order Eubacteriales; family Oscillospiraceae; genus Ruminococcus; species Ruminococcus sp. 1001713B170207_170306_F1. Next base: position 91,553 of record NZ_JADPEX010000019.1, on the reverse strand, counting down.
GCTGATGTAAATCCTTTTCAGGAATATCTGATGGGCGTCCGGTATATTCAGACAAAAGCAGATAAAGTTCCAGCGGGCTACAAGACCCTTCTGGAAAAAGACGGGCATATACTGGCAGAAAACAGCAATGTGCTGCCTATTGCTTATGGAAGTACGGCTCTGATGACAGAAAGTGAATATGATAAGCTTTCTTCTCCACAGACACTGGATACCATTACCAACCGCACAATTGTGCCGGATTCTCCTGACAATTCAGAGAATGCCAGTGATCTTTCTGCCGCTTTTTTGCCATACGCTTCTCAAATGAAGGAATATTCCCTGCCTGCCGATTTTCTTGATCACAAGACTTCAAAAAAAGATGAAACCGTCCGCCGGGAACTGCCGGAAACACTGCCGGCATCCACTATTCTGCTGCTCTCTTTTGACGTAAAATACAATGGGGAAAAGGATATGTCCATTACCATAAACGGCATCCGAAACCGTCTTTCCGGCTCTGAGGCTCCTTATCCCAACAATAATGATACCTTTTATTATATGATTTCTTCTAATGAGGATATGGATGCTCTGGATATTATGTTTTCCAGAGGAGAATATAAGCTCACAAATATAAAAGCCTACACCCTTCCATTAAGCCTGCTTTCCCATCCGGGGCTGGTAACTTTTCAGGAAAAAGAAGTTTCCGGGAAAGAGATTCTAAACGGTAGTATTGATATGCCGAAAGATGGATATTTCGTAACCTCCTATACGTTCTCCAAAGGATACATTGTTTGTGTGGATGGGAAAGAAGCTGCACCGGTACAGGTTAACAAGGCGTTTCTTGGTTTTCCGTTACCAAAAGGGGCGCATGAAATCCAGATTGAATTCCATGCGCCCGGTAAGTCACTTGGGGCTGCACTCAGCCTTGTGGCATTTGTGCTTTTGATTTTCTACAATACAGCGTATGGGCTCAGGCATAAAATCATGCGATAGACCATGACTGAAGCATGTTTGAAAAAGGCTTTCTGCAAGATGTGCGTCACATTTTGCGAGAATGAGAGGTTCTCACTTATCCACGCGGATGCCTAGTCATAAGCAGAGCATCTTCCACGGGATCCGTATAATATTTCTTGCGGATCCCGTCTTTTGTAAATCCCATTCTTTCATAAAGACGGATGGCAGTCCCGTTGCCTGTACGAACCTCAAGATGGATCGTGGTAACTCCCTGCTGTTCGGCAAGCCGGATCAGACTGTCCATAAGGAAATGCCCAATCCCCTCTTTCTGCCTGTCCGGGCGCACTGCAACATTGGTAATGTCGCCTTCATCCAAAACCATGATCAGGCCACAGTAAGCCAGGATTTCTCCTTTCTCTTCCACTACAAGGAACATGGCATCCTTGCGGGTCAGATAAGTAAAAAATCCCTCTTTCGTCCATGGCGGGGAAAATAATTCGTTTTCAATCTTCATGACCTGATCCAGGTCATCTACCAGCATTTCACGAAGAATCATACTCTGACTTCTCCTTTTCTTCTCAGCTGTTTTTTTCAGAAGCTTTCTCTTCCTGCAGCTTCTGGGCGCGCTCACGCTCTGCCTGGGAAACTCTCAGGTATTCTGGAACATGCTCCATAGCAGTCACTATTTTGCCCTCTTTCACATAAATCCCGCCAAGGGCTGCCACTGCAGCTGCTCTTTGCTTATTCACATGGGCAGGTGCAAAAGAATATGGAACCTTCAGGTTCTCCTGGATCATTTTTCCAAAGACAGGCACGCCATCGCCAAGGAATACTACCTCTTCCCCTCTCGCATTCAATTTCTCAATCATCTCAGCCATTGGAACTGCCATCTGAGCTTCTACCGTTACCAGCTTATGCTCCTGAAAGCGGTAAATTCCTGTATAAACCTGACTTCTTCTTGCATCCATAATCGGACAGATCAATGCTCTGGAATCATACAAATTATATGCCAGTGCATCCACAGTGGGAATTTCCACCAGAGGCTTTTTCAACGCAAGACCAAGTCCCTTGGCTGTAGCAGAACCGATACGAAGTCCTGTAAAAGAGCCTGGTCCGGCTGCCACTGCAATGGCATCAATGGTATCCAGATCCAGCTCTGTCATCTTCACCAGCTCGTCCAGCATAGGAAGAAGTGTCTGGGAATGTGTCTTTTTATAATTAACTGTATATTCCGCAATCAGGTTCTCGTCCTCCACTATTGCAACAGAAGCGACGATTCCTGAGCTGTCAAGACCTAAAATCTTCATTTTTTCTCCTTACTCTCCCCACTTTTGGAGATTTTCTAATTTTTCTGCCACTTAATCTATTCTGGTAATCCGGTTACTGTGATCTTACGATAATCGAACCCTTTTTCCAGATTTTTCTCAATGGTAATCTCAATGATCTGCTCTGGCAGGATTTCTTCAATCAGATTGGCCCACTCAATGAGACAGATTCCATTTCCGTAGAAATAGTCATCATAGCCGATCTCTTCCATCTCCTCAATGTCCCCGATCCGGTACACATCAAAGTGGTAAAATGGCATACGGCCGCTTTCATATTCCTGAATAATGGTAAAAGTCGGACTGTTTACAGGCTCTGTGATCCCCAGTCCCTCTGCCACTCCCTGGGTAAAAACAGTCTTACCTACCCCAAGATCTCCTACCAGTGTATATATCTGCCCGGGAAGAGCATTTTCCCCGATCCATTTGCCGAAAGCGAAGGTCTCTTCTGGGCTGAATGTTTCTTTTATCATAACTTTACAACTCCTTTTTACTTGCAGAATTGCTCTTTGCATATTATAATAGAACGAATAACGAAATACAATACTTTTTGAAAAAGGAGATCAAACTATGGCAAATCCAGTTGTTACCATTACTATGGATAACGGAGATGTGATCAAAGCAGAGTTATATCCGGAGATTGCACCAAATACTGTAAATAACTTTATCAGCCTTGTTAAAAAGGGATTTTATGACGGACTTATTTTCCACCGTGTTATCAACGGCTTCATGATCCAGGGCGGCTGCCCGGACGGAACCGGAATGGGCGGTCCTGGATACAGCATCAAGGGTGAATTTGCTCAGAACGGTGTGAAGAATGAGTTAAAACATACCGAGGGCGTTCTTTCCATGGCAAGAGCCATGCATCCGGATTCAGCAGGAAGCCAGTTCTTCATCATGCACAAAAATGCTCCACACCTTGATGGTGCTTACGCTGCTTTTGGTAAAGTGACCGAGGGCATGGATGTGGTAAACCAGATTGCTGAGACCGACACTGACTACAGCGACAGACCACTTGACGAACAGAAGATCAAATCCATGACAGTAGACACCTTCGGCGTAGATTATCCAGAGCCAGAGAAATGCTGATCCTTCATGCTCTGCAGACAGACTGATCCAGAGCATGTTTAAAAAGCTTTCAAAAGAACTTTATCCCCTGCATCTGTGGAATGTTTATTTTCACAGATGCAGGGGTTTTTGTTCTCTTTTAATGGTCAAACACCTTTATTTCGCCTTCCACATCTGCGAAATAAAGCTCCTTCTCTTTCTCCATCTTTATACGTCCGCTGGTGGCTTCTGTGATCACCTTCTGGATTCTTCCAATCTGGTCATTTGGCACAAGAAGATGCATGATCACCTTGTCTGTGTACTCCGTGTCAAGGACCGGAAGCTGATTCTCTGCTGCAATATACTGCAGCTTGCCGATAGCTGTGTAATCTGCAGTCAGTGCCAGTGAAATCCCATGGTGCTTCTCTATCACCGTACTCTCCCCCAGACCAGCCTGCACTGCTCCGGAATAGGCACGCACAAGTCCGCCGGTACCAAGGAGCACGCCGCCAAAATATCTGGTCACAACTACCGCCACATTATAAATATCTTCCCCCAGTATCACATCCAGCATAGGCCGTCCTGCAGTTCCTGACGGCTCCCCGTCATCGCTGCACCTTGTAAACTCCCGATGTTCTCCAATAGAATAAGCATAGCAATTATGTCTGGCATCCCAGTATTTCTTCTTCATTTCCTCTATGAAAGCAAGAGCGTCCTCCTCTTTTTCCACCAGGCGCACCGTCGCAATAAACCGGGATTTCTTCTCCGTAATCTCCCCCTCGCCTCCTGCATAGATGGTCTTATATTTTTCCAGCATACGGAAACCTCCAAAAACTCATAATAAAATAAAGATAACAGCTTGTTCTTCCTCATTTGCTATAGTGTAACATGAATTGGCTTTTCTTTCCAGTCTTGTAAAAGGATGCTGTTCACCTTACTATTCACTGATACCGTTCCGCGAGGTGTTTTTTGTGAACAAAGTTCACAGAAATATTCGATTTTAGGGTTTATTTACGAACCTGGATTTGATATAATAGAACGGATTATAAAGGAGGTTTATCATGAACTACGGAAAAAAATCGGCCTCTAAGAAACGGAATTCTCTTATTTCCCGCTCGTCCATGATGGGAAAAAGGGCACATGTTTCGTTTATCAGAGTCCTTTTCATCGGCCTGATCGCCCTGTGCGTTGCAGTGTCCAGTCTTGGAATTGGTTCCATTCGTGGAATACTTGCAAATACGCCGGACGTAAATGAAGTGGATATCATGCCTCTTGGTTATGCCACTTTCCTCTATGACTGCAATGGTAATCAGATTCGTAAGCTGGCAGCACCTAATGCCAACCGACTTCCGGTTTCCATTGACCAGATTCCGGAGGATCTGCAGCATGCAGTAGTGGCTATCGAGGATGAGCGTTTTTATGAGCATAATGGAATTGATGTAAGAGGTATTCTTCGTGCTGGTGTGAAAGCACTTACTACCGGAAGCTTTTCCGAGGGTGCAAGTACCATTACCCAGCAGCTTCTGAAGAACAACGTTTTCACCAACTGGACCAACGAGTCTACACAGGTGGAGCGATTTACACGTAAGCTTCAGGAGCAGTTCCTTGCCGTTGAGATTGAGAAAAAGATCGGCGACAAGAACGTGATCCTTGAGAATTACCTAAATACCATCAACCTTGGTGCAGGCGCATACGGTGTACAGGCTGCTGCCCGTCAGTACTTTAATAAAGATGTGTGGGATCTGAATCTTTCCGAGTGTGCAACTCTGGCAGGTATCACCCAGGCTCCTACCAAATACAACCCAATCGAAAATCCCAAGGAAAATGCAAAGAGACGTAAAGAGGTTCTTGACCATATGCTGGATCAGGGTTACATCACTCAGGAGCAGTATGACGATGCTATTAATGATGACGTTTACACCCGCATTCAGGAGGCACAGGCTTCTAATACACAGTCTTCCAGCAAGACATACTCTTACTTTGAGGACGAGCTTACCAAGCAGGTTATCAATGATCTGATGAATATCAAGGGATACACCAAGACACAGGCACAGAACCTTCTGTATAGCGGTGGTCTGAAGATCATGACTACCCAGGATCCGGACATTCAGAACATTGTGGATGAGGAATATTCCGATCCATCCAACTATCCGGATTACGTACAGTACGCACTTGATTATGCCCTTACCGTGAAACAGCCGGATGGCCAGGAAGTAAACTACAGCAAGGAAATGATGAAGCTTTACTTCCAGAATGAGGATCCGTCTTTTGATCTTTTGTTTGATTCCCAGGACGAGGGACAGACTTATGTAGACCGTTATAAAGCGAATATTCTTGCAGACGGAAGCACGGTTGTTGCAGAGCGTGTAAGCTTTGCCCCCCAGCCTCAGTCAGCAATGACGATTATCGACCAGCATACCGGATATGTGAAGGCGATCATTGGCGGACGTGGAACCAAGACTGCCAGCCTTACCCTGAACCGTGCTACAGACAGTACCCGTCAGCCAGGTTCTACATTTAAGATCGTATCCACCTATGCTGCGGCCCTTAATGAGAAAGGCATGACACTGGCTACCACTTACGAAGACCAGCCAATCACCTATGACAACGGTGCACCAGTCAATAATGCAAGCGGCAGCTTTAATGGTACCACTACGATCCGTACAGCGATCCGTAATTCTGTCAATACCGTTGCCGTTCAGTGTTTTGAGGATGTAACCCCTGAGCTTGGCCTGAAATACCTGGACAACTTTGGATTTACCACACTGGCACATGGTACAGAAGCGGATACCGATGCCAATGGCAATGTTTATACAGATGCCAACCTGCCTACAGCACTTGGCGGTCTGACCTACGGTGTTAAGAACGTAGAGCTTTGTGCCGCATACGCAGCCATTGCGAACGGCGGTAATTATATCAAACCGGTTTACTACACCAAGATTCTTGATCACAACGGAAACGTATTGATTGAGAACAACTCTGTAGGACGCTCCGTCATTAAGGAAACAACTGCTTATCTTCTTACAAGCGCCCTTGAGGATGTAGTTCAGAATGGTACCGGTACAGCCTGCCAGCTTGACAATATGGCAGTTGCAGGTAAGACAGGTACTACAGATGCATACAATGACCTCTGGTTCGTAGGATATACACCATATTACACATGTGCAGTATGGTCCGGTTACGACGGCAACCAGAAGATACCAGAAGGTGATGCACGTAATTTCCACAAGACATTATGGCGTAAGGTCATGAACCGGATCCATCAGGGAATGGAATACAAAGATTTCGAAGTTCCGGATGGTATTGAACAGATCAGTATCTGTGCTGATACAGGACTTCTTCCGAGAGTTGGCTGCCCGGTTACAGAGGAGTACTTTGATGTAGGAACCATGCCTACAGAGTACTGTGACCAGCATTTCTACGAATATGACGAGAGTCAGGATGAGGATATGGAAATCTACGATGAAAATGCCACTCCGACTCCAGATCCGGAAAATCCGGACGGCACAGACAATACAGATGGCAGTGGCGGTGACGGCACTGGCGGCGATGGTACTGGTGGTGACGGTACTGGCGGTGACGGTACCGGCGGCGGTGATATCCAGTATCCAGATGAAAGCGGCGGAGATTCTGGTAATGATGATATTTATTATTACTAAAAAGCTTTCAGCTGACAACCAGTAATAAACAATTAGAGAACTGCAGTTTTCGTTTCCGGAAAGCTGCAGTTTTTTTCTGCCAAAATAATAGCTATTCAATGCCGGAAGCGATAAACTATATATACAAAGAAACGCCTTGCACAGAGTCTGCTGGATTCAGCAATCCTCTGCACAAGGCGTTTCCTGATTTTATGTATTATGAAATTCTCTGGATGATCTGAAATCAGTCTTTGATCACCATACGGGCTGCGCCATAGATACCGGCATCATTTCCAAGGCTTGCAAGAATGATCGGAGTACTCTTACAGGATGGGAATGCATATTTCTGATAGTACTTCTGGATACAGTCTGTAAGAGGTTTGCCTGCTTTGGATACACCGCCGCCAATTACAATTGCCTCCGGGTCTGTTACACATGCAAACACGGCAAGTGTGCTTCCCAGAATATCGCCAACCTTCTCCATAGTCTTAACAGCCAGAGCATCGCCCTCCTTGTAGAAGTCAAGAACATTCTTAGCAGAAAGCTTCTCTACATGACGCATCTTGCTGTCCTCCTTGCTCTCCTCCAGAATGTCATTTGCCACACGTACAATTCCGGTTGCAGATGCATACTGCTCCAGACATCCGTGATTACCGCAGTTACATGGGCGAACTTCATTGTGATTGACACATGCATGTCCAATCTCTCCACCGGCACCGTGATAACCTGCGATGATCTTGCTGTCGATGATGATACCGCCGCCAACACCAGTTCCAAGTGTAACCAGGATCACGTTCTTGGCCCCCTCTGCAGCACCCTTCCATGCCTCTCCAAGAGCTGCGATATTGGCATCATTGGCTGCCTTTGCCGGAAGGCCTGTAAGTGCGCTTAATTCGCTTGCTACGGCCTTAAAACCCCAGTGCAGATTAACTGCCATAGGAACTTCACCATTCTCATTAACAGGTCCTGGAATGCCGATTCCAACACCGTCTACATTATCCTTTGTGATTCCTCTCTCATCCAGCTTCGTCTTGATTGCATCTGCAACATCCGGCAGGATTGAAGAACCGTTATTCTCCAGTCTTGTTGGAATCTCCCACTGCTCAACCAAAGTTCCATTCGTAAGAAACAGACCGCATTTTACAGAAGTTCCTCCTACGTCAATACCAAAACAATACATACCCATTGTAAATTTCCATCCTTTCTGATCTATGAATTACTATTCTATGCATTACTGTTCTATGCATTACCGTTCTATGCATTACTGTGCCTTAAAGCCTATTAAAAAAGTATTCCCGCAATCTGCACACTCTGATTTTTATTCTTCTCTTTTTTTGGCAATGTTCGCCTGAACACGCTTGTACAGCTCCTCAGCTGCATTGTAGCCCATCTTCTTCTGTCTGTGGTTAACGGCTGCAGACTCAACGATAACAGCCAGATTACGTCCCGGACGAATCGGAAGGGAATGGCATACGATCTTGTTTCCAAGATACTCCGTATACTCCTCATGAAGTCCCAGACGGTCGTACTCCTTGTCGCGGTCCCACTCTTCCAGCTTGATAACAAGATCCACAGACTGGGTATCCTTAACACTCTCAACACCAAACAGGGTCTTCACATCAATAATACCAATACCACGAAGCTCAATAAAGTGACGTGTAATATCCGGTGCGGAACCAACTAAAGTGACATCACTCACCTTGCGAAGCTCAACAACGTCATCACTGACAAGACGGTGACCACGCTTGATCAGCTCAAGAGCCGCCTCGCTCTTGCCAATACCACTCTCGCCTGTGATCAGGACACCCTCGCCATAAACATCCACAAGCACACCGTGAATGGAAATACAGGGAGCCAGCTGGACGCCAAGCCAACGGATGATCTCTGCCATCAGACTGGACGTAGTTCTCTCTGTCACAAATGTAGGTACATTATATTTGTATGCAAGATCGATCATATCCTGTGACGGTCTTGTCATGGTGCTGAAGATGACACATGGGATCTTGCTGGAGATAAAACGCTCGTACTTGAATGTGCGCTCCTCATCGCTTAACTGCATCAGATAAGTATACTCTACATATCCGATGATCTGAACACGCTCGTTTGCAAAATGCTCCAGATATCCTGTAAGCTGCAAAGCCGGACGATTTATTTCTGCTGTCTTCACATAAATCTCTGTAAGGTCAATATCAGGCGTCAGGTTGGTCAGATTCAGTTCCTGCGCCAGCTTGGTAAGCTGTACACCCTTCATGCTTTTATCTCCTTTTTCTCTAATGAAGTCCTTCCCGCATAAGCAGTTCCCTGCAGTTACAAGATTCCTCATAATAGGTGAAAACTGTTATGCAGTCTGTGCAGGTTTCTTTGCACTGCACATAGAAATTATATACATTGCCAAAAATCCACACTTATCTGTATTATACACAATTTTTTCTGTAACTTCAATGTCGAATCTTGTTAAAACTGTTACTGTTCGCTCTATTCACAGTAACACGCTTCGCGATGCACAGAAATCATGCATTCGTATGATTTGGCGCTCTATGAAAAAACTGATAGACAGCCTCCGCGCTCTGTACATTCATAGACTCTGTCTGACTTAATTCTTCCACAGAAGCATCCCGGATATTCTCAACAGACCGGAATCTTCTCATAAGAGCCTTTCGCCTGGTCTCGCCAATTCCCGGAATATCATCCAGAACGGAATGTACCTGTTCTTTGCTTCTAAGGGAGCGGTGATACTCAATGGCAAAACGGTGAGCCTCATCCTGGATCCTGGTTACCAGATGGAAACCCTCACCAGAAGTATCAATGGGAATTTCAACATTATTGAAATACACCCCTCTGGTTCGGTGGTTGTCATCCTTTACCATACCACATACCGGAATATCAATTCCAAGCTCTCCAAGAACCTTCCGTGCAATGTTTACCTGGCCACGTCCGCCATCCATAAGGATCAGATCCGGAAGAATGGAAAAGCTGTCGTATTCGCCCTTGGATTCATGGGTAAAACGCCTTGTAAGCACCTCTTCCATGCTGGCGTAATCGTTAGGTCCCTGCACCCATTTGATCTTGAATTTTCGATAATCGCTTCGCTTCGGCTTGCCCTTTTCGTAAACCACCATGGAACCAACGGACTCAAACCCACTGATATTGGATATATCGTAGGCCTCCATACGCACAATATCCTTAAGCCCCAGCCAGTCCTCAATCTCCTTCACCGCGCCGATCGTACGTCCTTCTTCACGCTTGATCCGTTCTCTGTCTTTGGAAAGGACCATCCAGGCGTTTTCCTTGGCAAGCTCCACCAGCTTCTCCTTTGTTCCCTTTTTCGGTACACGGATGTGAACACGCTGTTTACGCCTTGCCGTCAGCCAGTCTTCAATGATTTCCCCATCTTCTATCTCCGTCTGCATCATGATTTCCGCCGGAATAAAAGGCGTTCCTGCATAAAACTGCTTCAGAAAGCTTGACAAAACCTGTGCTTTGGTATCGCCTCTTGCCACACGGAGAAAAAAGTGATCTCTGCCGATCAGCCTGCCGCCACGCATAAAAAACACCTGCACAACTGCATCCTGCTCCCGGAGATCTTCACTTTCATCCATGGCAACTGCAATAATATCCCTATCCTCTTCCCCATAGGTAGTTATCTTCTGTCGTTCTCCGATCCGCCTGATACTGTTAATTAAATCACGATATCCTGCAGCATCCTCAAAACGCATATCCTCTGAAGCAGTCATCATTTTCTCCGTCAGCTGATCGATGGTCTCCTTGTAATTTCCATTGAGGAAATGAAGTACCTGTCCAATGTTCTGCTTATACGCTTCCTCACTTACATTTCCCTGGCAGGGGGCCGTGCACTGCTTCATATGATAATACAGACATGGACGGTCTTTGCCGCAGTCACGGGGCAGATTACGGTTGCAGGAGCGCACCATATAAATCTTGCGGACCAGCTCGATCACGTCTTTCACAGCTGTGGAGCTGGTATAGGGTCCGAAATATTTCGCCTTGTCCTTTTTCATGGTGCGGGAAAAAAGGACTCTGGGATAGGGCTCGTTTACCGTCACTTTAATGAATGGATATGTCTTATCATCCTTCAACATGGTGTTATATTTCGGGCGGTGCTCCTTGATCAGGTTGCACTCCAGTACCAGCGCCTCCAATTCAGAATCGGTGACAATATACTCAAATCTGGTAATGTGAGTGACCATCTGCTCAATCTTTGCGCCTTTATTGCGGCTGCTCTGGAAATACTGACGAACACGGTTCTTCAGACTGACCGCCTTTCCCACATAAATGATCTCATCTTTTTCCCCATGCATAATGTAGACACCAGGCTTACCGGGCAGCTTTTTTAATTCTTCTTCAATCAGGAACATAAAAACTCTCCTTTGTTGAAAAGAACCGGGAAAACATGTCTCCCGGTTCTGATGTTTTATCCTATATTATCTGTATTGTTCAATTGCAGGAACGGCAATAGCAGATTCCGCTGTCTCTGTGTCCGCATTTGCCTCATCCGTCTTATCCTCTGCTTTCACAGCCTCATCCAGCGCCTTCAGCCCTTCTGCATCCAACACATCTGAAACTTCCAGTCCCTTCTCCACTGCGCGGAAAATGATCATAAATTCCTTACCGGTAATGGTCTCCTTGCGGATCAGATAAGCAGCGATCTTGTCCAAAGCCTTTCTGTGGCTGCTGATCAGGCGCTTCGCCTCCTCATAAGAAACACGAAGCAACTCCATAACCTCATGGTCAACTTCGGTAGCTGTATTGTCACCGCAATTAAGCACTGCACGACCATTCAGATACTGATTCTCCTGAGTGGCAAGACCCATCAGACCAAACTTCTTGGACATACCATACTGGGTGATCATAGCACGGGCAACCTTGGTGGCCTGCTCAATATCATTGGAAGCACCAGTTGTCACGCTGTCAAAAACGATCTCCTCAGCAGCACGTCCGCCAAGATATCCGACCAGCATAGCTTCCAGTTCTTTCTGGGTATTCAGATATTTCTCTTCTTCCGGAACCTGCATAACGTAACCAAGTGCGCCCATAGTACGAGGTACAATGGTGATCTTCTGTACCGGCTCGGAATCCTTCTGAAGGGCACTTACCAGTGCATGTCCTACCTCATGATAGGATACGATACGGCGCTCCTGGGCACTTAAAATACGGTCTTTCTTCTCTTTTCCAACAAGAACCACCTCAACAGACTCCAGAAGATCCTTCTGGGAAACTGCGTGACGGCCATTCTTAACAGCCAGGATAGCGGCCTCATTGACCATATTGGCAAGGTCAGAACCAACGGCACCGGATGTGGCAAGGGCAATTGCCTCGAAATCAACGGTATCGTCAAGCCTTACATTCTTCGCATGAACCTTCAGGATATCAATACGTCCTTTCAGGTCCGGACGGTCAACGATAACACGGCGGTCAAAACGCCCCGGACGAAGAAGTGCCGGATCCAGTACCTCCGGACGGTTGGTAGCTGCCAGGATCAGAAGTCCCTTGGAAGTATCAAAACCATCCATCTCAGCAAGCAACTGGTTCAAAGTCTGCTCACGCTCGTCATTGCCTCCGCCGTAATGAGAATCACGGCTCTTTCCAATGGCATCAATCTCATCAATAAATACGATACACGGCGCATTCTTCTTGGCTTCCTCAAAAAGATCACGGACACGGGAAGCACCTACACCAACGAACATCTCCACAAATTCTGATCCGGAAAGGGAAAAGAACGGTACATGTGCCTCCCCTGCAACAGCCTTGGCAAGAAGGGTTTTACCTGTACCCGGAGGTCCTACAAGCAAGGCGCCCTTCGGCAGTTTAGCACCAATTTCCACGTATTTGCCTGGATTGTGAAGAAATTCCACAACCTCCTGCAAGGATTCCTTGGCCTCATCCTGTCCGGCAACATCCTTAAATGTGATTCCGGTCTCTTTCTGTACATACGCCTTGGCGCGGCTTTTCCCAACGCCCATCATACCACCGCCGCCTTTGTTCATGCGGCGCATGAAGAACATAAGAAGCACAAACAGAAGCACAGACGGTAAAAGTACGCTAAGCATCATTGCCATAAATTCTCCGAAAGCATCCGGCGGCTCAGATTTAAAAATAATACCGGTTCCTTCCAGACGTTTGGTAAGGGCAGTCTCATCTTCTGTCAGATTGGTGTAATAACTGATCTCCTGATAAGGATTCACCTGCTTCTTCGGCACGATGGTCAAATTATCAGACTGAAGTGTAACTGATTTCACTTCATCATTATTCACCATATCAATAAACTTATCATACGTAATCTCACTGGAATTATCCTGCAGCATATTGGTAAACAGGCTGAAACACACCAGAGTAACCAAAAGACATATCAGAAAAGCCAGAATGGACTGATGATTTTTCTTATTGCGGTTGGGATCCTGATCTCTTCTTGGATCCCCTTTATCAGAGCGGCGTCCGCCTTGATTGTTATCCAGATTATTATCCATTTCATTCCTCCTTACTATCTTTTCTATTATAAAGATAAAACGCAGATAAATCAACCTGGATATTGTGAAAACCCTCTGAATTTTTTTGAAAAAAAGTCAAAAAAATTCACATCAGAAAAATAAATAGATACTTTTTTTACGGCGCGAACTGTAGTATACTAGAGCGTGATTGAAAAAGGCTTTCTGCAGGATGTGCGCACAATTTGCAGGAATGATTTTTCTAATACACTCTAGGAACATATTTTTTGAGGCAGGTGCAGAACGCATCTGCTGTATCCTTTTTACCTGTAACTTTACAGTAAGAAATAACATAATGGATGAGGAACTAAAAGATTACTATGTGCCGCCAATATTCCGCAAGGTGTTTTGTGAACATAGTAAAGAACAGCCCAGAGAAAGAGGGAGGAAAGACAGAATGAAAAAAATTGGGTTCGATAATGACAAATATCTGAAAATGCAGTCCGAGCACATTCGTGAACGAATCAGCAAATTTGACAACAAACTTTATCTGGAATTTGGAGGCAAGTTATTTGATGACTACCACGCTTCCCGTGTTCTTCCAGGATTTGAGCCGGACAGCAAGCTGCGCATGCTGATGCAGCTTTCCGACCAGGCAGAGATCGTAATCGTAATCGGTGCACCTGATATTGAAAAGAATAAGGTCCGCGGTGACCTTGGCATCACATATGATGAGGACGTGCTCCGTCTGATGAACGAATTTACAAGCAGAGGACTTTATGTAGGAAGCGTCTGCATCACACGTTACTCCGGACAGAACAGTGCTGATGCGTTCAAGAAGCGTCTGGAGAAGCTTGGGATCAAGGTTTATGTCCTTTATAATATCCCAGGTTATCCAAGCAATACTTCCCTGATCGTAAGTGACGAAGGATACGGCAAGAATGACTATATCGAAACCACCCGCCCGCTGGTTGTTATCACAGCGCCTGGACCTGGAAGCGGAAAAATGGCTACCTGTCTTTCCCAGCTTTATCATGAATACAAGAGAGGAATCAGCGCAGGCTATGCCAAGTTCGAGACTTTCCCGATCTGGAATATCCCGCTGAAGCATCCGGTAAACCTGGCTTATGAGGCTGCTACCGCTGATCTGAATGATGTCAACATGATCGACCCATTCCATCTGGAAGCTTATGGTCAGACTACTGTCAACTATAACCGTGACGTAGAGATTTTCCCTGTTGTACAGGCTATGTTTGAGAAAATCATGGGCGAGTGCCCATACAAATCTCCTACAGATATGGGAGTTAATATGGCTGGAAACTGTATTGTGGATGATGAGGTTTGCCAGGAGGCTTCCCGTCAGGAGATCATCCGCAGATATTACAAGAGTATGGATGCGCTTATGTCCGGTACCGGCACAGAGGAGGAGGTTTACAAGATCGAGCTTCTTCTGAAGCAGGCACATGCCACACTGGAGGACCGCAAGGTTGTTCCTGCTGCCCTGGAAAGAGAGAAAGAAACTGGTGCTCCGGCTGCTGCCATGGAGCTGGAGGACGGAAGGATTATCACAGGTAAGACCTCTGATCTGCTTGGTGCATCCTCTGCCCTTCTTCTGAATGTGTTGAAGGAGCTTGCCGGAATCGATCACCAGAAGCATGTGATCTCCCCTGATGCCATTCACCCCATTCAGGAGCTGAAAACAGATTATCTTGGAAGTAAGAATCCTCGTCTTCATATGGATGAGACCATGATCGCTCTTTCCATCAGCGCCGCTACGAATCCAGAAGCACGTCTTGCCCTGGAGCAGTTTCCAAAGCTGAAAGGCTGCCAGGCGCATACTTCTGTTATGCTTTCTTCTGTGGATGTCCTCTCCTTCCGTAAACTGGGCGTGGAGCTGACCTGTGAACCGAAATTTGAGCAGGGTAAGAAACTGCAGGGATAAGCAGGCATAGATTTTATTTTGTTGCTACGTAATTAAAAGCTCTGGCAAATGATTGTTAGATAATTATCATTTGTCAGAGCTTTTTCTTTTGTATATGTGCCCAGACAACGGCTTAACCGCAAAAACTACCATTAAGCCGCATGAAACCCTGAATTTACGGAAAAAATTCCACACCGTCGCTACCTTGAAAAACAGCATTCTTTCTTTCATGCATTCATAGCTCCGCTTCGGTGTCACATTCCCCACACATCTTCTTCGCAGTCTCTTCTGGCACTTCGATCAGTCCAAATTTCCAGAACAATGGATAAATATAAGAAATACCTCTAATATCCCCTAATGCCTTTGGACGTTTCACGATGCCGGATATCTGCCGGCAATTTTGGAATGCCATTTTTATGCTGCTCCAGGACAGGGTTTTGCTGTTTTCCCTGCGGTCGATGAGAAGCTCTTTGTTGTAGGTTCCGTCTTTGCCGATTTTCAGCTTGTACTGGTATGGGAGGCCAGAGGCAGTGCGGAATGGGTAGTTTTGGAAGGCTGCAATTGCTGACCAAAGAGTCTCTTCCATACAGTTCTGTCTAAGAGCATCAAGAACTTTCTGCTGCTCATCTGTCAGTTCCAGCTTGTCATATGCTTTTATTTTTCTATCTGTAAATCCAGTTTCGGCTTTGTACTCATCATTTTGTTCCTTTACTTTATCCCAATTGCTGTTCTCCTTCTCCAAAATTACTTTCAACAGTCTTATAATTCCCTTAATTTCCTGCACACTCTGAACACTCAATACATGGAAATCTATTTTCTTTTCCCTGGAACTATATTTCTCTTCCAGAAGCTTTGCCTTTTCCTCATCATGATCCTTGTATCTGGCTTTCCCGGACATGTAAGCATAAGAATTGGCAGTTCCCGGATATTCAATATTTTCCTGCAGATAAAATGGAGATGGATTCTCTTCCAGATCATGCTTCAGGCAATTCAGTTTCTCTATAAACTTCGCGGTAACTTCCGGGTAATGCTCTTTTATATACACAAGATTCTTATGCAGACAAACGGCACTTTTTTCCATCATCTGCCGTTCTTTTGGGTTCTTCAGACAGTCATATTCATAATCCTGAACTTCATGTCCCTCTATGGAACGGATCAACTCACTGTACCAGTACATATGCTGCGCAGAATTGTCCGGAAACATAAAGTAAGTGGAGAATTCATGGTCGATCATCGGCGCCAGCCTCAGAATTTCTCCTTTTTTATTACAAACGAATGCAATATTCTCATAGTGATAATTCTGATCGCCTTTCAGCACAGAAACCAGGATCTGCATGGCAAGCTGCTCTGCCATGTCTTCGTGATTCTGGAAATAGGAAGCCTCTAGAATATCCGTATAATCATAAAACATCATACAATAATTCTCATACTGATCTATATCTACCTTTTTATCCGGATACTTTCGAAAGAATTCCAGAAGATTCAAAAGCTGCTCATCTTCATTATAAATCCTTGGAACCACAGTCCCATAATCATAGTATTTCTGTGTCTCTTCTTCATAACCATGGCAAAAAGCCAGCTGATATAAAGGCGCCGATACAAAATATTCATTTATCACATTCGACCAGAACACTTCCGCATAAGCGAACAAAGGCGTAGAAAATGGCTTGGATTTACTCAACGGCTTAAAAATCCGATTTCCACTGTAAACCGGAAAATGCTTCTCTCCTTTTACTACGCCGACTGCTTCCGCGGTCAGATTGCCTATTCTGTCTGCATAATTATATCGTATTGCACTAAAATCTATTTTGTTTTCCACCAAGTTTCACCTTCTTTTTATGAAAGAAATACTTCTTCTAATTTCTTGGTTCAATTTGTCCTATACTCATTCCATATCACGTAGTCTCTCTAACAATCAGTTTTCCCTCAAAAATCACTTTATTCTGCGTATTTTTCCCTTGAAGTTTGGATATCAAAATTTCTGCTGCTGCCTGTCCCATTTTTCGAACTGGCTGAGCAATTGTTGTTAGAGGAGGTTCTATTAGGGAACTGACAAAAATGTTATCAAATCCAATAACACTGATTTCCTCTGGAACCTGGAGCCGACTCTCATTAAAACCTTTTACGCAGCCAATAGCAAGCATGTCTGTTGCAGTCAGGATTGCATCTGGACGGTCCTTCAGAGACGCATAATATTTTGCTGCATCACGACCAAGTTTAATATAATCTGGCTCATTTTCCCGTGGGACACGATATACCCACTTTTCGTTAAGCTCAAGTCCAAAGTCCTTCAATCCCTGAACAAAACCTTCAAAACGATCTTCAATAATGCTTACATCTTCCGAATTCATTACGTAGCCTAATTTGTGCCGTCCCTTATCAATCAGATACTGGACTGCTTTTCGATTGCTCTTAAATCCATCAGTATAAACACATGCATAATTTTCATCATCCCCAAGTGATTTGTTCATATACACAATAGGAAGTCGTTCAGATATATGCCTGAGATATTCAGCCATCTCATCATCTGTACGATACGTATTGTAGATGATGCCGTCAATATTTCGCTTTAGTAATTGATTTGTGTATTCGATTTCCGACATTGCATGACGTTCCGTATTACAGACCATAACCATGTAGCCATATTTCAATGCAATATCTTCTACTCCACGAAACATGTCCGTATAAAAAATATTACTGTATTCCGGAACCACCAATGCTATCGTGTGAGTTCTTCTGGTACGAATTGCCTGTGCCATATAGCTCGGGGAATAGTTCAGCTTCTTGATGGCCGCTTCCACAGCATCTCTTGTTTCCTTTTTCACCTTTGTATCCCGATTGATCACGCGCGAGACTGTAGATTTGGATACACCCGCTTCTTTTGCAACATCAAATATTGTAACCATATCTCTTCTCCGATAATTAAATATTGTAATTTTATGTACTAATAATACCTTTTTAGTAACTATTATTCAAGAAAAATAAGACAGACATCCATTTTTTACTGGAGTCTGCCTTATTTTTCAGCCTAGAGCCTGTTTGAAAAATCATTCCCACAATCTGTATGACCCACTTTGTGGGAGATTTGGCAGAAAACCTTTTCAAACACTCTCTAGAATTTCTTTTATTTTCTTTTCCATTAACTCTGCCATCTGAGCATGTCCTTTTTCCGTATAATGAATGCCATCAATCTCGTTGACTTCCACTTTCCCCGCAGGATCCAAATACGCCAGATCATATCGTTTTGCAATATCCTCATAATAATTTGATAAGGCTTTGCTTCTGTTTTCCATATCTGGAATCATCTGATCCAAGTCCATGGGGCGGTTTACGCTATGAATGGGAACTGGTGTCACCAGCAAAATCTTCGGTGGCTCAAAATCGACACCTGAATCCGATTTCAAAACAGTTTTCACCAAATTTTCCATGGATACACCAATATCAAAAGGTGTTACGGAAAATCTTGATTTCAAATCATTTGTTCCAAGCATGATTACTACAAGATCAAGAGGTTTATGACTGTCCAGACATGGAAGGAGATATTTTTTACCATTTTTGTAGTCCTCAACAGGATCATCCCATACAGTAGTTCTTCCACCAAGTCCCTCTTCAATAATATAATACTCTGATCCCAATTTTTCTTGAAGAATCCCTGTCCACCGCACATTTCTTGGGTATCTGCTGACTAAGTCAGACCTAAGTCCGTAAGTATTGGAATCTCCATAACATAAAATTGACTTCATCTGTCATCCCCCCTATGCTGCTTTCATTTTTTTCACTTTTTCTTTGTTTGCGAGAACATCAAAAGCTACTGCAAGAATCAGAACCAGACCTTTAACAACCTGCTGATAATACTCTCCAATATTCATAATAGTCAGACCATTGCTAAGCACGCCGATAATAACAGCTCCAAGGAATGCACCAAGCATGGATCCCTTTCCACCGTTTACACTGATTCCTCCGATTACGGCTGCAGTTACAACATCCATTTCAGTTCCGGTTCCAGAAGCCGGAGCACCTGAGCTGATTCGTCCTGTAAGTACAATACCGGCGATAGAAGCCAGAAAAGCACTGATTCCATACAAAGAAATTACAATCTTATTTACGGAAACGCCAGCCAGTTTTGCAGCTTCTACATTTCCACCGATAGCATATATGTAACGGCCAAAATAGGAATATTTCAGAATAAGGCCAGCGAGAACAACAATGATCAGCATAATGATAACCGGAACCGGAATTCCTGCTACATATCCCTGACCAAGAAATACAATGGAATCCGGAATATCATAAACAGGAAGTCCGCCAGAGAAAATGTAAGCAAGTCCACGGACAACCGTCATCATTCCAAGAGTAATTACAATCGCAGATACATCCAGACCAACAATGAGTGCGCCTGTAATTACGCCAATAACGGTCATAATCAACATGGTAAGGATAATTGCAAGAGGCGCTACCATGCCACCGCTGATCATCTGTGCAACAGCCACTCCTGAAAGCCCCAGGTATGCACCTACTGTCAAATCCATTCCGCCAGATATGATAACATATGTCATACCAGCAGACAAAATTCCAATAACAGCGACCTGGCGAAGAACATTCAGAATATTGTTGATCCGAAGAAAGTTCGGGGATGCAACTGAAAAAATAACTACCAAGACAACTAAAATAATAAGTGTGCTGAATTTTTTTAATATCTGTTTCATGTCTTTTCTCCTTATCTGATTCCGGAGGCCAGCTCAAGAATCTTTTCCTGCGTAGCATCCTCTTTCTTTAATTCACCCATCATTTCTCCCTCATGCATAACAATGATTCTGTCGGACATTCCCAGAAGTTCCTGCATTTCAGAAGAAATCATAATAATTGCCATTCCTTTTTTCGCCAGTTCATTCATCAGAACATAAATTTCTTTTTTAGCTCCCACATCAATCCCTCTTGTTGGCTCATCAAATATAATAATATCAGAATTGGATGCCAGGGATTTCGCAAGTACTACCTTTTGCTGGTTTCCACCTGAAAGATTTCGGGTAAGCTGTTCCATAGACGGGGTTTTAATTGACAGTTCCTTAATGTACTTTTCTGCCATATTTTTATCTGCATTCCGATCTACAAAACCAGCTTTTGAAATACTTTTCACAGCAATAAAAGAAATATTATCACGGATTGTCATCTCCAGAAGAGCTCCATGCTTTTTACGATCCTCAGGAATCAAAGCAATTCCATCTTTGATTGCATCTTTCGGACTGTGGATTTGAACCGTTTTACCATGAATTCTGATCTCTCCTGAAGATTTTGAATCTGCTCCGAAAATAGCTCTCGCAGTTTCAGTTCTTCCAGCACCAACAAGCCCTGCAAGTCCAAGGATCTCACCTTTATGTACCTGAAAACTAATATCTTTCAGAAGTGCATCAGTACAAAGACGATTTACTTCTAGCACTACCTCACCAATTTTCTTTTCTACAGTAGGATACTGCTCGTCCAAGTCACGACCAACCATCATTTTGATCAATCCATTATTGTCAATTTCGGAAGCCATTCTAGTTCCCACATATTTTCCATCGCGCATAACCGTGATTCTGTCCGCCAAGGCAAAAATTTCCTCCATTCTATGGGAAATATAGATAATTGCAACTCCCTGCGCTTTCAGTTTGCGTACAATTCCGAACATAGCATCAATCTCACGGTTTGTCAGCGGTGCTGACGGTTCATCCATAATCAGTACTTTTACATTGGACGAAATTGTTTTCGTGATTTCTACCAACTGCTGATAAGCAACTGTAAGACTTTTTACATCCTTTGTTACGTCAATATCGATTCCAAAGCTATCCATAAGTTCTTTGGCTCTCTGATTCATTAACTTGCGGTTAATCGTAAAACCTGAGGTCAGCTTTTGTCCAAGAAATATATTTTCCGCTACGGAAAGATCCGGAACAAGATTAAATTCCTGATAAATAACACCGATTCCTAGTTTTTTTGACAAAGCCGGAGTCATAGAATCGTATTCTTTTCCTTCATATAAAATGATTCCACCATTTGGCTTGATTGCTCCAGACACAACTTTGATCAATGTTGATTTTCCAGCACCGTTTTCTCCCATAAGTGCATGTACTTCCCCGGGATAAACTTCCAGATTCATATGATCCAGCGCCACAACACCGGGATATTCTTTTGTAACATTCTTTAAAGTTAATATAGGTTCCATATAACTGATTCCTTCCCGGGGTACCCCCTGAATAACTTCGGGGGACTTTTTCACAGTCCCCCGAACACCTGAAAATTATATTATTCAGTGATATAATCTTTTACATTTGCTGATGTTACAGCTTGAAGGTCGAATAAACTATCTTTCGGGTAGGATGCTTTATTTACGACTGCAATTGCTGTATCAACAAGAGCTTTACCTGTTGCGGTCGGATTCTGGCTTACGGAAACCTGATAAATAGTTCCCTCATCAATAAGTTTCAGAGCTTCATCTGTAGCATCAATACCGGCAATCAGATATTGATCCGGATCTGTCATACCAGCTGCTTTAAATGCCTGGTAAGCACCAAGTGCTGCGCCGTCAGATACACCGCATACAACTTTCAGGTCTGGGTTTGCCTGAAGGAAGTTCTCTGTATTGGACATTCCTTCTTCCTGATCTGCTGCTGTTGCATCTGCAACAAATTTAACGTTTGGTGCATATTCCTGAACGCCTGCTATAATTCCCTCTTTACGTGCAATAACGGATTCCATTAAGTCGTAGTTCAGAGTAGCTGCCTGTACTTCTTCATCTGTTCCATACATTTCAGCGATTCTCTGTCCTACTGCACATCCCTGTGTATATCCAAGTACGTATTCTTCACAGCCAATATATGCATCATACCCATCAATTGTAGAAGTCAGGCAAACAACTGCAATGCCTTCTTCTTTTGCCTTAGCAATAACTGGTTTAGCTGCTTCAGAATCAACTGCACATACGATAATTGCATCACAGCCTGCGGAAATAAAGTTTTCCAATGCTGTGATCTGTTTTGCGGAATCACTGTCGCAGGAGTTTGTCATTAAGGTACAGCCTGTTGCATCTGCTTCATTCTGAGCTGCGTCTACTAACTGAATGAAGAACTGGCCAGTCAAGTTCAGAACAGAAATACCAATCGTATATCCCTCATCTGTGGAAGGTTCTGCAAGTTCTACAGTTTCTTCTGCTGCCTCATCGGCATTCTCTTCTGCAAATACGGTAGTTGCACCTGCCATCATTGAACAGGTCATTGCTGCTGTAAGAAACAGGCTCACGAGTTTTTTCTTCATAGTTCTTTCCTCCGTTTGATTTTTGATATTATGTTTTACTTTTTGGGAACGTTACCATTTTGTTCTAAAAAAATTATTCTCACATTGTGCATATTGTTATTTTTATCCTTTGTGGGAACGTTCCTATTTGATGGTTTTATCATACACGTTCTGCTTTTATCTGTCAATGTGTTTTTATATTTTTTCTATTTTGTATGAATAATCGATGTTTATTTTGTGTATTTTTTAGTAGCAACAACCAAAAAGATTCTACACTATCGCAAGCTTCGCAAATCCTTTATACTGGCTCTGCAGAACAGAGTGGATAATCACATCTCCCTTACAAAGGCAAAACAGATTTTTTATGACACCTATCAGGTACTGATTACAGATAAAAAGAATAAGCAAACAAAAGAAATCCCAAATATCATTTGAACTTGTGGAACAAACTTGGTATCATAGTAATATATTTTTAAACAATACAGATTACATTTTGAAAGATCAGATTAGAGGTTTTTATGAATACAGATATCACAAAACAAATGGAAATGGTGCTGTACAGAACCGAAGATGATAACGTAACAGTCAGTGCCTTGATAAAAGATGAAACCATCTGGATTACCCAAAAGGCAATGGCTGAATTATTCGGTGTTCAGACACCGGCAATCAGCAAGCATTTAAAAAATATTTTTGAGCAGGGAGAACTTCGTGAAGAAGTGGTAGTTTCCAAAATGGAAATACCCACTCCGCACGGTGCAATTCCTGGAAAAACACAGCTTTCCCCTACTAATTATTACAATCTGGATGCCATTATTTCCGTTGGTTACAGAGTAAACTCCATTCAGGCAACCAAGTTCCGTATGTGGGCAACTGGTATTTTGAAGGAATATATGATAAAGGGCTTTGCTATGGATGATGAACGCTTGAAACAGGGTAAAACAGCTTTTGGAAAAGACTATTTCTGTGAATTGCTGGAAAGAGTTCGCTCCATCCGTGCCAGTGAACGCAGAATATGGCAACAGATAACCGATATCTTTGCAGAATGCAGCATTGATTACGATAGAGATTCTGATACTGCATATCATTTTTATGCCACCATACAGAACAAATTTCATTATGCCATTACCGGTAAAACAGCAGCTGAAATTGTGTACAATCAAGCTGACCACACCAAGGAAAATATGGGCTTGACCACATGGAAAAATGCTCCCGATGGTCGTATCCTCAAATCAGATACTCCAATTGCCAAAAACTATTTGGATGAAAAACAGATTCGTCAGTTGGAACGTACCGTTACAGGATATTTTGATTACATAGAGGATTTAATTGAACGAGAAAATGTTTTTACAATGGAAGAATTTTCAAAAAGCGTGAACGAGTTCCTTGCGTTCCGCAGATACGATATTCTCAAAGATAATGGGCGGATTTCTCATAAACAGGCAGTGGAGAAAGCCTATCAAGAATATGACATCTTCAATAAGACGCAACCAATCGACTCTGATTTTGATAAGATTGTGAAAGAATTGGCGAAGGCTGAAAAATAGGATTTCTGTCGTAAAGCATCCATGTACTTTTCATACAATACTTTCTTCCAATATTTAGGAATAAATGCGATATAATACTGGCATTTCCAGCGAGTATGTGATAGACTTTTATTGTCCATTTGGACCGCCTCCTTTGATTTTGAGTTTGGCTTGCGACACTATTCTCATCATATCACAGGAGGCTTTATTTTGTTATCCTCACTGCTTCCGCCTACTCCATTCTTTCCGGCATAGCTGGGGGATTAGGCCTTTCATTTAGCTGGAACTTTTCCTGAAATTCATAATGAAAATACGCTTACTCAAACTCCTTCTTCAGCGCATCCTCCATCACATCTACCGGCGCTTCCACGCCTGTCCAGAGAGTGAAATTCAGTGCGGCCTGCTGTACCAGCATTCCAAGACCGGTGATGGTTTTTGCACCATTTTCTGCTGCAGTCTTTAGGAAAATTGTTTCCGCAGGATTAAATATGACATCGCATACACACATTTCCGGTGTGATGGTAGTATAATCAATGTCTGGCTTGTCTGTCACATTTGGAGAAAACCCGATTGAAGTGGCATTGATTAAAATATCTGTATCAGATGGAATTGCCATATTGTTTTTCCAGTTAAGATACTTTGCACTGCTGTCTGTTTTCATCTGAATAAGAGATGCCAGTTCCTCACCTTTTTCAATGCTTCGGTTGATAATATTGATATGAGCAGCCCCATTTAATGCACATTCAACAGCTATCGCCCTGGCTGCTCCGCCAGCGCCAAGAATAGTCACATTTTTCTTATCCAGAGTCTCACCAGAATTCTTCAACGCGGTTACAAACCCTTTTCCATCCGTATTCTCACCGAATAGTTTTCCCTCTTTCTGGATAACCGTATTCACTGCTCCGATAATCTCTGCTGCCGGACTCAGTTCATCCAGATAAGGAAGAACCTTGATCTTGTGGGGCATGGTAAGATTGATTCCCTTCATGCCAAAGATTTTCACACTGTCCATTGCCTTTCCAAGATCCTCTGGAAGCACTTTAATGGTCAGATAACGATAATTCAAATTTTTCGCTGCAAACGCAGCCTCCTCAACTACACCAGTAGGATTATCATCCACTGGATCACCAAAAACGCCTGTTAATTCTGCGCGATAGTTTTTCATGTTTGAATGCCCCTTTCTCTTTTTCAAAATCATCCTTAAAATCGAATCCAAACTCGCTTTCACAATGCATCCGAATAAATACCACTCACTCCCATAGCCCTGTATTTCTCCCACTGTCCCCGGTAATTCACAGTATCACTATTTCCTGTTTTTATAATGATAGCATGAAAGCTTTGGAGTCTCAATAATTTTGTGGGCAACAGTACTTCTAATCTTTTGTCAGGCTGATTATGATTTTCTGTTTCTCTCCTGTCACGAATGGTTTCGGCGATAATCTTCAAAGTCATATTCTTATTTTTCCATAAGGAATATGTGCTGCAGGGTGCATAGAGAAAGGACCGGAAATGGATTGCTCCATTTCCAGCCCTTGCCCTCATTGCGGTATATTTCACCCGAATTCGGTTGCCTTAGCCACTACTGCGCCCTCATCTGGGCGAAATCTCCCACAAATTGTGACGCACATCTTGCAGAAAGCCTTTTTCAAACATGCGCTAGGATTGCAGAATTCCGGCAGCGCGAAGATTTGCCAGAAGTGTATTTAGCTGTGTCACAGCATCCTCTGTAC
Source organism: Ruminococcus sp. 1001713B170207_170306_F1 (assembly GCF_015668065.1). Taxonomy (NCBI): domain Bacteria; kingdom Bacillati; phylum Bacillota; class Clostridia; order Eubacteriales; family Oscillospiraceae; genus Ruminococcus; species Ruminococcus sp. 1001713B170207_170306_F1. The sequence continues at coordinate 65,733 of NZ_JADPEX010000019.1, read as the reverse complement.
CAGTAGCATCTGCTACTGCCGCTGCCGGAGTTGGCGCTGGGCCGGTTGGACCAATCGGGCCGTCTGCTCCGACAGGACCGGTTGGGCCTGTCGCTCCGGCTGGACCGGTTGGGCCTGTTGCTCCGGCTGAACCGGTTGGGCCTGTTGCTCCGGCTGGACCGGTTGGACCTGCTTCTCCAGCGGGACCGGCGGGGCCTGTTGCTCCGGCTGGACCGGTTGGGCCTGTTGCTCCGGCTGGACCGGTTGGGCCTGTCGCTCCGGCTGGGCCGGTTGGGCCGGTTGAGCCTGTCGCTCCGGCTGGGCCGGTTGAGCCTGTCGCTCCGGCTGGGCCGGTTGGGCCTGTTGAGCCTGTCGCTCCGGCGGGGCCGGCTTCTCCGGCAGGCCCCATAACGCCTGGCATACCAGGCTCTCCCTGCGGGCCCATAGGACCTGCAGGGCCTACTGCTCCCTGGCATCCTCTTGGTCCCATAGGACCAGTCACACCGGGACACCCTCTTGGACCAATAGGTCCCATAGGACCGGTTGCACCACGAGGCCCTGTGGCTCCCTGTCCCGAACAACTGCAATCGCAGCCGCAGCGATTATTGTTTCCAAAACAGGATGTACAGGTGATATCACCAGAAGCTTCCTTTTCAGAAGAATTTTTCTGATTATGACGATCAAAAAACATACACATTCTCCCATAACAGCTTAGATATTCACTATCAATATATGAAATACTAACAATACAGGTGAATTTTCCCTCTCACTCCATACCCCAAACATCCCTGAAATACTTCTCATTTCCAATAACTGCCTGATGCAGAGGCTTCAATACTCTTGCCTTTTTATGAAATTCAAACGCCTCCCTGTGCCTTCCCGCTTTATCCAGACATACACACATCTGTATCGCAGGTATAAAATCATGACTGTCTGCAATATAAAAACCGCCGTTTTTCTTTTTCCGTGGCGCAAGAAGAGCCTGCTGATACCAATATGCTGCCGTCACATACTCCCTTTTTTCCATAAACAATCTTCCTATCTCACAACAGATCTCCGCTCTCGGAACATCCATCGTAAAGCTGTAAAAAAGTATATCAAAAGCAGCTGCATTCTCTCCCATTGCCTGATAACAGCAGGAAAGAACCAGACAGCTGTTCAGTTTATTCTCTATCCAGCCATCTGGTTCTTCCAGAAATTTTTTTAAAATTAAAATTGCATACTCATATTGCTTATGATAAAAAAGCTCCCGCCCATAATAAAAGAAATGTCTCGGTTCCATTTTTTCACCGGAATCAATCATCTGCTCATATATATGCAGATTGCGAAAAGACTCTCCAGCCTTTATTTTCCGATGCTCAATCACCACATCCGAATATAAAATATTCCCCGCCGGAACAACCGTTTCATGGACGCGCCCCTGCCATCTGAAATTCCGGGAAGTCTTCATGATACGCTCTCTGTAATAAGAAAAAGTAACATGCTCCCATTCATCAAATCCCACTGCATAATCCATCATAACCACATCCGTATCTGAATCCATGCTCTCTTTCAACCTGAGCAGCTTCTCTTGATTTTCCGGCGTAATGACGTCATCTGCATCCAGCCACATCCAATAATCCGTATCTGCTTTTTCCGTAATAAAATTGCGGGCAGCAGAGAAATCATCTTTCCACAAAAAATCATAAACCTCATCGGTAAACTCCCTGGCAATCTCCTTCGTTTTATCCACCGATCCGGTATCGCAAATATAGATTTTGTCCACAAGCTTGCTCATCGGCGTGAGGATTCTGCGAAGTACCGCCTCCTCATTTTTTACGATCATACACAGGCCAATTGATATCATTCCAAATATCCTTTTTTCAATAGCCTATGCAGGACAAATTACTTTTATTCCCATTTGCCGCTTCCGGATATCCGCATTTTTTCCAGCAATAACGCTTTCCTTACGGATTACCTGTCATTTGTGTCAGTGACAAAGTCTCCAAAATCTGGGAAAATAAAAATACAAAACATTCCACATAGAAAAGAGGTGCTGAATATGAGAAAAAAAATATGGAAAATACTACCTCTTGTGACCGGACTTGTGCTTCTGACTGCCAGTAGCGCTCTCACCGTTCATGGAGAAAGTGACAACACCATTGACGTAACCCTGTTCAAGCTTAACCTTCCAGATGACTGGAGCTATGATCCGAATGATATCAGCGATTATGAAAATACCTGCTCTGTCAGCGTATTCGAAGGTGCAGACAAGGATAGCTCACAAAATGATTTCACCATTAAAGCAAATGAAGAATCAAGCTACTCTTTCCGCAAATATCTGCAGACCTCCGATATCGATCTTCATGACTATGCAGACGGCACTATTGAAAAAACAACCATTGGCGATGTGGATTATATACGAACCACAGACAATTTTGACAGAATTTACTACATTTATCGTCACGAGCCATCCGGTGTGACCTACAAAGTTATCATTTCCGGAGAAGAAAACGATTCTGTCAAAAACGTTTTTAACAATCTGGAACTGAAATTAGAGGACACCGGCAATGTGGAAGCACCTTACCCCTGGGATGGAACTCCATTCACACCGGCTCCGCAGAGTATAGCTGTTGGAGATTATACCGTCACTCCGGAGTATATTCCATTTAATGTTTCCCAGAACGGATTTGAGATCATGCGTCACCAGTTTGCAATATCTGGAGACCGGATGTATCATCAGCTGAATAATACTCTGGAAACTTACGAATATACTGGAAGCACCCTGAATCTTCTTTCTTCTGATACACTGGACGAGCAGGGAATGGATCTTTTTACAGACACGGACGGAAAACTTTATATTTCCCGTAACGGTGGAAAAGGAATTGTTATGAAAGACGGGCAGACCATATTGGAGACCGGCACAAGCGGTTACCTGTCTGTACACCCATCCGGTGCCTGGGGCATTACCAGCTACCTTGGCTATGATACGGAAAAAGTAACCTTCCAGGACGGCAGCGTGCTTACAGAGCCCTGGATCTTAACCTCCATGAATGATGACGAGGCACGAACCGGTATTTTTAAATTTGTCAGCCTAGTTGAGATCAGCAATGATCATATTATGGTATACGGACGTCTTGCAGGAGATGACACCCCATCGAAAATAGCAGTTTATGATCTGGAGGGCAACCAGCAGCTGCTTCTTGGCGGTGACCAGCACGAGGATCCTGCTTATTTCGGAAGTCTCACGGGAATAGCTGAGACAGCGAATGGCTATATTGCAGCAGATGGAAATATGCGAGAATTCTACTTCTGGTCAAAGGACGGAACTCTCCTCGCCGAAGTAGACTGCTACGATATGTTTGGAACCAGATACCCCTGGATTGAAGATATGAAAGTTGCAGAGGATGGTTCTGTGATGGTTCTTATGACACAGGACCGTGACGACGACTCTGCAAGCGAATTAATGGTATTCCGACTTACAGGTTTCTGATACATTCCCCTCACGAAAGGGCAGGTTGTGGAGAACATCCACACCTGCCCTTTTAAGTTATTTTCATTCGGCACTGTTCTGGCAAAATCAATCTTTTTCGTACTTCTCAATCAGGCACTGGTGTTCCTTACTTTTTTTATCATAATTGATTCCAACAAGAAGAATATCACCTGTATAATTCAAGATCGAAGAAGGATACTTTTTTGTCTTAATTTGTGTTAATGCAGTCTGCGCATTCTGGTTCCACTTCAATTCCACAAGCAATGCCGGATAATCATTTTTGTACTCTGGCTTTGGGATAAATACAAAGTCAGCAAATCCCCGTCCTGTAGGAAATTCACGGATTGGCTTAAAATAGTATTGCATTGCGCTTAAGTAGGCAATTGTAAGCACACTGCTCAAGGAATTCTCATTATTATACTGAATTACTGACACATGCTCGTTATGGATTTTTTCAATCTCTTCTGCAACCGCCTCACCATCCATATCCAATGTAGCATCCAGCAGATTTTCCGAATTCAGCTGCAATATCAGCATTTCATTCCACTTTTTACTCTCAACAGCCGTCGTCAGCTCCTGCCGTATCTCCTCATTTGGTACAAAAGCAGTCTTCCTGTTCTCATTATAACCAAGGTATCCTAAATGGATCATATAAGTCAATACATCATCTTTACTTTTAATATCTTCCGTATCATTTTGAAAAGCTGCCACATTCACCTTGACTTCGGCTCCGGAAAGCATCTCAATAACAGCTGTTTTCAGCCCATCATAGTTCATGTTAATCAAAGGCACAATCACATCATAGGATGCTGTTTCTGACCAGTAACTCCTGAATTCCCCCCTTAGCATTACGCTGACAACGGCTCTGGGATTATAAACCTGGTAATCCTTCAGAAGATAGCCATCGTACCATCGCTTCACTTCAGCAAAATCCTGCTGATATTTTTCTGACAGCTTTTTCACTTCAGCTTCTGTAAAACCAATATACGGAGCCAGATTGCTTGCGCTCAGCATTGTAAACTCATCAAAATTATTTAATGCCGACTGAGTTTTTTCCTTTTTAATTGGAAGAATACCAGTAAGATATGCAAGTTGAATATATTTTGTTGGTTCTGTTCCTTTGAACATTGCCCTGAGAAAATTAATATACTCTTCCTGTACCCTTTTATTAACGTCCTTGTCACGAATAAGGACATCCCATTCATCAATGATGACAATAAATTTTTTTCCAGTTGCACCATTAATACGAGACAACACTTCTGGCAAAGATTCCGTCTTCTCTTTCAATACACCTGGATAGTATTCCGCAAGCTCCGCAATCGTCTTTTCCGAAATATAAGAAACCACCCTTTCAGGTCCACCAGCTGGCTCTATACACCATTGGATATCAAGATGTATTACATCATATTGGTTCAAGTGCTTCTTAAAATCTGCACTTTCACTAATTTCCAATCCGGCGAACATTTCTTCTGAATTACAGCCTCTGCTGTAATAAGCTGTAAGCATATTCGCTGTAATAGATTTTCCAAACCTTCTCGGACGGCTATTGCAAATATAGGCCTGCAATGTATTCAAAACTTTATTCGTATACTTAATAAGTCCGCTTTTATCAACATATATCTCGGAATTCAATGCTACCTGAAAAGCCAAATTATCTGGATTCACTAATATTCCCATCACTCACACACTCCCTATATAAAAAAGCTTCCACAGTATCACTATTTTCTACCAATAATGATATCATGAAAACTTTTTGGCCTCAATAATTTTGTGAAAAACAGCGTTTACAAATCAATTGTCCATAGATATTGCTACGAAGCGTGTTCCGTTTCCTTACTTAAGAACTCACCTACTTTCCAATACATTTTGATAAGTTCCTCATTTACTTTTTTTAATGCATTTTGTCTAGATTCCTCAATTATATGGATTAATCCAGCTGCAGACATTAAATCATTATCCATACAAATATTCCACCTTTCGAATTGTGACACCAGTGGTGTCACAATGTCATTTTTACCATTTTAGCGAGAAATTATAAACTTTTTTAAATCACTATATTTAATTATATCAAGATTCTCCACTCCTCTCAATTACTTTTTCCGGTAGTTTTTCCTTTTTCATCATCGCTATCATCTCATGAATATTGGTGTTATACAGTCTGTAAAGGTCTGTATCCTTGCTAATCTGATTATCAAATGGAATCACCACAGAGCCACACTTGATAAGCCCCATTCCCGAAGCGGTATTGGTTACGAATCTAAGCTGTGCCTCTGATACTCCGATAATCTCTGCCATCTTGGAACTGTCTGTATTCGCCTGCTTTAAAAGTGCCACGAACTCTGAGTTTGCAAGCATTGTGCTTTGACCACTTCCTTTCAAGGCATGAAAAAAGCACTCTAATCTGTGGACACGCCCAGCAGAAATTTCACAATCGGTCCAAATGCAAAAAGAATGATAATATCATTCGTTGCAACCTGAACGACAGTATATACCGGATTCCCTTGCGTCAGACTGCTCCATACAAATACCATTGCTGTGCATGGTGCTGCACCAAGCAATACTGCCCCAGCCAGATATTCTGTAGCAAGTTCAACCGGAATAAATGCCCTGAATAACACAAAGAAGAACAAGCATGCAATTCCATACATTGTAAATGGTTTGATCAGCCAATTAACGATCCAAGTCACAAATAATCCTTTCGGATTTTTACTGATATACTTGACACTTTTGAAGTCATTTCTGAAGATAACTCCTCAAAGTCTTTTTTATATCGTCATCGCATTTCAAGTCTTCCCATTCAAATACACTTGCATCAATTCCAGGAAATGTGCTTATCACTCCATCGTCTTCACACTGCTCGGAAAAGGATCGGATTACAAGACTCCCATCTATATACGCACTTATAAATGTTTTTCTGTCCTTTGTCACTGCACATTCCAGTGGTTCCGTCTGATTATTCCGAACAACTTCTACTGCTTTCCATTCGCCTCGCTCTTTCCCATATACCATTTTATTGATTAATTCCCATAACAAAATGTCACCATTTGTTGCCAGTCCAGCCAAAATAATCCGATTTGCTGTAAAAAACTGTAATTTTTTTATAGATCTTCCACGAGTAGGCAATCGCCACTGGCACTGTCCCGTTTTCACAATTCGAACCCGAACTACCTTCTGTCCATCCAAAATACCTCTGCGAGTTTTGTCATTCCGATTTGCCCGATATCTTTCCTGCGAATAACTTGCTGCAAATCGATTATCAGCACCGCACATTGCAATGGCTGTAACTTTTCCCATATGACCAGGGCAAAAATTTAGTCTTTGTAATTTTTCATCCCATGTGTATGCATTTCCATTTTCCAACAAGATGATTGCGTTTCCATTTTGTGCAGACTCTATCTTGTCTGCTTTTTGCCTTCCAAGTCTTTTTAGTAACCTTTGAGAAACAAATCGAGTTCCACCATGCTGCGTCTCCGGACCCACTCTTCCATCATCAATATTCACTTTTCTGTATGTTCCATTTGAAAATTGGCACTCTAAGATATGCTCATTTCCTGGAAAACTAACATTACTTACCCGGTATTTAAAATACAATGTATGAAGATATTTGCGTTTTACAACGTCCCATACTTGAACGATTTTACCGCCGGATCCTAATGCTGCAATTGTTCCGTCCGGAGTAAATGACACAGTGGATATTTGTGTATCGCTCAATGACAATTCTCCAACACACTCCTGCGTCTGTACATCCCAAATTTGCAGAAAACCACTCTCATACCCAATTCCTAAGTATCTACCGTCCTCAGATTGTTTCACACATGATCCTAACAAATCCGATTCACTCAGCCTCTTTTTAAGCGCATTCACCTTCACCTTCATTTCTTCTGTAATGGAATCAACGTAAACCACTTCATCAAAGCTACAATTTTCTATAATATCATAAGCAATCGTTGGCCATTTAACTGTCTTTCCATCATATTTTACAATTAGAAAATCATCTGTATTATAGCCAATAGCCGCTGATTCAAGGCATCCCAGTTCTCCCACGATCATTTGACTCTGAGTTAATAAATTGACAACTGATACAATTCCATTTTTAGAAATTGCGGCCATTGTCCTTCCATCATGAGAAAAGTTTATATCTATAATGCAATCATGATGCTTATCATTAATAAAAGTCTGCCGATCAACCCATGCATTATTTATATTAATTTTTCCTGTGAATTTACTTTTTAAATGATCAGCTAAAGGAATCCCCCGTAAATCAATTCCGGACAGATCACGCTCTCCAGTTTCTTCACTTAACCAACAATTTACAATATTGGCAACAAAATTATCCGCAGCAGGCCTTTCCTTTTCTCTATATCCGGAAAGATATTGGTTTGCAATTCCATTTTCTCCCCACAGCGGTTCTTCATGCATATAGCGAAGATAACTCACAACACCACGATGAATTTTTTCTTCATGCCACTGTCTTTCTGTTCTAATATTATTTCTAAGGCAAGCGTACAAATATACTGCTGAAAGATAATCGCGGAAAACCTGATGTGAAAATGAAACTCTTCCGGAGCCAGCTTTTAAAAGACATAGTTCTGTTACTATAAGATTGTACGCTTTATCTTCTGAAATTTCTGCACTCTGAATACGAAATTTTCTTCTTATCTTTCGTATTACAGCTACATCACAGCTTCCACCTATCCATGCATTTGTCTCCGCAACTGCATTACTCAACGCACGCTCAAAATCATCCTCTCCCCAAATTGTAGTATTTTTCCGTTCCAGTTCATATCCAAGCTTTGGAAGAACTCTCTTAATTATTAAATAGCCAGCAACCACATCATCCCCACTGACCATTTCCCTATCTAACAAAATTGCAATTTGTGATAAGTAATAATCATGAATCAGATCAACAACATTCGTTATTGGCATTTTCCAGTCTAAATAATCCAGATCTTGATGCTTACTTACAACCGGACAGGTACATGCATACAAAAGTGCCATCATTGGGTTTCGAAGAAGAATCCTTATATTCTTATGCGCCACAATATTATTCCACTCGTTTTCATCAAAAAGGCCATGATATTGTTCTTCTCTAAGATCACAGGTATGAATCATCCAAAAATGACTAAGTCCATAATCTCTCAAAAAATCAAGCCGTGAAGATATTACAATCTGAATTCCCTGTTGCTGTGATAATTTCTTAATTTCCGCAACATATCTCTGTGCACCAGAGCCTGTTAGTTCGTTAAATCCATCAATAAATAATGTGACATCTGGATGCAAATGTCTGGAACATGTTAATGAAACAAAACGGCTCTTAGAGCGCTCATCTATTTCCTTATATATACACTTCAAGACATAATCTAATATTCTTTCGTTTCCAAATCCCTCGCGCGCCTGTAGTGAAACATATACTGCCATTTTTCCATCCTCAAGCAATCTTCTGCACTCTTGATACATCATAGTACTCTTGCCCATTCCGCCGTCGCCAAGAATCAGTGCATTACAGGATACTTCCGGATGTTCATTTTTGTAAGTCCATAATTCCCTCATAAGCGTCGTCAACGGAGTTTCTGTATTATTATTTATATATGTCCGGCCATTCCATTCCAAATCTGCAAAAAGCAGGTTGTTCACTTTGACACCATCAAAAAGATTTCCATCCTGGGAAAGCTGATAACAGGCTTCACGAGCATTAAAAAGCTCTGGTGATACATTCTTTTCTCTTTTAATTCCCGGAAGCCTTAATGAGAAAGGGTAAATTTGATCATTTTCCGATCCAGTTCGTGCAAAGGGATACAATGCCCAGCCTTTTTTCTCATACCAGGCATGAACTTCAAGAATCCCTTCTCCTGTATCTAAATCAAGTTCTCCAGTAAGGAAACAAGATCTTGCCCCATATTGAAGTGCAAGGTTTCCACTTTGGCATTCCAAGAACTTTTCACGCTGCTTGCGAATCAGATTTTCATGTTCATGACCTGCCAACCATAGCTGCACATCTGTACTTTCCAACAATTTTTCAACCTCGTTTCGCTCCTGCTGTGTCAAAAAATCAAACGAATAATGTGTAAGAAGAATTGTTGGCTTGTTTGGAGCACATTCGTCCAATGCATCTAACAGTACACCTGATCCAATTACGAAGTCACGATTTCTTCCCTGACCGTAAGTCAAAGTTGAATCCACATGTAGAATATTAAACTGCTCTGTCTTAACCACAAAATGCGGTTTTGTGTACATCTCTGCACGTTCTGTTCCAAGCAGTTTTCTGATAAAATTTATGAAATCAGTTTCCCCTTCTTTTAGGATTCTAATATCAGATTCTGAAATATTTCCCTCAGCCGGAGTGTAATATGAACTATTCCAATCAGTTAATCTATCTATAATCTCTTTTCTTTCGGAATTTGTAACTTTAACGTCATGATTTCCTGGAACTATAAATAACCGTGTCAAAGGCACCATTCCAGCTTTACATATCGATTTTAAATACTCCACACAGGCATCTGTATAGCAGCCATTCCACTCTTTAATATCACCTGTGCAAAACGCATAGTCAAAATTTCGATTCAATCCAGCAATATATTCTGGCAATTCACGCCTCATAAGACGTGTTTCTGTTGCTTTATCATTTCCCAAGTGCAAATCAGAAAAATGAATCCATCTAACTCTCCCCACTATACATTCTCCTTCATCTGTATTTATAGATAGATTGTATTATAAATCGCCGATATTTCATTAACTAACTTTATACAACTTGCTAGTTCTGGTACTCTTCTATCACACATTCATGTTTCTTCGTCTTCTTATCATAATTAATCCCAACCAGCAAAATCTCTCCAGTATATTCTGCAATAGACTCCGGATATTTTTTCTCGTAAATCTGTTGAAGAGCCGTTTTCGCATTCTTATTCCATTTCAATTCTACTACGAGCGCTGGATAATTGGCTTTGTATTCTGGTTTCGGTATATACACAAAATCAGCAAAGCCACGACCAGTAGGAAACTCTCGGACAGGTTTGAAATAATACTGCATAGAACTTAAGTATGCAATCGTAAGTACACTGCTTAGGGAATTTTCGTCATTGTACTGGATTCCAGATGCATACTGAGTGTGAATCTTTTCTATACTTTCTACAATGGCTTCTTCATCCATATCCAGGGTTGCCTCCAAAAGACTGGCAGAGTTCTTCCAAAATGCTGTCATTTCACTCCATTTTTTGTTCTCTACAGCAAGCGTAAGTTCCTGCCGAATTTCTTCATTAGGAACAAATGCAGACCTTCGATTCTGATCGTATCCCAGATAGCCAAGATGGATCATATACGTAAGAACCTCATCGCGGTTCTGTATATTTACCGTATCATTTTTAAAAGTTGCCGTATTCACTTTCACTTCAGCGCCTGACAACATTTCAATAACAGCGGACTTTAAGCCATCGAAATCCATATTGATCAACGGCACGATTGTCTCGTAAGAAGCAGTCTCTGACCAGTAGCTCTTAAATTCGCCATTTAGCATAACTCCCACAACCGCCCGTGGATTATATATTTGATGCTCATTTAGGAGATAACCATCATACCACCTTTTGACCTTTTCGTAATTCTGATGATATTTTTTTGCAAGCATCTTCACTTCACTTTCTGTGAAACCGACATAAGGCGCCATATTGCCTGCACTAAGCATAGTAAACTCATCAAAATTATTTAGTGCTGACTGGGTTTTCATTTTTTTGATTGGAAGGATACCTGTCAGATATGCGAGAGCAATATATTTAGTTGGCTCAGTACCTTTAAACAGTCCCCTCAGGAAATTAATATAATTTTCCTGTACAGCCTGATTCTGCGCTTCATCTCGAATCAAAACATCCCATTCATCAATAATAATGACAAATTTCTGTCCTGTTTGATTTTTAACTCTTGAAAGCGCATCAGACAAAGAACCCTCTTGGAGAACCAAACACTCTGGATAAATTTCGCGCAACTCGTCCAGTACGCTTTTTGTAATAAACTGTACCACTTTGTTCTTATCTTCACAATTTGCCAGAAACCACTGGATATCAATGTGAATTACATCATATTTGTTAAGATACTTTTTGAAATCCTGTGTTTTTCCTATTGAAAGGTCGGAAAACATCATCTCAGAATCTGCACCTTTGCTGTAATATGCTGCAAGCATATTCGCCGCATAGGATTTCCCAAATCTCCTGGGGCGGCTGTTGCAAATATATGCATCTGTAGTCTCCAGAACGCGATTCATATATTCGATCATACCAGTTTTATCTACATAAATTCTGGAATTCAAAGCAGCCTGAAAAGCACTGTTGTCCGGATTCACAAATCTTCCCATCTATCACACACTCCCTATACAAAAAAGCTTCCACAGTATCACTATTTTCTACCAATAATGATATCATGAAAACTTTTTGGTCTCAATAATTTTATGCGTGTTTATGAATTCTTACTTGTAAAGTGTGAACTTCCAGAAATTTTACAACTAAATCCAGCCTATATCCATTCATGTGAACTTCCAGAAATTTTCCGCCTAAAACTCGCACCACAGCCGTAGCTGTGGTGCATTCCTTGTCTATTCCTTTATTTCTCTCTCAGTTTCTTCCACATTCAGGAAGTTCATTATCTCCTCATAAGACCGTCCACTCTTTACAATTGCTGACAGGATTTCATCTTTCCTTATCGCATCCCGCTTGTCCAATAGCTCTTTCAAAACTGCAGTTGCATGGTCATATCTTTTCTTCGCTACGATCACATCCGCTTCCGCTTTTTCAATCTTTTCATCCAGGGCTTCCCTGCTCGTTCTTCTTGTTCTTGCCATCTTTTTCTCCTCTTTACTCCGCCTTTTTCAATTCTTTACTCAACTCGGATGCATAGTTTTTTATGTGATTCGCATCCAGACCAAACGCATTTAATATTGTTTTCTGATTAGCTGTTACTGCATGATCCAGTCTGTATACATTATCCAGTTGACGCACCATTTCTATCTTTTCAAGTTCCTTTAAGGCTGCTGGAACTGTCATATAATTCGGCTTCTTTTCCAGTTTTTTCATCTCTTCTTTCAGCTTTATATACATCTTACAGCGCAGTATCATTGCCACAAATTCAACAAAAATCTTAGCCCTTTCTGACTCTTCTGAATACACCCGGATGCTCTTATTTCCAAGATAGGATTTATCTCCCCGGAAAAGTTTTTCTGATGTATCACGGCTCTTATACAACTCAATTGCTTCTTTTGCGCTCATCTTTTCCGATGTGATTATACAGAAATATCCTGCCAGATCCAGTTCCCTTTCCACCACACTGCAGCGCTCTTCCGGCAGTACAAATGCCTGTGTTTTTTCATCATAATGGAGAGTAAAATACTCCTCAAACCCTGGCCCGAATTCTTTTACTTTGTTCTGATATTTCTTAAGGTACAATGTCATCTGGTTGAGCCTGTTTTCAATCCCGGCACGCTCTGCACTTTCTTTGGAAATGCTGTAGTACAGATGAAAATACCGTTCTTTTTTATCTCCCGCATAAAGCCTGTGCTTTACAGTCTTCCCATATACTCCATATTCATAGATGTTATTCACCCGCTTACTTTCAAAAGTTCCCTTATGCTCCAAAACCAGTTCATTCACCAGCGCGGACATTCCCTTCACCATGATCACGAAGCTGTACCCGCATCTATCCATATATTGTATGTTTTCACAGCTGAAATAACCCCTGTCCAAAATAAAGCCAATCTTCTTATAGCCATATCCAAAAGCTTTGTCCAACATGAACTGAAGCTGTGAGATATCGTTCAAACTTCCGGGATATTTCTCGTAAAATAATGGTTCCTGGTTATGTGTATCATATGCAACCGCATAGTTAAATACAGGCTGTCCCACATCTACTTTCGGATGTCCGAATTCCACCATTTCAATGTCTCCGGCCTGGCAGTTTTTGTTCGTAGAATCGTAGGAAATATATATTTTTTCACGATGGTTTCTGGTCTCATTCCATGAGTTTAAGAACCCAATACTCTGGTCATCTGTTACGGAATTCAGGAAATCTGAGACGGTAGAATCGCTGTATTGTTTCATCCCATTTGTAAAAAGAGGATGGTTATATGTATAGTCTGGATAGTACTGTGCAGCATTGTTTTCTGCAATGATCGAGTATACTGCCAGATCCAGAAAAAGCCCCAGGTCACACTGTTCAAAATACCCACCAAGGAACTCGACCAGGTTGTATTCTTCTATAATTTTACGCAATACAAAATATGCTCCCACACGCAGGCAGCTGCTTCTGGATGTCCTGTTTTTTGTCTCTGGAAGCTCTGCATCTGGAAAATATTTCAGGAAATTTTGATTCGGCTGCATCAGTTCCGGGTCTGTTTCAGACAGCTTTCCTATTGTTACTCTTTTTGGAAAAGTATATTGCCTGACAGGGTCATAAATCCTGTCATATTCATACTCAACATATACAGCATCCTTCTTTTTCCGACGTGTGATTTTTCCCTGCACAAATGGTATTTTTACTAAAAAATCCAGATACATTAGGCCCTCCTTTTAGGCGGTAATCCACCTAAAATAGGTGTACCATATATCCCGGTCTCATGCAAGCAGAACCTGCAGAAAATCGGGATTTTTTCAATTTTTTATTCTCTAAATTTTATTTAGGTGGAACTTTTTCTGGAAGTTCACATTTTTGCAAGAAATTCCGCATAAATACGGGCTTTATTTAAATTTATTTTCGTTAGGGCTACTCATTTTTGGAAGTTAGGTTTTTTTCAATGTCTGAAGAAGTTTCAAAAGTGTATCAACCTGGAAACCATCTGGAACATAAACTTTCATTCCCTGGAAATAGATCATAAGCTGGTTATCAGCATTAGCCGTTCTGTTTCCTTGGGAATAAGCAGTGTTAGCAGAATGAAGTACTTCGCCAAATGTAGTGACTGTTTCTGAATTTAGTCTTGCCATAAGTGTGCCTCCCTTGATATATGATGTTTCACAGTATATCAGGAAGAATAGCGAGAGTCACTACGCCATGTTTTGAGGCACTTACATAAATTCCACCAATAAATCCCAGAATAGAAGAAAATTACTTTTCATCCATATACTTTCCAGCATCCTTCAGGAAACTTGCAATGATAAGTATGATTACAATGGCTATCGGAAATGCCGCCACAATGCTCACCGACTGTAAGTTATTCATAGAGCTCTCTGCAAAGATCAGTGCCATTGGAAGCAAAATCAACAGAATGCACCACATCAACTGAATGAGCCTATTAGGCTGTTCTCCTTCTTCTAGTTTCTTGTAGCTATAACAAGATGCTGTCAATGCAATCGAATCAAAAGATGTTGCATAGAATGCAATCATAGTAATCAACACTGCTACAAATACAACCGGGGCTCCCGGAATAGTCTTTATGATATTAATAATCAGTCCATAGAGGTCTCCATCAGCCTGATACATTGCAATAAAATCTGCTGCACCTGACGTCTGAAGTCCCATAGAATAATTACCAAGAATAATGAAGCTCACAATTGTAGATCCAACACCGAATACGTAGCCGCCAACAATAGTCTGACGAACAGTTCTTCCCTTTGAAATGCTTCCGATGAAGAACGGAGCAGCTACACACCATACCATCCAGTATGCCCAATAGTAGATTGTCCAGTTCTGTGGGAAACTTGTAGTTCTCTGCGGATCAGTAAACGTGGAAAGTCCAATAAAGTTCTGTACCATTCTTCCGAATGATTCGACACCTGTATCGATGATGTATCTTGCCTCACCACCAAACAGGAGAATGTATGCCAGTAATCCAAAGAACAGGTAGATGCAGACTTTTGCAAGTACACTGATACCTTTAAATCCATGGAGCAATGAATAGGTATAAACAAAGCATGTGATAATCAAAATGATCAGGGTAATTGTCGTTCTGCTAATTGTTACATGAAACAGTTCCGTGATGATGCTTGCCATCAAAGGGGTTGCTACAGAGAATGTTGTAGCGGTTCCTGCAAGAAGTGCAAATACAGCGAGCAGGTCAATGATTCGTCCCCCCCATCCATCCGTATGCTTCCCTAAAATCGGACGGCAAGCTTCCGAATACTTCTGTCTGCTTCTCTTTCTAACATGAAGCATAAAGCCAAATGCGACTGCAAGAACAAGATAGAACGACCAAGGAATAAAGCTCCAGTGAAAAATCGGGAATACCCCTGCCCAGTCCTGAATGCTACCTAATTCTGCGATATGAGGATCGGAGGCGTACATGATCCACTCAGCAAAGGAATAGAACAGAATGTCCGCTGCTAGCCCACAGGTAAACATCATTGCTCCCCATGCGAAGAAGTTATACTGAGGTTTGTCCATTTTCCCTCCAAGTACGATATTGCCATACTTAGAAAATGCTATGTACCAGGATACCAGAAATACACCAAGTCCAATAATCAAATAATAAGTTCCAAACGTATCTCCAAAGAAGAATCTTACCTTACTAAGGACTGCATTCGACTGATCTGGTGCTACGAAGAACACCACGCACAATGCCACGATAATGGCTAGCGGCATCAGTGTGATCATCCAGTCTATTCTGCTTTTCTGCTCTTTCACTTCACTATTCATTGGTTTTATCCCCCTTAGTCAAATACTTTTCATAAGTCTTGTCCATCTCAGCCAGTTCTCTAAGATTGTCAATTTCAATAATATCTCCTACCTTCATCTCATTTATTCCGAGTTGGTATTCATCCGGATAGCAGAACATTGCAACATCATCCCAGTAGATCTGATGATTCTGTTTTTCTTCGAACTCAGTCTCCAGATGTTTCTTCAATTTCCGTCCATCATCCTTACTCCATCTCGAAACACTAAATAGCTGCCAGCCCTTGTTCCCACCGGTTCTGCTACAGGAAGTTACGATGCCTTCATCATTTACTGTCATCAGCCATTCATCTGTATCTTCGTCTGTCCAGATAGCATTGTAGCCAGAACGTTCAAACTCTGGATGAAGGATTTCTGGATTAAAAATGATCTGGTCACCGTCAAGGATGATTGCTTCCTCTATATGATTCCTTGCTACATATAGGGAAGAAATATTGTTGCATGTATCATAGTAAGGATTCTCGATCAATTTCAGTCCAGGATACTCAATTTCCAGAACCTTGAACTGTTCCTTTAGATATCCGACAACCACATAGATTTCTGTGATGTCATTATGATGAAGCCCATCAATCACAGTGTCAATCATACGCTTTCCATTTACTCTAACCATTGGTTTCGGTGTGTACAGCGTCACCGGCTGCATTCGTTTTCCGATTCCTGCTGCCATAATAATGGCTCTTTTTACTTGATTCACCTTACATCCCCTCTTTCACGATTCTATAGAAGTCCTTCGCATATCGATATTGTTTCAAAGAATACTCACCAAACTCAACGCCGAGGTTTCTCTTATATTCGCACCAGTTACTCCAAAGAAGTCCACAGGCGGCAATATAGCAGTATATTTTGAGTCTTCTTTCTTTTGGACACTGGCCATCGAAATATATATCAATGAGATGATCTACCTTCTTTCTGTCATAGAGTGCGTAGATACAGAACATGGCTATATCCACATCAGTGTCCTGCATTCCTGCATATTCCCAGTCAATGAGCCTTAATCCATCATCAGTGAATAGGAAATTATCAGGAACAGCATCTATATGAGTCAATGCATAATCCTCTGGCTTCACCCATTCATCAATTAATGCCTTCAACTCCAGTACCTTTGCCTTTGTCTTTTTATAATCCTTATACTCAGAAGGCTGACCACCCCATAACGATTCATAAAAGTCAATCTTACCAAAGATGTCGAAGAAGTGATCCACCTTGAGTTTTCTTTCATGGAAAGCCCTAAGTTTTTCCATGCACCTCTTTAAGTCATCATCCGACTCAGCATCACAGACTCTTGCTCCAGCAAGGAACTTCGTAATCTTGTATCCGTTCGTCGGATTGATATATACCAAGTCATCACAGATACCAAGACCATCGATTGTCTTATAAACAGATGCCTCCTCAGCTCTGTTAATCAGCTGATCTGTTCCTTCGCCCGGAATACGCATGATATATTTCTGTCCCTGGGATGCGAATAAGAATGATCTGTTTGTCATACCTTTTTTGAGCACTGTAATATCTTCAATTTCATAAGGCTTTACGTTTAATGCCTGAGATATAATGTCAATTGCATCTGACTGCAACTGATTGGAATTATCATCCAAGTCACGAAGTTGCTCATAGGTATTGATTTCAACGACTTCTGAAGAATGAACAACTTTTGCATTCACGATCATCCTATCTTTATCATAAAGAGCCTCTTCCCAAAAGGATTCCTCGTATCTCTTGTCCGCTGCAAGTTTCTTAATTTTTTCTTCTACTCTTCTTGCAACATCACCAGTCAGGTAGCTGATTCCAACCATTGAATTACCGCTAGCACCTTCACTTACCACAGACAGTTCGCTTTTACGATTTACTCTAACAGAACTCTCATCATCAATGAGATCACTTACCATATACCAGGAATAGAGTTCGTTTCTATTAAACGGATTCTTGTTGCACCAGATATCACATGGGATGATATATGTGTTATCCAAAGGTCCCTTGACAAGTGACAAAGAATGAAGGTTATTCTTAGAAGCATAGTCTCTGTTTACTGCAAGCTTCACATCGTACTCATCAATCAGATAATCGAACCGCTCCTTCATGAATCCGACAACAATAGTTATATCATTCACACCAACCGCATGAAGTTGCTTAATGATTCTTTCAATCAGTGACTCTCCATCTATTTCGATAAATGCCTTTGGTGTCTCTGTGTTAATTGGCACCATACGCATTCCAAATCCTGCGGCCAGAATGACTGCTCTCTTTGGAGAAGCCATCTCAACTTCTTTTTTTGCTTTTTCTGTTGGTCTAATTGCTGTATCTAAATATCCATCCTCAGATAGCGACTTAATTGATCGATTCACAATTCCAAGTGAGTGACTGCTGCCTTCTGCTAATATTCTTTGATTTATGTATGGCTCTCTAATGAGCTGCAATAGGATATCCGCTTCTTGTATGTTCATATTTATCAATTCCCCTTATCTCGTGAACGTCTTGTTAAAAAAAACCTATCACCGGTAAAGATGATAGGTCTTAACTGGCTCATAATATTTTCGTTCATGATATTCGTTTTTCAACAAGTTCATGAACATAGATATTATAACCTTATATTTACTGCTTGTCAACGCTTACCTTCCCTTATATTATCACTTTTCCGACTATTTTCTTCACATGCACTGACTGATTGAAATTAGCTGCACCTCGATGTGCATTTTCCGGATAAAGAATAATACAGTCGCCTTTTCTTAATGTGGTAGTTACCATCCTAGAAGGAATCTCCCAGAACATCACATCTTTTTCTTCACTGTACGCTTCATCAATGGTAAGTCGTGAAATATCTGCGATGTCCATTCTCTCCTCACCATCAATCATTATCTGTATGTCAACAAACTTTCTATGTGATTCAAGTTTGCATTGTTCAGTCATCTTTGTTTCATATTCTTGGACTGAATAAAAGAAGTCTTCTCTCACCTCATGTTTGCCACAAGACAGCTGATCGTCAGAAAGATTCATCAAGTACTCAACCGCGCTCTTCACTCTTTCTTCTATACTGTCATTTTTATCAGATACCAACCATTCAGCAAATTCTCTAAGAGCACCTTCGCCAGCTTTCTGCAAACAGGTATAATCAGAAATTGCCTTAACTTCCTGTACTGCATCTGACGGACATCCAACAATTCCACCGGCATCTCTGATTGGAATCATACACTTTTGGTCTAAGACATCATCTCCAAAGTATGCACAGGATCCGATATTCTCTTCTCCCACAATATCTTTAAGTGTAGAATATTTATCATGTTTCCCCTGATAAACTTCTGCAATTCCAAGTTCTTCACAGCGACGCATAACTATGTCGCTTGTTCTAGCTGTAATTATAATTGGCACAATACCATTTGGCTTTAATATATAATTAATTACATATCCGTCTTTCACAGAGAAGGCTTTCATTGCTTCTCCTGTTGGTCCCATGTAAATTTTACCATCTGTCAATGTTCCGTCAACATCCATTACCAAATACTTAATCATAATAAAATGCTCCTCTGCGTTATCTTGTACATCAGAAGCACAGGAGAGTCCCTTCTTTTAAATATTATCCAATTAATGCTTTTACCTTAGCCAACATCTCATCATCGATATCCGGCTTAATTGTACCAGTCTCCCACTTTATCTTTGGAATAAGTAAGGTACCTGGAGTCAGCATAATATTCAATAGGCAAGGCTCGCTATCTTCTAACCATTCTTTATAATCCATGATTTCTTTATAACTGTCAAGCTTTGCACCCTTAATTCCATAAGCATTTGCGACCTTAACAAAATCAGGAACTGTGTAACCACTTTCTGGAGTCGTAATAATATATCGATCCTGATATGACCCATGTTGAATCTCGCTAATTTTACCAAGCTCTCTATTGTTTACTACAAGGATCTTGATTGGAAGTTGCTCCCTGCTGATGGTTTCCAGCTCTTGAATATTCATTTGCAATCCGCCATCACCGGTGATACAGAATGTCAAACCATTACCTGTAGAAATAGAAGCACCAATTGCATAAGGCATGCCTACACCCATAGCACCATAACTACCGCCAATAATAATTCTTCCTTCGGTTCCCTTTAAATAAAGCGACTGTGCCGCCCAACAAACATTCTGTCCTATGTCAACTGTAACTGTTGGATTCTCTGGAAGTACCTCAGAAATAGCCTTCATCAGCTTATTTCCTTCTGTGTCATCGTACTCATCGAGTAAATCTCTTACTTCTCTGCAGTTATTCCACCATTCGCTATAGTCTGGAATATCTTCTGCCAGAAGCTGCTCCATGAACGCTTTCGCATCCATATTATATTTTTCTTCATCATCCTTAATCTGACGTGCTAATTCATACTGATCTACATCACAACGGATAAGCTTAGCATTGGGTGCAAACAATTCTGGCATATGCCCAATCTGTCGAAGCCCAAGTCTTGCACCAACCGAAATAACTAAATCGCACTCATTTAGAATCATATTAGATGCACGGTTACCATAAGTTCCGATAAATCCAATTCGATATTTATCCTGAATCATATCGACTGTATTCATTGTTGCCAGAACAGGAATATGCGTCTTTTCGATGAATTGATAAATCATTTCTGAAATACCAGCTGATCTAGCACCATTACCGACCACTAACACTGGTTTTCTGGATGTCATATGGAAAATCAATTACAACGCCCCCTTTCCGACCTGTAGTAGCTAAGTTGTAAGCTCGAGTAATAATATCCGGGAAAGATTCCGCTCTATTTGGAGCAACAGAATACTTTGTAATATGTTTTGTCATAGAGACAACGTCCATTTCTTGAAAACCGTTTTGACGAACACCAGAGAAACCTCTTTGCTCATTAGTTGGAACATTACCACTGATACACATAAGCGGAATCCCATCAAACCATGCATCTGCCAGTCCACAAAAACCATTAACAGCTCCCGGACCTGATGTTGTAAAGTACACACCAAGTTTGCCACTTGTTCTTGCGAAGCCATCTGCTGCATATGCACAACCTTGTTCATTGTAACAAACGTGAACTTTTATCTCATCACGTCTTGCATAAAGGGCATCCATGAAAGGCACAATGTATCCACCAGAATAGCCAAACACATCTGTGACACCCTTTTTTATGAGAAAATCAACTAAATATTCCGAACAGTTCAATTATTTGTTCTCCTCTCTATATGCCTCGTATGCAGCATCCAAAACAGAAAAATCAGTTTTTGAATATCCTGTTCCATAACGAGTTCTCTGCTGTGGTTCGAGTTTATCTACAACATCATACATTTCATTCGCGGTACAGTTATAAGCTTTCTTCAAATGGTATACATTATCAACATGTGAATGTTTCGTACCACATACATACATTGGCAGATCATAACCCCAATGAATCTCTGGAAGAATTGGCATTATGTATTTATCTATTGTTTCAAGAAGCTTCTGCAGATCATAATGTCCACCGCAATGCTTATTTACGTAGTCAGCAAGTAACTCTGTTTTTGCATTACCAGCGCCACGACCCATTCCAAAAAGGGATCCATCAACAATAATGTCTCTTCCAGACTCTTCTGCAAGCTCGATCATTCTTTCAGCCAGTGCGCAAGAAAGTCCAAGGTTGTCATGGGAATGAAGTCCAATCTTGATGTCCTTATCAAGCAAAGAATCAAACTGCTTAAAGATATGTACAAGATCAATCATATCCATAGCACCGAACGTATCTACGATAGAGAAGCAAGCAGGCTTAACCTTATTAACCTTTTCTATCAATGCTGCTCTCTCCTCATCCGTGTAACTAATAGAATCCATCGGATTAAACTGAACAAAATACCCCTTCTTCATTGCTCCGGCACAAAAATCAAGAGATGCATCAATTTCATGCTTTGCAAAAGAAATTCTAAGCCACTTAAAGGAATTTCCGTCGTAGTCATCAAGATTTTCTAATGAATATCTACTGTTATCACAAAATCCTAAGAAGTTTGTATTTTTTCTATCTTCCGGAAGGTACCTGCGTGCGTCTACTGAATCTTTATATACCAGTGTCTCTTCGGTAACATTTGTCTGAAGGAATCCAGTCTCAACAAAATTAATACCAGCATCTGCAAGACCTTTCATAATTCCCTTTACAAATTCAGGATCAGAATTCTTATTAAAGAGATATCCTCCATCCCGTATTGTACAGTCTGTAATCGTTACGCTCATTTCTTCATCATCTCCTTATAAATTGCATTACAAATTTCGAAATCCTCTGGATAGTCAATATCCATTGCTTCAATTTTATCAACTTCTTTAATGTATGGCTTAGAACCTAATCTTCTATTGTGCTTTAAGAAAGACTCCTTAGTAAACACATATGCAATCGAAGTCTCTCCATATATAAGCGGAAGATCCTGCGTACGTGGGAAATGATCAGGATCAAAGTTAATTGGCTTTCCATCTTCCCACATAAATGTTCTTAATGCCTCAGCACAAAATGCACTATCATATTCGCCACTTGCTACTTTCTCAACACATTCATCGATGGTTTCCGGTTTTGCAAATGGAGATGTGGTATGTGCATTCACGTAGATATCAGCATCTACTGTGTTCATAAACTCTCTTATAAAGTCATTTGCATTAATGTTATCTCCGTCCAAATACTCAGGACGCTTTAAGAATTTTACACCAGGAAGAACATAGTCCTTCACTGCTTCATTTGAGCAATAAATATAAACTTCATCAATAT
Organism: Ruminococcus sp. 1001713B170207_170306_F1; assembly: GCF_015668065.1. Lineage (NCBI taxonomy): Bacteria > Bacillati > Bacillota > Clostridia > Eubacteriales > Oscillospiraceae > Ruminococcus > Ruminococcus sp. 1001713B170207_170306_F1. The sequence continues at coordinate 42,926 of NZ_JADPEX010000019.1, read as the reverse complement.
TCTTTGCTTCTAAACATGCCTTCTGAATAAAATGCATCAACGGCGTTCCGTCAAAAAATGGTTTGATATTTTTCTGTGGAACACGTACGCTTCCTAATTTTATTGGAATTAACGCTACTGTTTTCATTTGATTAACCTTCCTCTTTTTTATTAATAGAATTACAAGTGAATTTAATGGGCAATCAGCTCAAAACTGGAAGTCCCCATTCCGGTACTAACTTCTTATCTTTCTTCTTGCAAATTTAAGTAATACGTCTTTTAATGTCGCCCAATTTAATAAAAGCATTATTCCCATAATGACAATTTGAAATACTCTGGAAAGAGCCGTTATTTCTACAATGGACTGTATTATCAGCAATATCCATGTTGCGTAAACTTTCCAATAGCCTTTGATCTTAATTTCATTGCCACAAGCAATTTTTCTTACCGCGTATATAACATAACTTGAAATTGCCGTTGCTATAGCACCCCCCTGAATACCAAAGAAATAAATCAAGAGGAAATTACACGCTATATTAACCGCTAACCCCCACATTGCAGACTTAGCCATCGCCTTGGAATCCTTTTTGGCAGCTAAGATCGGGCCAAGCAGCCCTGCCGCAGTATTCAAAAGGCAACTAAATAGCAAGAATGGGACAAACTTCCAAGCGACATAAAAATCATTTGCATATAAAATTTTTGCAAATAATCTATTTAATAGTAATATCCAAGCCGCTGCGGCTTCCATTAACGTCATAATTACAACAAATGTCTGCCCATAAAATTTTGCTGCATCATCACTATCATATTCCTTAATCGCAGAAATTTGCCATGCTTGGATAAAGATTCCCTGCAACGTATTAAGAATCTGTGGAATTTTATACGCAACGGAGATCAAGCCATTAGCTGAAATCCCCAATAATAAAGTTACTACATACTTATCGGCTGCGTTATTTGCCCACCATGCTAGCGTTGTAAAAATTAGCGGCGCAGAATATGTTACCATTTCTTTCTGCAGCTCTTTTATTCCAATTTTATCCTTTTCCTTTAACAAATCCCAAAACTTAATTGAGAAACAGATAAAAATGACAGAAACTGCTTGTGCAAGAATATTGGCTAAAAAAAAGCCTCCTATACCCCAACGAAATACAAGCAGAAATAAAAGATTTGCGCAAACGGTTACAATCGTACTTATAACACCGGCAATACCCATTACCACTATCTTTTCTAAACCCTTTGCTAACTGAATAAAATATTGGTTCGCAACATAGGCAACGTAATATAACAACGTATATGGCAACAGCGAAGTCATTTCTGGGTACACGTTAAAGGTGTAAAGCATTAATGCAATAACAGTTGCATACGCGAAGCTTCTACATAAAAATTTCCAGCCTATTCCTGCTATAGTTGATGTGTTATATTTTTTATCCATTGCAAATCGCATCACTGCATCTACAATGTTTACTGTAAGAATAGGGTACAATAAAGTCACTGTGGATATTGCCAAATCATACGTTCCGTACTCAGCTGTTGATAAAACACTCGTATACAGCGGCACAAGTAAGAATACTAAAATTTTAGAAGAAAAGTTACTTATGGTTAGTATTCCTGTATTTTTAATAAGATATTTTGCCTTTGTATTCATTTCAAAATATCCTCTAGCGACTCTAGAACTTTGTAGTTTGATAAGTCAACCATTTCTTTATGTCCTAAGATATCTTTAACTCCATCTACAGCCGACTGAATCACGGTGTTCTGTGAAGTATCAACTGTGTTATATAATATGTAAACAGGCGCTCGTTTTTTTAGCATTAAATTAACCCCAAAGACGCTTGTTGATGATATTGTCAAAAAAACATGATTGCTAAAATCATAATTTAACTGTATTGCCTCCCACGGTATTGTTGAATTTTTATCTACACTCAACCCGGATTTTTCAAATTTACCTGTTGCGTCCCTCGGATGTAGTTTTACCAATAAATTATCATACCCAACAAGCTCTGCTATTTTTTTTGCAGTTTCTACTTCTCCAACCTCATGTTCACCTTCAAAATCCCCTACGGAAGCAAAGAATATATATTTCTGAGGATAACTTAGGTTCTTAATATTGAAAATTGCCGCTATTACGTTGTTTATCTTTTCTCGTTCAATTAATGGCACGCCAACTGCTTGCGCCTTTCCCACGTATAATTTAGGATAATAACAATAAAATTTATAAATATCATCAGTTAGATTTCTTTTTTTTGCCAGTTTTCTAACGTGATATATAAATGAATAGTAAACACTATCAAAGGAACCTTCATTAAAACTGGACCCAAAACAAGATGTAATACTCTCCTCAAAACGTGACACTTTAATATTGTTATTCATTTTGTAAATAGAAGCATATATATCCAATGTTGGAATTTGTAGGTTATAATATATAAATTCGTCGTATATATTCTTATTAAGTTCTGGATTTATACGACTTCCAGAAACGCCAAGCATAACTGGCAATCTTTTTAATTTGTCAGTCTTTTTTCCATAATTTTTTTTGGATATATCTTCTAAAAAATACACATTTCTAAAATATCCCAGACCTGCCAGTTTTTTTGTAACCTGATCCATATTTCTTGAATGATCCGATGCAATCACATCAAAATTAGCGTTTTGAAAAATAGTAGCTTTGAGCTGTATTGCTAAAACCAATTGGTAGTATGTATTACATAGACATAAGATAGATTTCATATACATATCACTTTCCTTTATATTTATCATGTTAAATTGCCGCATATATGCTAATCGCTAGTGTCTCAAATACTTTGCTTTAATTACCAAATATATTAAGATTGCATTTTTTCGTTTCATTAAATAAGCCATCAGAAACTTAGATACCGGTAGCTTTTGAATTGGGTATCTCAGTAACACCATCTGCAAATCCTTATCACTACATATTTTTTTTATATTAAAAAGTTTTTCCTTGAATGAAAAACTATTATTGACTTCCTGAATGACACATACACGACCTGCAGCAATAAACATTCTGCTATACTGCACAACGATAGCATCATCATTATATGCTTTTAGAAGCTTTTTACTTCCAATCTTAAACAATTTGACATTTTTTTCAAAACGATCGGGTCTATACGAAGATGTTATAGAAACAGGGTTATATTCGTAATAATATAAACAATCAGGAATCATAACTGCCAAATTAGCTTTTGTCAGGAAATCAATTGCAAACAAACCATCTTCCGATACCACTTCTCGTTCCGAATAAAACCTTATGTCATTGTCTTTTAATATAGCTCTTTTATAGATACCTTTACAGCATGTCGCGCCATACTTTGAATCTTCTGATTCTCCCGGTTTACTGGAAACGCAATCTAACAGAAGATCTTTAATTTCTTCCTTTCCTCTCCACTTAATGCGATTTTGAATTGGATGGGATCCCTGCCTAATCTCACCATTAATCACTCGGTAATACCCACCATATACCACATCCGCATCCTCTTTAATTGCCGTATTATATAGCTTATCAAGCATATCCGAAGCAATATAATCATCTGAATCAACAAATGCAACATATTCGCCCTGAGCTCTCTCTATTCCATAGTTCCGCGTATAACCCAGCCCTTCGTTTGGCTTATGGAAAACCTTAATTCGAGAGTCTTTACATCTATACTCATCACATATTTCCGGGCTTTTATCAGGAGATCCATCATCTACAAGTATGATCTCAATGTCCTTCAATGACTGACCAATTACACTATCAATACATCTCGGCAATGTTTTTTCCACATTATAAACAGGAATTATTACACTAACCTTCATGCCATTCCTTTCTTCTTATAGGCAGTGAGACAAGTAGTTGTTAACAGCATTGATAATACCAACTGGTAATTATAATTTCCTTCCATATTATCCGTGGTGTAGATAATAAAAGAATATACAATAACCATCAACGCTATATAGCCACTATTCACTCCAAATTTTCTAGCTATAAATTTAGGTATATACGAAAGCCAATAGAACGCCCATGCAATAAATCCGGCAAATCCGATTTGCAAATACACCTTAAAAAAATCATTATGTAAGGCACGAATGGATGCCATATTATATAATTCTCGTGCCGTAGTAAATGTAAATTGCTTGCCTACAAATCCAACTCCTCTTCCCAAATATGATGGCGAAAAATCGCAGAACTGTCTAAAGTACGAAAAGATAATATTGCGTCCCATCATTGAAATCCCGTACTTCCCCAATAATTCAATTAATAAATCTGATGCTGAAAACGATACATATATTAAACATGCTACAACTCCTGCAACTGCAATTAAATTATTAGCAAAATATTTATACAGAGCATTTTTTCTTTTTAAAATAATATTTAAACCAAAAACAAAGACAACTGCAAATAAGCCAATACGTTTCCAACTAATGACAAAATATATTGCACAAAGTATTGCCTTCAACTTATTTATTCGATTTCCTCTTCTATGAGAAATCATGTATACAAAACTCAGACCTAAAATAAATGCTAAGGCATGCAATTCAACGTACACATGAGCACCACCAGACATTTCAAACTGAAAAGCTGAAGAAAGAAATTCTCCCCTCATTGTTATAAGACCTATTATGTAGCTAAGTGTATATGTTACAAGTGCAGCATCTACGACTACATCAACAGCATCTTTTTCTAATTCAAGCGCTACGCTCACTCCTGCACATATTGCAAGAATCTGAAAAACTGTATCAGAAATTCCTCGAGTAATGTATGTCAATTGTGTGTTATTAAAACCCCATATCAAGCAAGAATAGATAAAAATCACTATCGAAAGGCCAATTAGTCTTTTACGCATAATTTTTCCTACATTCAATGCTTTGTTCGAATTTCGAGACCAAGAAGAATACGGTATCAAAATCAGCAACAACGAAAGTTCAAGTTTACCATAATACAATACATACCAACTTAAAGAATAAACCTTACCTGTAAACACTGAATAATCACTTGCAAATATTAGAGTCAAACAAATTAAAACAAGTAATTTGTTTTTTTTAAAACGTACCATCATTCTTATATCCAATCACTTTTAATTATTTGTGCATAGTTTGTATCTAATTGCTCTATAGACTCCGCATCAAATTTATAACTCAATTTATGAAAAGGCGTCATCTCTATTACATTGTTAAACCAATTTTCGTTATACGAATCAAATATGTGCAATAACAACGTATGAGGTGTGGAATTGGCACATGGTATTACATTTTTCCACTCCTCTGAATATCTTTCAATCACGATTTCAAAAAAATCATGAAAGATAAAATAGTCAATTGCGAAATTATTCTTCTCCCAATATTTTAATAATAACCACTGAGTTGCACACAGCAACTTATTATTTGTTTTTGAACAAATGTACCAATTACTAATAGAGGTCGCATGCCCATCTTTTCCTGGTTTCAAATCTTGGAACAAAAATAATTCTGAGTCAAGCATATACTCTGGAATTTTCTTAGAAGTGCAAAATACAGTTGCATCTATCCAAACGCCACCATACTTTATTAAAAGAGCCAATCTTAACAGATCCGAGTAATGCGCTCTCCCAATGATTCCACTTTCGTACTTCATCTGAATATATTCTGGAAACTGCACATAATCCTTAATGTTATCATCGGTGAGAACCACAATATCCATGTCCGGCATATTTCTCTTTACTGACTCATAGCATTTCTGGACAATTTCCGGTGCATTCTCTATTCCCTGAAACCAACAAATCCAGACCTTATTGCTTGATTCATGTGGTAAGGTCTGGTCGTACTGCTTGTCGAATTCTTTCAATTCTCTCTTATATTTCTTTTCAAGCTTCTGTTTGCTCTTTAATTGAGTAGAAAGCCTTAATATCTCTAGCGCAGTTCTACTTTTTCCTAACAACAAAAATTCACAAACAGCGGTGAATAAAGCTCCACTCTGATGGTATTGCTTAATTAAATTCATACCACCTTGTTTTTTAAAAATCTCCCTTAATCCCATTACTTACTATTCGTCCTTCTATAAACATCATAGGTATGGTGAGTCTTTCTATCTACCTCCGACGGAGGGGTCATATAATCCCCATAACCCATTTTGAGTATTTTGTCGTAACCAATTGGTATGAAAAACTTGCCATCTTCAAACTCTGCTTCCACCGGAATAAACCATTCCTTTTTATATATATTCTTATTTTCACCGTTCTTTTCTGGCCATGGTTGGGCAACTCCGGTCACATAAGCACTTTCATCATATCCAAAGGTACTGCATAGTTTATTTGCTTTCTTAATATAGTGAGCATTACCAAACGCATTTGCCCACAAATAAGCAGGAACCTTGAGAGCCATTTTCATTTTGGATTTTGTATTATCTACACCAAACTTTTTTCTACTGGTTAAGAAACACAATGATGCATTTCTATAACTCTTATGGACTAATTTATGGGCACCCTTTATATTATTTCCAGCACCATCCAGTGGGTAAATGTCAACAAATAAACCAAGTCCGTAATCCTTTTCGTTTTCAAAATCTAGACGATATCTCGAATCACTCATTCTAGCTATTGGATGTGGATAATTTATATTTAGAGAGTTTTCAAACAGGACGAATGGTTTGATATCGTCACCGTGTTCACGACAATAGCTGATAAGTTGATCATAATCTTTCCTTGGCATCATAATATCCACATCATCATCCCATGGAATAATTCCTTTATTTCTTACTGCTCCAATTAAAGAGCCATACATCAAAAAATATCTAAATTTGTGTTTTCTACACAATTCATCTAGAAATTTCAAAATTTCATATGCTCCTAATTGTGCTTCTCTGAAGGATAGCTTTTCTTCCATTTTCATCCGTTCTCTCCCAACCAAACTTTCTCATACTTCTCACAGATATAAGGCCAGCTATAAGCTTCCTCAATACGCTGCGTACTCTTCGCACCTAATTTACGAAGCTCCTCAGCACCCATCTGATCTGCCTTTTCAATTAATCTTGCTAAGTCTCCATCCTTCTTCGACCAATACAGCGCACTATCTTCTGCGACCTCACGGTTAAAGCCAACGTCTAATAATAGATTCAAATCCGTACTACCAAGAGCCTCTAACAGACTCGGATTCGTACCTCCAACTTCATGACCATGGAAATATCCATAAGCGTTCTCTCTGATCTTCATGAGGCGCTCTTTGTTATAAACGGTACCTACAAATTTAATTCTCTTATCACTCTTAAAATGCAATCTCTCCTCAAGCTCTGCTAAAAACTTATCATTCACATTTGTAATGATGGCAAAGTCCTTCTTGGTCTTGCTTTTCATGAACTCACGGATCATGGTCTCATAGTTGTTCTCCGGCACAAAACGACCAACTACAAGGTAATACGCCTTCGGCTTTAAGCCTTTCTTCTCATACCACTCAACCAACTTTACATCATCATCAGCCAAAACAGACTTCCTTGTCTCTGCTCCATAAGCAATAAATGTGGTCTTTGGATCTCTGCCATCTATTCCCTTGCCGTCATATTGTTCGTGGATATACTTCTCAATATTCAAACTGTCACAGATATCCAAGTCAGAATACTTAACCATCATCTGCTCTGACATCTTCCAGTACTTCCGTACCGGTGCCGACCATTTAGCTCTCATCCATTCATGACCGTCCGGGTTGAGATAAACCTTACCACCAAGCCTATGGATCTCCTTGTAGTACTTCTTCATGAACGGACCGATACGACACGCCATGATATAGACTATTGGGTGTTTGATCTTGTTCTCTTTAATGTATTTCACACATTCAGAGAGAGCTTTGCAGTCATAGTAAATAGCCTGAGCAGGTCCAAGTTTCTCCGGAACATGAATCTTTAAGCATTCGGCATTGTGGTAAATAAAAAGAGCGTCAGAGAGAATCTTGGCATCAACTTTGGTCTCATCCATATGTCCCTGCCCATTGGCTTTGACAGCAACGTGGTACTGGATTTTTTCATTGTTCTGATGATATTCCGTCATTTTATCGATAAATGTCTCGTATCCTCCGTAAGCCCCCAGACTCTTGGCGCCCACTAAAAATACGTGCTGTTTTTCTGCCATCTCTCCTCAACTCTCCCTTTTCTACAATCTAAAAAAGCCGTCCACTGCACCCACGCAACAGATTCCTGTTTCCATTCATCACATCGATCCGTCTTTCTTCGCAACTACCATCACCGTCTTCAAAAGAATCTTAATATCCAACCCAATATCCCAGTTTTCAATATATTCTTTATCCAGTCTCACAACCTCTTCGAAGTCCGTGATATCGCTTCGCCCGCTGACCTGCCACATACCGGTGATTCCCGGCTTGATTGCCAGTCTCGCTTTATGCCGAGGCTCATACAGATTGGTCTCCGAAATCAACGGCGGTCTCGTCCCCACAATGGACATATCCCCTTTCAGCACATTAAAGAACTGCGGAAACTCATCCAGGCTTGTCCGTCTGATGAAGTCTCCCACCCCGGTCTTATGTGACCCATCCGGCAGCACCTTATTTCCAATAACTCGGGGGTCGAAGTCCATCTTGAACATTTTTCCATCGCCCAGTTTGTTCTCTTTCATAAGCTCGGCTTTCCGCGCTTCCGCATCCATGTACATGCTGCGGAATTTGTACATTTTGAATTTCTTTCCATTCTTGCCAACGCGCTCCTGGGAGAAGAAAATCGGGCCCGGGGATGCCAGGTAGATGGCGGGGCCAACGAAGATGGTAATGATTCCCGTGAAAATACAGCCAACCAGTCCGCCGCAGATGTCCATCAGGCGCTTCAGAAAAAGCTGCCCGAAGGATGCATAGTTCAGGCTGGTGGTCAGAACTGTATAGCTTCCAACCTTTTCTACAAATTGTCTTTTGCCAGTCTGGTTGGTGATTTTTGCAAGGTTCAGATGAACAGTTACGCCGGTTTCGGTGAGCTTGTCGATAAGCCCGTCCGGGTATGGCAGATTTTCGGAGATGACAATCAGCACCTCGTCAATCCACTCCTGGCAGACATACATAGGCACGTCACTTTCGCCGGCAACAACAGGAATGCCACAGATTTTCTCACCGGTACATTTCTCATCGATCACAGCCACTCCGGCAAGGGAATATCTGGCATAATTGTTTTCCTGCATGCTGTGCACTACGTTCTCTGCTACTGCTTTGGAAGTGATGATCAGCAGCTTCTTGTCTCCGCCGTTTTCCATTTTTTTATGTAGGGAATTTTTCCAGATTTCTCTTATGGCATAGGTGAGGACCAGGTAGATCACAATTGTGGTGATCAGGATCATTCTGGAAAAGCTCTGGCCTTCCTGGATTATGAACAGGTAAGCGATTGCAAGAGCACCTACTGCCACAGCATTTTTCAAGGTGGTGACAAATTCCTTATAGTGACCTCTTTTCAGAACGCTTTTCATGGTGCCGGAGGTGAAAATCACCACCAGGTCGGCAAATCCAAGGAATATTGCCATATTTCGATACAAAATGTCTCCATACACATTAAATCCGTACCCGCGGAATGCATATGCCAAAATAAATGCCAGCTGCAGACAGATCATATCCAGAACAATAAAATCCGCATGTTTTAACCAGCCCTCTGAGTCCTTCCGATACATATTTTCCTTTTCCCTCCCAAGTACTTTTCTTCCGTTCAGCTTAGGTAAATACAGCTGACAGAAGCCTTCCATTCTCTAAAATGCAATGGCAAAATCTATTTTTTGTCTTATATTTATAACTTATCTAAATTTATATTTTCCCGCCAACGCTTCCCGTTTATGATTTTTCTCAGGCATCTTTGGGTCACCTCTCTCTTTGGATCTGTAACCACCGTTCATGCGTCAGCGGTATTATTTATTCCTTTTTTTCCAATTTTGACAAATTTCACCATTCCAGTCTTCTTAATAAAATACCACCCTGCCCTATTAGTGTCAACCCCCCCAGGTTTCTTTCTGGCCTTTCCGGCAAAGTTTGGTAATTTTATCCACTTAACCCGATTTTCCCACTGGTTTTTTCCACTACTTTTTCATAAAGTGTTTGATAAACAGGTACATGAGAATCAACAGTGCCCCAAAGTACCCCAGCACTCCAAAAGCCGGAATTCCCATTATTTTCGGTGTCATGTCTGTGGTGCAGATAATACTGGAGCTGATCAGAAGTGCCATGACCCAAAGACCAAGCACGATGTTCCGGATCAGGCGGCGCATCAGCCACGCCAGGTCATCGGAGGCGTGAAGGTCCAGATTGATCTTGGTCTGGCCCTTCATGCAGCCCTGCAGGAAATCTGCTGCCAGCGCAGGGATATCCACGGCGCGGAGCATGGAGCGATACAGCTTTTTCCCGGTGCCCTTCATCTGCTTCTTCCAGTTTCCCTCCTCCAGAAGGTTTCCCTTCAAACGGGCTGCTGCAATCTGCACCATATTGATCTCCGGGCTGATATCTGCCAGTACCCCTTCCATATGAGTCAGCCCTCTTGCAAGCATGGTAAGGCCATGGGGCATGACGATCTTGTTCTCCTTCATTACGTCCATCAGATCTGTAAGGATTTCTACGATATCGATTTCGCCCAAATCTGCGGTGCCGTATTTCGCCATAAGGTCTCGGATGTCTGTGTAAAGGCGGCTCTGATTGGGTTTCCCCTTGAATTCTCCAAGTGCCAGCACTGCATCCTGGATTTTTCCAATATCATTCAGTGCCACTCCTTCGATAGCCTGCCCGATCAGCTCGCGGTCACGTTCATTCAGCCGTCCCATCATTCCCATGTCGATCCACACAATCTTGCCGCCTTGGATCATCACATTTCCAGGATGGGGATCTGCGTGGAAAAAGCCGTCGTCCATAACCTGCTTGATAAAATTATCTACAAATTTGCTGCCGATCTCATCAAGGTCATAGCCGCCTGCGAGAAGCTCTTCCTTATGGTCGATGGGAATACCATCAATATATTCCATAACAAGGACGCTGGCTGTGGTATATTCCCTGTAAAGAATAGGCGTTTTCACAAATGCCACCTTTTTATTTTTCCTGGAAAATTCTTCCATGTTGGCGGCTTCCGTCAGGAAATTCATCTCTTCCTGGGTGACGCGCCACAGCTCTTCCAGCACAAGATTCAGATCTACCGCTTCCTTGATGCTTACAGGGGGAAGGAGCTTCACCGCCTTCTTCATCAGTCCGATATCGCGGGCCATGATTTCGTAGATGCCCTTTCGCTGAACCTTTATCACAACTTCTTCGCCGGTTTTCAGGACGGCGCGGTGTACCTGGGCGATAGAGGCTGAGCCAAGGGGCTTCTCCTGGATTTCCTGAAATTCTTCCTGCCAGGGACAGCCAAATGCTTCCCGGAGGACTTCTTCAACTTCTGCAAATGGCATGGGGTCTACATCAGAGCAAAGCTTCATCAGCTCGTCGCAGTAACGCTTGGGCAAAATGTCGGAGCGCATGGACATGATCTGTCCCAGCTTGATGAAGGTGGGGCCGAGATCTGTGAGAATGAGGCGGAGCTTCTCCGGGGAGACGCCTCGGGTGATGGCATGCTTGTGGAGAACGGCTGTGATTTCTTTTAGCCTTTCTTTATACGTGCCGGTGTCTTTACCATTTGACTTCTTACCAGCTGTGCTGTTTTTCTCATTTTTATCCTGTTGGATTTCCACTTCCAGATTCTTTCTTTGTGTCTGGTCTGCTTCTGACTTCATCGTACTGTCATTCTTTGTCACGCCCATGTCTGTTCCCCTTACTGAAAAGGCAGGATTCGGGTACTCTTTCTCCTCATCCTGCCTTCATAAATTTCTTTATTTTGTTCTGCAATGCCGTTCAGGATTTCCTGCTGCACTTCTTAAACAAGGCAATACTATTTCTTTTTCGGAAAATGTTATTGCTTATTCCTGAGGGTCGTCCTCGTATTCTTCTTTGGCTTCCTCCACTTCTTCTGCCTCTTCCTCTTCTTCGGCAGTCTCCTCTGCGTCTACGTCTTTCGCCTGCATCTTGCTGATCTGCTCTTTCAGGGCGGCCAGCTGATCCGGAGTCATTTTGCCAAGGACTTCCTTCAGCTCGTCCGGGTTGGACGGCTTCAGAGTTACGTTTACGTTCTTCTTCACGCTCTCTTTGATATTGTGCTTCAGTTCCTGATTGAGGACCTTGCCCTGTTCTACAGTGAGCTCACCTTTCTTTACCAGTTCATCCAGAACTTCTTTGGATTTCTCTGCGGTCACTGCTGCAGTGCCGATTCCTGCAAGTAATATTTTTTTGATGCCTTCTCCAAGTTCCATAGTGTGTGCTCCTTTCTTATTTACAGCTGTATCTGCCAACTCCCTGTGGGATTTTCGTTTTCAGCAGATCGGACTTCTCATAAAAGTCCAAGAAATACCAGCCCTTTAGGTACGAAAATGATCAGTCCGGCGATGGCGGCCATGATAGCGGCGATCAGGACGGCGCCTGCTGCGGTGTCCTTGGCGATCTTCGCCAGGGGCTTGTACTCGCTGGTCACCAGATTCACCACGGATTCTACGGCGGTGTTCACCAGCTCCAGTGCCATCACCAGTCCGAAAAGGCCAAGACAGATGCACCATTCCACTGGGGAAAGCTTCAGGATGATGCCTGCGATCACTACCAGGACTGCCATGATACAGTGGATCTTCATGTTCCGTTCCTTGCGGATACAGATGAAAATTCCTTCAAATGCGTATCCGAAACTTTTCGTAATTGGTGGTTTCTTGGGTGCTGTCATTTCGTACACTTCCTGTCTGTTGGTTTGGGAGTAGTATAGCATATTTTGTGAGAAATTACTATAAATTTAGATAATTTTTACATTTTTCTCATTATTGCTGTACGAATTGCAAAAAGGGCAAGCCGAAAAACAGGCCTGCCCTTACATACATTTTCTAAATATCCAGTTTACTAAAATCAATCACCAGGTTCTCATAAATTTCTGCTTTTACCGAATCCTGCAGTGTATATTGTTCCGTATCTCCTTTTTCAAAATTATATACAAATATCTGATTCTTAGCCGCATCTATGATCCAGTATTCTCTTACACCTGCTGTTCTGTATTTAAAAAGCTTCGTATAATAGTCCATTCGTTTACTTGCAGGAGAAACAATCTCAATAATCCAGTCTGGTGCACCATTGCAGCCTTGATCATCCAGTTTATCCGGGTCGCAAATCACTGAAATGTCTGGCTCTACATAAGTACTAGTCGTGTCATCCAGATATACTGCAAATGGAGCAGCATAGACTTCGCATTTCCCCTTATGGGAACGGATGTACTCAAGAATTCTGGCTGACAGTTCCATGGATATTTTCTGGTGTGTTCTGTTAGGTGGTGCCGTATAGTATATATGTCCATCAATAAGCTCCGCTCTCTCCCCTTCTGGAAGAGCATATATATCATCTATTGTATAAACTTTTTCTTCGAGTAATGGCATGTAATCAGTCCTTTTCGATGATTTCTATTACTTCTAAGTATATCGAAAGAACTTCTTCAAATCAACCATTTGAAAATGAATTTTCATTGAAATAAATCAAAAAGCAGTTTATAGCTTTATATCTTTCTGCCGTTCTTTTAGTTTCTCCATAACCGTAGGATACCGCTTATAATCTGTATGTGGCAATGCTTGGGCTGCTACCATTAGTTCCAGGAAGTCTTCTACCTCAGCGAACTGAATGTAGACCATTTCTTCCAGGATCTGGTCGATGTCAGTGAGAAGGCTCCGGTTCAGAAGCAGCTTCTGGGCTCCTTCCAGTGAGGAATTTCCAGCGTTGATAATATGGTCGCGATCCATGTCAGGATACATGCCGATGGTGATGGCAGACTCTTTGGATACGTGTTTACCAAAGGCTCCTGCCACGTAGAAGCGGTCAGCCTGGTCTAAGTCAAGACCGGATTCACGGAGCATGATCTCCACCATGGTGTGAGCGGCGGATTTGGTGCGGATGAATTCGTCAATGTCTTTCTGGTAGAAGTACAGACCTGGGGCATATTCCACACAGAGCTGGTTGTCTCTCTCCTGGATAAGAGGGCTTTTTTCCGGGGAAAGCTTGCCGCGGATGTCGATCCAGCCTTCCAGGAAAAGCTCTGCGATCAGGTCTATGATGCCGGAACCGCAGATTCCCTGAGGCGCAGAATTTCCAATTACATGCACAAAGATGTTTCCATCCCTTATCTTCACTTCATCTACTGCCCCTATGTCCGCCCGCATTCCGGTACGCACCACGCCCCCCTCCAGCGCTGGTCCTGCTGCGCCTGCGCCGCATAGAAGAAATTCTTTATTTCCAATCACCAGCTCGCCGTTGGTTCCGATATCGAAGAAAACACTGATCTCGTTTTTCTTGTATAATTCAGTGTCAATCATGCCGCTGATAATATCGCCACCAAGGTAGTTTGACTTGGCAGGGTAACAATAAACGTAGCCTTTCAGCGGAATGTCCAGATCGCGCGCCAGCTGGAAGCCGGGGCGATCGGCGTGGACTGCATGTGGAGTGTAGAAAACGCAGAAGGCGTCCATTCCAAGAAGGAAGTGAATCATGGTGGTGTTGCCCGCGATTACCATGGAGAGCGCGGAGTGGCTTGCATCCAACTTATCCATGCATTCACAAATGGATTCCACCGTAGCCCTCCGCACTTCTTCCAGCTTTTCTTTATTATCTTTGCAGTAAAAAATCCTGGACAGAATATCTGTCCCCCACTGGATCTGCTTATTGAAGCAGCTGACTTCCTTCAAAATCTCTCCACTGTTGCAGTCCAGAAGTTTCGCCACCACAGTGGTACTTCCCAGATCCACCGCCAGCCCATAATGCTGCGCGGTGGTATCTCCTTCCTCTATCTCCACCATTTCCCAGTTGTCCCCATTCCAGGCAAGGGAAACCGTTATTTTCCACTTTGCGTTGTCCAGCAAAGGGTATAACTGCCGCAAAATGTGGACAGGTATATGAACCCGCTCTTCCACACCTGCTGCCGCCAGACTATCCAGGATCCGCTGCTGGTCTGAGCGGGGATCGTCTTCGGTTGGGAGGGGGAGTTCGAGATATATTTTTCGGCTGAGACCGTTCATCGTTTTTCAGCTCCTTTACATAAATCTTCAAACGTTATAAGTACTACTTCCAGTCATTAAAAACCGATTGATTCCTTATTTGAACCAATCGGTTATGTATTCAACCTATACAACTTAATAACCTTGCTTTTTATTTTACTGCTTTGCTAATACTTAAAACGTTTGACAAAATTTCTTTCCAGTAATTGAGGTGTATAAGCATATGCTTCTTTGAAAATATATTTTTCCAATTTTTTCATATATTCTGGTTGATATTTCACTCCAGCAAGCTGACATTTCTCCATTTTATCAGCTTCTAACTTATTTTTATCTTCGCTTACTACCAAAATATAAACCACATTTTTCCTTGCAAACTCTATCGGATTGTCATAATTAAATGTATCGTACTTCAGTTGTTTTTGTTCCCACAATTCATATAAAATATCTACAAGCCAAAACCAGTTCTGATAAGCCTTCTTCGTTACACTCTCTTTTGCTCTCGTTATTTTTTGATTTTTAAATTCTATAAAATACCAAATATTATCCGAACTTATTACAAATGCATCTGCTGAAGCTAATGATTCCTCTTCTTTTTTAGAATCTGGAAACCGCACAAGACGATATACATTATGCGCAATTTCATCCATATCTATAATATCCATATCTTGTCTGGTATTCTCGTAAACCAGTTGTCTGACATCCCTATTTGGGGATTCAGTTTTATCCTCCGACACACTCGAAAGCTTTGTTTCTATACCGACATGTCGATTGTGATTATCTTCAAATGTATATAGCAATTTTTTTATTTGCTCATAATTTGTCATTTTCCGTATCTAATTCCTCTCTTAATCGGCTTAATAATAGAGCTGGATCAACCATTTGTTTATATATTTTGCTGATATTTTCTGTTACATTTTCAAAAACGACTCCCTCTTCTTGCAAACTTGTTAAGTAGTAATTACATCTTTCTGCAATTTCATACTTTCGGGAATATAACTCTAATGCTTCCAAAAAATGAGCACTATGTGTTGTCACAACAATATGGAAATTAAACTTTTTCTGTAACAATACGATTATTTCCGCATATAAAAGCTGCCATTCTGGATGTAAATGTATTTCAGGTTCATCTAATACAATAACGTCTTTGTCCTGTAAATTTCCATTTAACAAAATTTGCTTTAGAACTAAAAATGCCTTTAAACCGGTTGACAATGACGCAACATCAATTTCTTTAGAGGATTCTCCAGCCAATTGATACATATATTTTTGTTTTTTGGTAATTTTTCCATTAGCTACAGAATCAATAATTTGCATAATATCTTCAAGTTTGTTATTCGCCAATAAACCTAAAAACGTTTTTTCTTCTACTTCCCTCTCCTCTTTTTGCATTAATTTTTGTAATATATTTCTTTTCTGAATTGGTAATTCAGAGATTCCAAATGATAAATTATTATTCAGCTCATCTATTACAAATGGATCGTCAATATAGAGAGATGTATTAAAAATATCCAGGTGTTGTCTCTTTGCTTCTATACACTCATTATTCTTAAAAGCTAAATAAATTTCCTTTTCCTTTATAGACAATGTAATTTCTGCCAGCTCATCAAAATAATATAATGAATTTATTTGTTCATGAAATGTTTCTCCAAAATAACTTGTATATATGGCTTTGCAAAATGTTTCGTTCGATATGTTTAGATTTTCTTCCAATTTTTCTAAAATTTTTTCTGTAAACTTAGTTTCTTCCTCCTGTGGCAATAGCAAAACATTTTTATACTCTTTACACAACTCTTCTCTCTCATCTTCTTTACATTCTAAAAGATCCTTTGCAAATCCGCGATAAGTACGTGGTAAATATCTTCTTACCGATCTGTTAACTCTAGCCATACTACCTTCAATTTCATTTCGTAGCATAGATGCCAATGAATCAATTCTTGCCTTATTCATCTTCTCATCTATATTATATGATGAATTAAAAACAGAATCTAAAATTTTACCGACCGTGCTTTTTCCCGTATTATTATTTCCCGCAATAATGGTAATTCCATCAATTTCAATATCTGCCTTTGAAATCTTTGCAAAGTTTCTAATCCTTAATTTCATCATCCTACCTCATTTTTAACAACATCAAATTCACCAAGAAATATTTGATCATAAAAAGAAGGAATAACTCCCTCTCTTTTTCTCCGTTTCATACAATAGCTATAATAATATTTTATTCATTATATCCTATTTTAGAACAAAAATCTATTATATTCCACAATAAAGTTAGAGTCACGGAATGAACAGTAATAACACCGAAAGCGGTCTTTCCTATAAAGCCACAAAGTTTTTGACAATCCTACCTTTTTTTGCTACATTTTTAATAGATCAATTTCATTTAAGGAGGGACAAATGGAGCGAAAATCATTTAAGCGACCACTTACACTTTTAGCTTTTTCCATGCTGCTTACTATGCTCCTTGGAATATCTTTTCCAGTGAAAACACAGGCGGCATCTCCGGGAACATGGGTGCGGGTCTGCCACAATGGGTACGGCGATCCGGTGGAAATTGGCGGATATTCCTATTACTATAACCATGAGCAGGGAAGCCCTCTTTTCCAGGTGTGCCGTCAGGATTGCCAGACAGGGGCGACCCAGGTGATCCTCGATTTTAAGCCACAATATATAAGCGTTGCCACATTCATCTATACCAATGGCAAATACCTGGTCTACCAGGATGACATAGGCTATGTCTACTGCAAAAATGCCGATGGCACCGGTAAAGCGCGCAAAATCCTGGATCTCCACATATATAAGACCAAGAACAGTTTTACCACCATGATTCCCTATAGAAACAAAATCTTCTATAGCACCTGCAGCGGATACACCACCCATTACAAAATTTACAGTGTAAACATCAACGGCAAGGCCAATAAGAAGACGATCTCCAAATCCTACAATCTGGAATTCCCATCAACCCAGGTTCAGGACCGTTACTTCTACGTGTCTAATAAAAGGAATCAGGCTGCTGTCTTAGATGCCAAAACTGGCAAGATCCGAAAATTAAACAGCAGCGGAACTGCTTCCACAGTTACCCGCATAGGAAATTACTGGTATTACGCCGTATCCACCAGCCCCTATGCTTCTGGCACGAAGATAACTTTCTATAAGAAAAAAGCCTCCGGTTCCGGCTCTGCCAAGAAACTTGCCGCCGTTTCCAGAAAAGGCTATACCTTAGACAGTATTCAGGAAATCA
This sequence comes from Ruminococcus sp. 1001713B170207_170306_F1, assembly GCF_015668065.1. Lineage (NCBI taxonomy): Bacteria > Bacillati > Bacillota > Clostridia > Eubacteriales > Oscillospiraceae > Ruminococcus > Ruminococcus sp. 1001713B170207_170306_F1. Next base: position 24,683 of record NZ_JADPEX010000019.1, on the reverse strand, counting down.
CTCCCACCGGCGCCTATTACACCAATAAGACCTACTATTTTCTCAATTTCAAAACCAAAAGCTTCAAAAAAACCACCCGTACCTTCTGGTACTACGTGAGCAAAAACGCTACATACTTGTAACTATTATAAAACTTCCCATACCAAATGAATTTTTATTGTTGGTGTGGGAAGTCTTAAACAATTATTTTATCTCTTATTTTTCTAATTGAATTAATAAATCGTCTAGCATTACCTCAAAAAATTCTGCTGTTGGTTGTTCTTCTTTTTCTTTAATATTGATTAACTCAATTAAATCTTGGTCAGATAAGCACATAATTAATTTTCCATTTTCACGTAAACATCCTCTTGCTGCTGAAAGAGCATTCTTACTAGCTCCTTTTCTTGATATAATTATTGCAACACGTCTTAAAGCCTTTTCATATAAATACTTTTCTGTTGTGTATATTTCCTTTTGACTTATTTCTTTTTCATAGTTTTTGAATTCAAACACTATATATTTTGTATTAAAATAATTTTTAATTGTATCAAAAAAATCTTGATTTACACCATTTTTTATTTTACAACATAAGTCAAAACGATATAAGCCATTATTTGAAGACTCCTGAACTTTCCATAATCCCAGATATTCACCAAGCACATTTTTTAATATTTCTACACAAATGTCCTCATATTCTTTAGAACGCTCTCCCTTTCCAGGTTTGATAGCTAACAACTTGGACTTCCATGTACCTTCATTTTTTTTATTTCTCTGTTCTTGAAATAAAGAATGACAAGGCTTTTCTAATTTCAAATCATCCACACTATACGTTAGTAAAGAAATGAACTCATTCTTAATGTCCGGATATTCTTCAAACAACCAAAGTATATTACTTAAGGTCCAAATATGTATTTTATATTTTTCGAAATATTTTTCTACTATTTCTTTTGAAACAATATTCCCAACAACTAATATCATATCTTCCTTAGCTTTTAAAGACACCAAGTATGCGCAAACTCGCTCTATATTTTTTTCAATAGCATAATTACTATTATAAATTTTTAATTCAAAACAAATATCTTTTCCCTGCACATTGCATTCAAAATCCACACTCTTTCCTATTTTTACACTTTGACACTTTTTAAAAAGATATTTTCTAAATATATCAGCAAACACATCCTCCCTTACCACATAAGACGTTCGTAACAAATTTTCTTCTGTATTTCCTAGTTTTTTCGCTATCTGAGTTACGATTTCCACATTCGGGCTATACACCAATTGTCTATACATCCATGCCTTATTACTTATATCAAGATTAAAACTATCTGGAATCGCCTTCAATCTTGCAAATTCCCGATGGGTTATTTTTCTAATGACTCCATTGTTACATATCAATGGAATTTTTCGTAAATTTGTATCTGCTAAATCAGCCTCTACATATTGATTTTTTTCCCAGCACAAAAATGTATTTTTTCTAATTTTCTTGTCAATCTGCTCAGAATTGACTTTATAATAATACCCATCCACCTCATCACTTTCTAATATTTCATTTATCGAACATATACTTTGTTCTTCAAAATCAGGAAATTTCAACTCACATTCTGATGAATCTCTAGTACCTATAAGATAAACACAAGCTTCCTTAATAGGTAATCCAGTAGAATTCTCGGTACATATAATTTTATAACTATAATTATAACCTTCAGCCTTTAAATAGTCTAATAATGCTTTAAAAGGCTTTAATCTAGCATAACCACACGGAACAAGAAAGAAAACCTTTTTTGGCTGTTTAAATTCGACAACTGCCTTTACCGCATTTCTAAAATGATATGTTTTCCCCATACCTGCACTCGTAAAAGAAAATCCTCTACGAAAATCACATGCTAAGATATCCATATCAGGTATTTCTTCAAAATTATTATAATCAAGCTCCCCTATTTTATATGTTTTATCCTTTGCATTGTTTTCATAAAGATCTCTAGCTCTTTCATCATGTTCATAAGCAGCCACAACTTTACAACTGGCATTTTCAAATCCCATTGCCATTGCACCAATTCCTGCCCCCAATATTACAACCCTGTTTTCCCTAATTTCCATAAATTCATCCTTCTGTACAATACTATAAATTTGAAAAACCGATTGATTTTTCACGACCAATCGGCTATGTATCATTGTGCAACTAAACTAACTTCAATGCAATTTCTTTTATTTTCGCTTCGATATTCTTCATATTATCTGACCACTGATTTTCTTTTATAAAATAGTCTTTTATTTGAAGATAACTTGATTATATCTTACAAACTCCTTCTCCGCAAGGTTTACTATAGGTTGCATTACAGGTTATCAGTTAGATTGCGATCAATAACTTTACTTTCAAAAAAACTCCCCACCGATCATTCAGTGGGGAGTTTCTCAATTCCAGTAATCTTTATTTCGCAACAAAGTTTACAATCTTATTCGGTACATAAATCTCTTTCACAAGAGTCTTTCCTTCCAGGAAGGAAGCCACTCTCTCATCCTTCTTAGCCAGCTCAAGAGCTTCCTCTTTCGCACAGCCGTTAGGGATTACGATGGTTCCGCGAACCTTACCGTTGACCTGAACACCGATTTCTATGGAGTCCTCTACAGTCTTACTCTCTTCATATTCCGGCCACTGGGAAAGGGAAAGTAAGCCTTCTCCGCCGATGGTCTCCCAGATTTCCTCGCAAAGATGAGGTGCAAACGGGCAAAGGAGCTTGATGAAGATTACAAGGTCATCCTTGCTGATCTTACCAACAGCATAAATCTCGTTGATGAGAGTCATCAGGCAGGCAATTGCAGTGTTAAACTTCATAGCCTCAATATCGGAGGATACCTTCTTGATTGCCTTATGGATCTTAACCTCCATATCCTTGGCTGCCGGCTCCTCTGTCATGATATCGGTCAGTCCTGCAACTCTCTCAAGGAAACGCTTGCAGCCTCTTACGGAGCTGTCGTTCCACGGAGCAGCTGCGCCGTAGTCACCCATGAAGAGAACGTAGGTACGAAGTGCATCTGCACCATACTCATTTACAATATCAAGCGGATCAACAACGTTGCCCTTGGATTTACTCATCTTGTCGCCGTCTGAGCCAAGGATCATACCCTGTGCAGAACGTTTCGCATATGGCTCCGGAGTATTGACAATTCCCATGTCATACAGGAAATGATGCCAGAATCTGGAGTAAATCATATGTCTGGTTACATGCTCCATACCGCCATTGTACCAGTCAACCGGCATCCAGTATTCCATCTTCTTGCGGTCTGCAAGAGCTTCTGTATTGTGTGGATCCACATAACGAAGGAAATACCAGGAAGATCCAGCCCACTGTGGCATGGTATCAGTCTCTCTCTTGGCATCGCCGCCGCATTTCGGGCATTTGCAGTTTACGAAAGAATCGATCTTTGCAAGTGGGGACTGTCCGTCCTCACCAGGCTGGAAGTCTTTGATCTTCGGCAGACGAAGCGGAAGCTCCTCATATGGAACTGCTACATCACCACATTTCGGACAATGAACGATCGGGATTGGCTCGCCCCAGTATCTCTGACGGTTAAATGCCCAGTCTTTCATCTTATACTGAACGCCAGCTTTACCAATGCCCTTCTTCTCAAGCTCTTCCAGCATGCGCTTGATGGAATCCTTCTTATTTGTATAGCCATTCAGGAAATCGGAGTTGATCATCTCACCGTCACCTGTGTAGGCTTCTTTCTCAATGTCGCCGCCCTTGATAACCTGGATAATGTCAATACCAAATTTCTTGGCGAAATCATAGTCTCTCTGGTCATGTGCCGGTACCGCCATGATCGCGCCGGTACCATATCCCATCATCACATAGTCTGCAATGTAGATCGGGATCTTCTTGCCATTTACAGGATTTACGCCCTCAAGTCCCTGGATGCATACACCTGTTTTCTCTTTTACAAGCTGGGTTCTCTCGAACTCAGTCTTCTTCGCACACTCTTCACGGTAAGCCTTGATCTCATCCATGTTGGTAATGCGGTCAGCATATTTGTCGATCAGCGGATGCTCCGGTGCGATAACCATGAAGGTTACACCAAACAGGGTATCTGGTCTGGTGGTGTAAATCTGCAGTGTCTCATCAATTCCGTCAACTGAGAAGTTTACGAAAGCACCTGTGGATTTACCGATCCAGTTTACCTGCTGCTGCTTGATGTTCGCCGGATAGTCCACATCCTCCAGTCCTTCAAGAAGCTTGTCTGCATACTGGGTGATTCTTAAGTACCAGACATCCTTGGACTTCTGGATAACGTCGCTGTGGCAGATATCGCATTTGCCGCCCTGACTGTCCTCATTAGAAAGAACAACCTTACAGGATGGGCAATAGTTAACTAATGTCTTATCACGGAAAACAAGTCCGTTCTCAAACATTTTCAGGAAAATCCACTGAGTCCATTTATAGAAATCTTCCTGTGTGGTATCGATCACACGGCTCCAGTCAAAGGAGAATCCAACACTCTTCAGCTGATTGGTGAATTTCGCAATGTTCTGGTCTGTGATCTCACGAGGATGTGTATTCGTCTTAATCGCATAATTCTCAGTAGGAAGTCCGAATGCATCGAATCCGATGGGGAACAGTACATTGTATCCCTGCATTCTTCTCTTTCTGGAAAGTACCTCGATACTGGAATATGCCTTAATATGTCCAACGTGCATTCCCGCACCACTTGGGTATGGGAACTCTACAAGGCCGTAGAATTTCGGTTTATCACTTCCGTCAACAGCTTTAAATGCCTGCTGTTCTTCCCACTTTTTCTGCCATTTCGGCTCGATTTTCTTAAAATTGTGTTTCATTGATGGTTCCTCCACATTTATTGTGCCTGTCATAACTGTTCAACGCCTTCACAGCTATTGCCTGTCAACAAAATAACTGTCGGCTGATCCGCCTGTTTATCGCGCAGATCAGGCGCGTTATTTTGCAAAAATCCTTTTACCATTCTAATCCAACATAGTGGTTTTGTCAACGAGAAACCGCCTCTATTGCGGCCTGAAGCTGATTATCCTCGTCATGGGTATAATCCGTCCGATTCAAAAGACTGGCATCCAGTTTCACCTCCACATCCGGTGTGATTCCAACCTTGTGGATATCATTGCCCTTGGGGGTAAAATATTTCGCCGTAGTCAGCTTCACCGCACTTCCATCAGAAAGCTGGCGGATGCTCTGAACGATTCCCTTTCCATAAGTGGTGGTTCCCACAATCGTTCCAATCTCATAATCCTTCACTGCCCCGGCAAAAATCTCTGATGCACTGGCGCTGTTCTCATTTACCAGCACTGCCAGCGGAATGTCGATCGGGGTGTCGCCGTCACACTTCATCTCCTGTTTTTCCCCATATTTATCCTCTGTATACACGATCAGTCCTTCGGGCAAAATCTGGCGCAGCACATCGCACACAGAAGAAAGCACCCCACCTGGATTGTCACGAAGATCCACGATCAGCTTCTCCATGCCTTTTGCCTGAAGATCTTTGTAAGCATCCTCAAACTGCTGGGGTGTTACCATGGTAAACTCTGTAATTCGCAAATATCCTATAGAATCCTCCAGCATTTCATAAGAAACAGTGGGCAGCTCCACATCGCTCAAAGTCACTGTAATTTCTTCCGGTTCATCTGCCTCCTGGTGATAGACGGTCAGGATAGAAGTACCGTCCTCCTTTTCCCGGATCATCTTTGAGACCTCAGCTGGCGTCATTTCCGTTACATCCGTTCCGTTCACGGCCGTGATCACATCATTCGCCTTCAGCCCGGCCTCATCCGCCGGACTGCCCTCATAACAGTCCACCACCAGAATTCCGCCCTCCGTATTCTGGGTAATGCTCACACCGATTCCAGAGTAAGAGCCCTCGGTGTCTCTCATCTCCTCCTCGTATTCTTCCTCCGTATAATATCTGGAATACGGATCCCCCAGCCCATACAGAAGCCCGGTATAAATCCCCTCTTTCAGCGAATCCTCCTCCACATCTTCCAGATAATTCTGATCTATAATATCTTCCAGATACTTAATCTTCTGGGTAACCGCCACATCCGACAGAACTGTACTTCCTGCACGCCCCGCTTTCTGGAGACCAACATAGCCTCCCCCCAGTACCAGAGACGCACACAGCACTCCGGTTACAGCTCCCTTTATAAATTGTTTATCTGCCATTTATAGTTCTCCTCATTTTCGCAATATAAGTTCTATCCAGTTACCTGCCAGTTCACCGGAACGTTGCACCAACTTGCGTGGAATATCATTTGCCCAAATGCGTCCGCCCTGAATACCCTCTCTGTCTCTTTATACAAAAGGACTGCCAGATCTCTCCAGCAGTCCCCATATCCTCTTCTCATATTCTGGCGGAATGCGAATAACCGCCCTTATTGTAAAACAGAATTCTCACACCTTCAAGTGTTTTCTTGTAGTAATAAAGCTTCCCACAAGACCGATTCCAATTCCCAGTGCCAGCGCCACCGGAACCAATGTCTGGTAGATCTGTCCAACCGGAATGAAATCTACAACACCCAGAAGTACGCTGAACTTGGTATATACATAGGTTACCACATTATTGTAACAGAAATACAAAATGATCAGTGGAATTCCCGCACCGATCAGTCCCAGGATCATACCCTCCAGAAGGAACGGTGCACGTACAAAACTATCGGTAGCACCAATATATTTCATAATTCCGATCTCGTCCTTACGAACTGTAATACCAACGGAAATGGTATTACTGATTAGGAAAACAGCGATCAGCAGCAGGATCACGATCACAGCCACAGATACATAGGAAACAATACGGTTAATGGAACCAAGAGTCTTGGCAGCCTGTTCAGACTGATTGACCTCTCGTACATTATCCAGTGTCTTGATGTAGGCAACCAGCTCAGACTGTTTCTCAATGTTGTTCATGTACACACGGTAGTTGGATGAGTTTGCCAGCGGGTTATCATCCTTGAAGCCGTCTGCTGCCTCAGAGTCATCACCGAAATATTCCTGCTTCATCTTCTCCCAGGCTTCATCACCGGACTCAAATTCAATCTTGGAAACCTCCGGGCGCTGCCTGATCAGTTCTCCAACTGCATCCATCTGCTCCTGTGTGGTTCCTTCATTAAAAAGCACTGTGATCGGCACATCTTCCTCAACCTTATGCGCCAGCGTATTCACATTATTTACAATGGAAAAGAAAATTCCGAAAAGAAAAATACATGCTGCCATCGTAATAATAGAAGCAATGGAAAACATGAAATTTCTTTTGATGTTCTTGATACCCTGCTTCAGAGTATACCAGATGGTACTAGGCCTCATAATATTCTCCCTCTTTCTCGTCGCTGATGATCACTCCATTATGCATGGTCAGTACACGCTTCTTCATGGAATTGACAATCTCTTTATTGTGGGTTACTACCAGAACGGTGGTTCCACGCTGATTGATCTCCTCAAGGAGCTTCATGATCTCCTCGGATGTCTTCGGATCAAGATTACCAGTGGGCTCGTCTGCAAGAAGGATGTCCGGACGGTTTACAATCGCCCTGGCAAGGGCAACTCTCTGCTGCTCTCCACCTGACAGCTCGTCCGGGTATGCCTTGTATTTCCCTGCAAGTCCAACCTCCTGAAGTACCTCCGGAACTCTCTTGCGGATAACTCTGGTAGGACGGTTCACAACACGCTGGGCAAAAGCTACATTCTCATACACATCCCTGTCCTTCAGAAGACGGAAGTCCTGGAATACAACACCAAGCTTACGGCGGTACTTGGCCACACGACGGTGCTTCATTCCCTCAAGCTTCTCTCCGCTTACGATAATCGTACCGGATGTGGAATCCAGTTCCTTCAAAAGCAGCTTGATCAACGTGGATTTACCGGAACCGCTGTTTCCTACTATAAATACGAATTCACCTTTATCTACATGGAGATTGGCGTGATTCACTGCCGGCAGTCCCGGTCCATAGGACTTGCTCACATCTATCAGATCAATCATGATATCCTCCTACATTTTTCATATAAAAATTCAATTCAGCAGTTTGCTTAATTTTTATGTAACATTATTGTAATATATGTCTGATGAAAATGCAACCTTATTTTTGCAGTACTTTATTATAACAGAGAAAACCAAGAACGCAATAGATTTCACAAAGGAAACACAAAGCAGATCCAGGAATATTTTCCAAATACCGCGTTCAGAGTTTTCAAACACGCTCTAGTACATCACAAAAGATGAAAAATGCCTGCCACAAACAAATGCAGCAGGCACAGAAATTACAGATATGAAAATTAATACTCCAGAGTCTCCATATACTTCATGTATCTTACAACCATCAGCGCAATCTTGAATGTGATCGCATCCTCGAATACACGAAGGTCAAGTCCGGTGCTCTTCTGAAGCTTGTCCAGACGATAAACCAGAGTATTACGGTGAATGTAAAGCTGTCTGGAGGTCTCGGATACATTCAGGCTGTTCTCGAAGAACTTGTCGATGGTGACCAGAGTCTCCTCGTCAAAATCATCCGGGGACTTGCCGCCGAAGATCTCCTTAATAAACATCTTGCACAGCGGGATCGGAAGCTGATAGATCAGACGACCAATTCCAAGAGAGCTGTAAGCAATAACATCCTTCTCAGGTGAGAAAATCTTGCCTACATCAAGAGCCATTCTGGCTTCCTTGTAGGAACGGGAAACTTCCTTCAGCTCGCTTACGATAGTTCCGTATGCAATATGTGTAGTATTCTCTTTCTCAAGTCCTAAGGTATCAAGGATGGTCTGGGCAAGCTTGTCCATCTCCTCGTATCCTTCATTCTCCTCAAGCTCCTTGACAATGATAATGCTCTTCTCATCAACAGCTGTGATAAAGTCCTTGCTCTTGCCGCCGAACAGACTCTTCACGCTCTCCATGGAGCTGTGCTCTCTCTCCTGCTCAAGCTCCAGGATCATAACCACCCGTCGAACATCCGCATCAATATGAAGCTTCTTCGCACGATTATAAATATCTACCAGAAGCAGGTTATCAAGAAGCAGGTTCTTAATGAAGCTGTCCTTGTCAAAACGCTCCTTATATGCAACGATCAGGCTCTGGATCTGGAAAGCGGCAAGCTTTCCTACCATATAAGTATCTTCATCTTCTCCGTGGGCGACCAGAATGTATTCCAGCTGGTAATCATCACAGACCTTGAAATACTGATAACCTTTCACAAGCTGGCTGGCAGCCTGGGATTCCACAAATGCCTGAATATCCTGTGGCTGAATCTCAAATTCACTGTAGGTGGACGCCAGTGTCTTGCCATCTGTGTCAATAATGCAAAACTCCGTCCTGGATATCTCCCTGAGCCCCTCAAGTGTATTCTGCAGTACCTGATTTGATATCATTACCCTTCCGTCCCTTCTTGTAAATTATAGGGCTACTGGTCTCACAGCTGTCAATGTATTCCAGGATAGTGAAAACATCGTCAAAGAGAGCAGTAACATTATATGTTCGCCGGTATAACCGGCATGAATCGCTGTCCATTAGTGCCAAAATTCGCGGTCTCAAATCTGTAATATTGCACAAAACCTCAGACAGTCTTAGGAAAATCTACTGATTCCAAAAATCCATGAACCTATTTTAATACAAAATCACCAAAAAAGGAAGAGGAAAGTAGAAAAAATTTACAAATTTCCAGCAATTTTTTTTAACTTTTTCTATATCACTCCAATTTCAAGCCCTATTTTTCCCCTTTTTGCGGTGCACAAAAGGCTTTGGTAAAGTTTTTCTTTTTACTTACGTTCAATAAATCCCTCACCATGGACTTCACGCACGTCAGACACGATCACAAAAGCATCCGGGTCAATATGGTCTACCAGCTCTTTCAATGCCACAATCTCCTTGCGTCCCACAACGCAGTAAAGAAGCAGCTTGTCCTGGCCGGAGTACATTCCCTTTCCGTGGACTCCGGTCACGCCGCGATCCAGTTTGTCCATGATTTCTTTGGAAATCTCGTCAGGCTTGCTGGTAATGATATACGCCTGTTTTGAAAATTTCAGACCTTCGATCAAGCTGTCAGATACCTTTGTTACAAGATAAACGGCGATGATGGCATAAAGTGCTTTCTGCACACCGAACACATACATACCTACAAGTACGATGGCTCCATCAATAAACTGCATAATCTGAGCAATGGAATAATGGCGTAGCTTCCGTTGCAGCAGTGCCGCCATCATGTCTGTGCCACCGGTAGTTCCTCTTCCAAGAAACACAAGTCCGATTCCAATCCCCTGGATTACACCACCATAAACGGCTGCCAGCAAAAGATCATTTCCTGCAATATCAAATGCCGGAAGAACCGCCAGCCAGAATGACAGGCAGATTTCTCCCACCAGTGCCCTTTTCACAAACTGGAATCCACTGAGCTTCATTCCGATCAGAAACAGCGGGATATTCAGACTTAAATTCGTGATCCACAGTGGGATGCCTCCCGGCACGACTCCCTCCGTCCACTCTTTTACCAGGATCGCAATACCAGAAAATCCTCCGGTTACCATACCGGACATATCGAAAACACTGTTTATGGCAGTTGCCATAAGGGCTGTACCCACAATGATCATCAGGTAGTCCAGGAAGGCAGCTTTTTTGTTATTTTGGAACATGGCGTTACCTCCGTATTCTGCTTTCTTATTCATCATCCTCCAATTGCTTTGTAAGATATCTTCCAACGATTTTGGAAAATCCGGTAATATTTCGGATATATGCAAAATCCTTTCCAAAAATCTTCTTCTCCGTCGCCAGATCTTTCTCTTCCCCGGCGAAAACACCCAGCACGCTCACTCCCTGGCTGCGCAGCTTACGGATCTGGGCTGCAGTGTCGGTAATTGCGTACTTCCCATGATACGGTGCCGGATTCTTTGCATTGGGACGATTGACAATAACATCGTAAGGACGTCCATCACTGAGAATGATCAGAATCTTTTTCTCTTCCTCTCGGTTCAGCAGACCGTATCCTGCTGCCCGAATGGCAAGTCCGTCACGGTTGTTGGATGATGTTACATAGTTAAATATATTTTCATTTGCACTTCTTGGGTCGTCATATTCTCTGAAGCGGTGGAGAATGGTATAATCCCAGAAAGTGCAGTAGCTCATCACTCTGTGGGGCAGCTCTGCATTGCTAAGTGCCTCGCTGATAATGTATGCCTGCAGCGCTACCTCACCCTGGCGGCTCATCTGGGAACCACTGGCATCGATCAGCACATCTACCACAAAATCAGAAGAATCTCCCTTCAATTCCCGCTTAAAAACCTGTGCATCACTGCTTCTTCCAAGCCGCCACAGCCTTGATGGAACAATCATTCCTCTGTCTGAAAGAATCTCCTGATTTTCACTTTTGATGACCAGTGACTTTTTCAGCATTTCTGTGAGTAGGGCGATATTCCGCTTCACAATGCGGTGTTTGTCATGATAAAGCCAGATATTCTTATTTTTCAACCTTTTTGCATATTCATACTGGTAATTTCGTTTTACCGGACTTTTCAGAATCCCCTCAGTAAAATACAGGCTGCAGTCGCTGTGGATGTCACGGCACATCAGCTGGTTCATCCGCTTCTCTTCCAGCTCGCTCAGATACGTTTTTCCAAAATTCAGCTCTACATAGGTGTGGGCTTTTTCCAAAGCCTCCTGAGGCAGAACTGTAATTTTCTGTTTCGACTGCCGTTCCTCTTCCATCTCCCGAGTGACATCCGCATTCTCCATGCCCGCCACATTGGAGGTAAGCTGCTCCATATAGCTTTCCAGTGCGTCCTCATACATTTCTTCGGAAAGATAGTCATGCCAGTCGAACTCCGTCAGATCCTCCATAGTGACAGCAAGCACCTGCTCAAGGGTTGCCTTTTTGGAAAAATCAAGGTCAGCGACTTCATTGTATACAGTATCTATGATGCGGATTAAAGACATTGTATCCGCAGTCTCTGCTGCACTGGAAATCAGATCAATATAGTGATAGATTCCTTTATGTTTTCTATCTTTTTGTTCTTTTTCTGTTATATTTGTTATGGTTTTGTTTGATGCATCCGCATTTTCCCCTCTGTCAATCCGCCTTCTCAGCAGGTTCACTCTCAGATAGCCCAGCTTATCTGCTGCCGACGGCATAGTCTCATATTCCTGATCCAGTATGTCCTCGCAGGCTTTCCTCTGCATCTCCCAGATCCCAGGGCGCTGTTCACAAATCCGTTCTCCGATGGCTTCTTCAATACAGAGCTGCGAAACAAAGGTAAGCGCAGCTTCATCCGCGCCCATGAAGATTTTTTTCACCAGATACATTCCCAGAAAATCTTTATCGAAGAATTTCGCCAATGCGCCCTGCTTAATTCCATCATACAATGCAATATCCTTTGACCTGAGGAACAGGGAAACATCCGGCTTCATCTGCTGGGTGTAGTCCCCGCTGATAGTCCAGAGCAGATTTCGGATACGGTTTTCCAGCTCTAATTGATAATCCTGGAGATTCAGTTCTTCACAGTTATCCTCTCTTGCCTGAAAATTTTCGCTTTTCTCCGCTACAGGTACTTCCATTGAAACTTTTTCTGATTTCTTATCCCCAGCTGCAATTTTAATTTTTTCTTTCCCAATAGCTGATTTCTTCAAAAATTCCTCTGCATCTTCAAGATCAACCAATTTGGCAGAAATTTTTAAAGATTCGTTTTCTTTATTCTCCATAAACATCTTCCCGTGTCCAGCCCTGTGGAATCCTGGTTCTCACCACATCCTCCACGATTTCCTTCTCAAACACATCAAATGTTTTATTCACAATGCCCATGCGTACCGCCTGCCATGGGGAAAGCCCGGTACGCACGATCTTCATGGCAGCAAGCAGGCCGCGAAGATCCAGCGGCTTTGTGGAAATCTCACTGTTCATGGATTTCTGCTGCAGATCCAGAAATACTCCTATAAACTGCTCCACAACCTCTTTCTTTGCATCCGGGAACATCCTGTTGAAAATAAATCCAAGCGTTTCCTCATTCTGTGCGGGCATGTCGATTACCAGAAAACGGGAAACCAGAGCCTCATTCAGCTCCTTGGTTCCGGCATACCCGTAGTTCATGGTTCCAATAAATCTTGCCGCCGGGTGAAGGTCTATTTTGTCATATCCTGGCACATCAATAGACCGGCGGTAATCCAATGTGGCGTGAAGTACAGAAACCGCATCATTCTTCGCCATATTGATCTCATCCAGAATACCGAATCCGCCTTCCTCAGCACACTGGTAAATGCTTCCCTTACGCAGCTTCACCTGATTATCCACGAAAGTATCTGTTCCAATCAGGTCACCGCTGTTTGTATTCACATGGAAGGACACGTTATACACCGGTCTCCCGAAAATATATGCCAGATTCTCTGCCAGCACATTCTTTCCCGTAGCCTTCGGTCCTGCCAGAAGCAGATTCTCCTGCTCCAGCACCGCTGCCATGGCCATCTCCAGTGTTTCCTTCCCATAAAATGGCAGCGCCGGTTTTATCCGTCTGTGCTTCGCTTCCTCTGAAACACCATATTCCTGTCGAAACTCATCCGCAGCCTTAATAAGTGCCGCACTGACACCTTGTTCCTCTAAAAAATCAAATTCACTCATCTTTTTCCTGCTTTCACTTTACCTCTTTAATTGAAAAGAGGACTGCGGCTGCAGTCCTCCTGATCACTTTACGGCTCAAACACCAGATCTCCATAAGATGGCATCGGCCACATATCTTTATCCACTAACATTTCCAGTTCGTCAACCGGCTCTCTTAATTTCTCCATTGCCGGAACCAGTTTCTCTCTGCAGAACACTGCCCTGTCACGTCCTTCCGGATGCGTCTCGATCTGATCTACCAGCTTGCTCAGCTTATTCATGGTACTGTTCACTTCTTTCAGAAGCTTGCTTGCTTTCTTCAGAAGATCCATCTGAACGCTCACGTCAATTGGTCCAACTGCCTTCACCTGATTGATGGACTCTGCCAGTACAGTTGTATACTTGATAACTGCCGGAATGATCTGCTTGGTTGCCATGTCCACCATGGTTTTCGCTTCGATGTTAATTGCTTTCGCATAAATCTCATACTGGATCTCCGCTCTGGACTCCAGCTCAGTCTTTGTAAATACTCCAAATTCTCCGAACAGTTCTACAGCCTTATCTGTAGTAAGTGCCGGAATGGCATCTACCATAGATGGCAGAACAGGAAGTCCGCGGCGGCGTGCCTCTTTTTCCCATTCAGGAGCATAGCCATTGCCGTTAAATACGATTCTCTGATGCTGGGTAGCATATTCCTTGATCAGATCATGGACTGCCAGATCAAAGTCTTCTGCGCTCTCCAGAACATCGCAGGCTTCCTTAAACGCCTCAGCAGTAATGGTATTCAGCACCACATTGCATGCGGAAATGGAATCCTTGGAACCAACCATACGAAACTCGAATTTATTGCCGGTAAAAGCAAAGGGTGAAGTACGGTTACGGTCTGTAGCATCCTTCATGAAATCCGGAAGCGTCTTAACGCCTGTATCCATTTTCTCCCCGGTCTTACTTCTTGTAGCAGTACCAGTGCTGATCAGCTGCTCCAGCACATCCTCAAGCTGCTCTCCAAGGAAAACCGAAATAACAGCTGGCGGAGCCTCATGACCGCCAAGGCGCTTGTCATTTCCAACATCTGCAGCGGACTCACGAAGAAGATCTGCATGCTTGTCAACTGCTTTCAGGATACAGGTCAGAACCAGAAGGAACTGAATGTTCTCATGTGGTGTCTTCCCCGGCTCCAGAAGATTAATTCCGTCATCAGTAGTCAGGGACCAGTTATTGTGCTTACCAGAACCATTCAATCCTGCAAAAGGTTTCTCGTGAAGCAGACAGCGCATGCCATGACGGCTTGCCACCTTTTTCAGGATACGCATCATGATCTGGTTGTGATCTGCTGCAATATTAACAGGTGCATAGATCGGCGCAAGCTCATGCTGTGCCGGTGCAACCTCATTGTGCTGGGTCTTGGCTGTAACTCCCAGCTTCCAGCACTCTTCATTTACTTCTTTCATATATGCGGAAACTCTCTGACGGATGGTTCCGAAATAATGGTCATCCATCTCCTGTCCTTTCGGAGGCATGGCTCCGAAAAGAGTGCGTCCGGTGTAAACCAGATCCTTTCTCTGCATATATTTCTCTTTATCAACAAGGAAATACTCCTGCTCTGCACCAACAGATGGTGTCACTCTCCTGGAGGTCGTATTTCCGAAAAGTCTGAGAAGTCTTAACGCCTGTGTATTGATGGCTTCCATAGAACGAAGAAGCGGTGTCTTCTGATCCAGCGCTTCTCCTGTATAGGAACAGAAAGCGGTAGGAATGCATAAGGTTCCGCCTGCTGCATCATGTCTTACAAAAGCCGGTGAGGTACAATCCCATGTTGTATAGCCTCTTGCCTCAAAGGTGGCACGAAGTCCGCCAGATGGAAAAGAAGATGCATCCGGCTCTCCCTTGATCAGCTCTTTACCGGAAAAGCTCTGAAGGACTTTTCCATTCTCCATAGGTGCGGTGATAAATGCATCGTGCTTCTCTGCAGTTACGCCTGTAAGGGGCTGAAACCAGTGACTGTAATGAGTGGCCCCCTTCTCGATGGCCCATTCCTTCATCTCGTGGGCAACCACATCTGCAACCTCCATGGAAAGCTCCTTGCCCTCTTCAATGGTTTTCTTCAGCTCTTTGTAAACCTTCTTCGGCAGACGGTCCTGCATGACGGAATCATTGAATACATCACATCCGAATAATTCCTTCACATTAACATAATCTCCCATTGTTCCTCTCCTCTCGTTCATCTCGCTGCTTATTTCCCCAGGCTGCCATTTATCTGCGGTACCTTCTCTCCATAAACAACGATTCATCACACATTACTGGTTCTTATTTTTTCACATGTAAGCACTTAATGCTTTCACAGGTGCAAGGCAAAAAACGCGCAAAAATTCTCTCTGGTGATACCAGCCGGTCTCACCCTGTTTACTTGTCGCTCTTCAGGCAAAGATTCAGTGCCTGCTGCAGATTCTCAATCTCTACCAGCCTTGGGCTTCCGCCGTACTCACCATCCAGTGTCCATGCTACTTCTTCCTCTGCTTCAACTGTAAGCTTCCGGGCCTTGAAAGAATAGATCAGGTCAGAATTATCCTCCATGTTGAGAAGATTCCGGACAATCTCCTGCATTTCCAGCGGGTTCTTAGGCTGTACAATCAAAGTGACCTCAAAAAGGCCGTCGTTCATATCCACATCCTTGGTCAGGTTCTTAAATCCGCCCACAGATCTGGAATTGGTGACCATGCCGTAGATAAAATTATCTTCGATCACACCATTCTCTGTTGTCACTTTCATATGGTAAGCCTTGATATCCAGAAGTCTCTTGGCACCTTCCAGGACATAAGCAAGATGGCCCAAAATGTTCTTCAGGTCCTGACTTGTCTCATACGACACATCTGTAAAAAGACCAAAAGCAGCTACATAGGCAAAAGTCTGGCTGTTAAATCTGCCTACGTCGCATCTGTAAATCTCTTCCTTCATGATCATAGATGCCGCATCCAGCATATTTTTCGGCATAAAAAGGCTGTTGGCAAAGTCGTTGGTGCTTCCTGCCGGTATGTATCCGACCGGAACCTTGCTTCCCACCTCGGTAATTCCTGTAACCACTTCATCCAGCGTGCCGTCACCGCCGCTGCAGACGATCAGATCCACCTTGTCTGCATATTTCTTCACCTGTTCATAGGCATCCTTCGGGGCCTGAGTTGCGCGGATGATCACCTCATAACCGCCTTTATTAAAGATATCTACTATATCCATCAGAGATGTCTTGATCTTGCCCTTCCCTGCTTTGGGATTAAAAATAAATACCAGTTTTTTCTCCAACTTCATTCCTCTTTTTCATTACCATTTATTTTACACATAAAATCAATTCACATATGATACTATAAAAAAAAGAGGGCAAAATGTCAACGCTTTTGCCCTCTTTTATAGTCTTTTTAGAATGAAAACAAGCTAAATTTTTTTGGTCTGTTCTGCTTATTTTTGGAAAAACTGAAGCATTTCTTTTCCATTTTTTATATTCTTCCTGCTTAAGCCTCACGCACAGCGTCTTTCATAGACTTTACATAATCCTTTACATATGGGACGCAGTTTTCTCCATGTGCGGCACAAATTTTCACAATGGCGGAGCCTACAATCGCACCGTCAGACTGGGCAGCCATTTTCTTTGCCTGCTCCGGGGTGGAGATGCCGAAGCCTACTGCACAGGGAATGTCCTTTGCAGCTTTTACCAGCTTCACCATCGCTCCGATATCGGTGGTGATCTGGGTTCTGGTTCCGGTTACGCCAAGGGAGGAAACGCAGTATACGAAGCCATTTGCCTCTTTTGCAATCCGGGTGATCCGGTCGTGGGATGTGGGGGCGATCAGGGAAATCAGCTCCAGACCATACTGTTTGCAGACCACATCGAACTCCTCTTTTTCCTCAAAAGGTACATCAGGAAGAATCAGTCCATCCATTCCGATTTCTGCTGCTTTCCTGATGAAACGCTCTGTTCCATAGGAAAAAACAACGTTTGCGTAAGTCATAAATACCATTGGGATACTGGTTTTTTTACGGATTTTTACCACCATGTCAAAGATCTTGTCTGTGGTTACTCCGCCGCTCAGTGCACGCACATTGGCTTCCTGGATCACAGGACCTTCTGCTGTCGGGTCGGAAAACGGGATTCCAAGCTCAATAAGGTCTGCACCTGCTTCCTCCATTGCATAGACAAGCTGCTCGGTGATCTCCAGAGATGGATCTCCGCAGGTGATAAATGGGATAAATGCTTTTCCTTTTGCAAATGCTTCTGAAATTCGGTTACTCATGGATATCCTCCCCTCTGTATCTTGCGATTGCTGCACAGTCTTTGTCGCCCCGGCCGGAAATAGTGATAACTACGCACTGATCCCTGCCCATCTGCGGCACGATTTTTCTTGCATAGGCAACAGCGTGGGCGCTTTCAATGGCAGGAATGATTCCTTCTGTTTTGGAAAGATATTCAAAGGCTTCTACTGCTTCTTCATCTGTTACAGGTACATACTGGGCACGGCCAGTGTCGTAAAGGTGGGCATGCTCCGGTCCGATTCCCGGATAATCCAGTCCTGCGGAAATAGAGTAAACCGGCGCGATCTGTCCGTACTCGTCCTGGCAGAAATAGGATTTCATTCCATGGAAGATTCCAAGTCTGCCAGTGGCAATGGTGGCTGCGGTCTCTGCAGTATTTACGCCGCGGCCTGCTGCCTCGCAGCCGATCAGCTGTACATCTTTGTCTTCAATAAAGTGGTAAAAGGTTCCGATGGCATTGGAGCCGCCGCCTACACAGGCAAGTACTGCATCTGGAAGCCTGCCTTCTTTTTCCAGCATCTGTTCTTTGATTTCTTTGGAGATAACTGCCTGGAAATCGCGGACAATGGTTGGGAAAGGGTGAGGGCCCATAACGGAGCCCAGTACATAATGGGTATCTGCTATACGGTTGGTCCATTCACGCATGGTCTCGGATACGGCATCTTTCAGGGTGGCAGTTCCGGAGGTTACAGGATGAACTTTTGCTCCAAGGAGACGCATCTTATATACATTTAATGCCTGGCGCTCGGTATCTTCTTTTCCCATGAATACCTCGCATTCCATTCCCATAAGGGCTGCTGCTGTGGCTGTGGCTACACCGTGCTGTCCGGCTCCAGTTTCCGCGATGACACGGGTTTTGCCCATTTTTTTTGCAAGAAGCACCTGACCTAAGACGTTGTTGATCTTGTGGGCGCCGGTGTGGTTTAAGTCTTCTCTTTTTAGATAAACCTTTGCGCCGCCAAGGTCTTCGGTCATGTGAGCTGCGTAGTAGAGGTGGGATGGTCTTCCTGCATATTCATTTAAAAGTTCTGTAAGCTCCCGGTTGAATTCCGGGTCGTCTTTATAATGGTTGTAGGCTTCTTCCAGTTCGATCACCGCGTTCATCAGAGTTTCGGGGATATACTGGCCGCCGTGGATTCCAAATCTTCCGTTTGACATAGTGTTGGTTCCTTTCGTTTCGCTGTTTTGTATATGAATTACTTTCTTCACTCTAAATCTGCTTCTCGCTCTTTTCTGTATGCTTCCAGTGTATTAATCTGCTTCAGCATACGGGCAATCTGCTGGATTTTCGCCCGGTCTTTTCTTCCATCGGTTTCCAGGCTGCTGCTCAGGTCTACAGCCCATGGGTGTAAGGTTCCGATGGCGCTGCGGAGGTTTTCGGGACCGATTCCTCCGGCAAGGAAGAATGGGCGGCGGACTGGGGGAACCAGGGTCCAGTCGAAAGGTTCGCCGGTTCCTCCTGCGCCCTGGTCTAAGAGGATGTAGTCGGCAGGGCTTCGAAGGGCCCGCTGTACATCTTCAGGTGTTTTTATGGAAAAGGCCTTGATTACAGGCTTTCCGGTCATATTCTGGATTTTTTCGATGTAGTCTTCGTCTTCATCCCCGTGAAGCTGGGCTGCCCATAGGGTGCCATCTCTTAATAAGGAAATGGGGAGTTCCGGGGCAGCGTTTACGAATACACCTACGGGAAGGATTTCCTTGTCCAGTCCCTTAACCAGGACTTTGACCTGTTCTGCCGTAAGGCTTCGTCTTCTTCCCGGAACTTCAATTATGAATCCCGCAAAATCCGGTTTTGCTCCATTTACAGCTTCAATATCCTCTTTGCAGGTCAGACCGCAAATTTTTAATTTTGCCATACTGTTTCGTTCCTTTTCATTAATTTTTTATTTTCCAACTATTTTATCAGCACATTATACATCTCCGATTGCCAGAGCGTGCATGGAATATCACTTATCACCATGAGTCAGCTCAGACAATCCCTGCATTTAATGCCCCAAGTGCCGCTTTCTTGTCAGGGCTGCGCATTAAGGTCTCCCCGATCAGGACTGCATCTACTTTGTTTTCATATAATATACGGATATCCTCCGCTGTCTTAATACCACTTTCGGAAACAAACACCGTATCAGCAGGTGCCATGTTCCGCAGTCTGATACTGTTTCCCATATCAACGGTAAAATCATGGAGATTCCGGTTGTTCACTCCCACGATTTTTGCTCCAAGATTCAAAGCACGGTCCACTTCCCACTGATCATGAGCTTCTACCAGAGCATCCAGCCCCAGCTCCTGTGCCAGTTCCCCAAAGGCTTTTAACTGGCTGTTATCAAGAATCGCACAAATCAGAAGTACAGCGGAAGCCCCAAATGCTTTTGCCTGGTAGAGCATGTACTCATCTACTGTAAAATCCTTTCGAAGCACCGGAATATTCACTGCCTGGGAAATTTCCTGCAAATACCTGTCTGCGCCCTGGAAATAAAAGGGCTCTGTGAGGCAGGAGATTGCAGAAGCACCGGCCTGCTCATATTCCTTTGCAATGTCCAGATAAGGAAAATCTGGTGCGATCAATCCTTTTGAAGGAGATGCTTTTTTTACTTCACAGATGTAAGACATTCCCGGCTTTTTTAATGCCTCCAGAAAAGAGATTTTTTCCTCGGCATGTTTCGCCAGATCGGAATTCTGCTGTGAGATAAGTTCCCTTAATGGGAATTTAAATTTTTCCTCCGCAATACGCTCTTTTGTGCGCGCTGCTATCTCGTTTAAAATACTCATTCTATCTCCTGTAAAACTCTCTGTGATGTCATTCTCTCTTGTCGTCATCTTTATCCAAATGAGTTATATTGTTATTTTTCAGTGCTATTTTGTTTTGTGATGTGATTATTGTTATTTTTGTTATTATTTGTGTTTATTTTTCACTCCTGATTACTCTTTTGTATAAATTCTTCCAGTTTCTTCAGTGCAGCCCCGCTGTCGATCAGCTGCTCTGCCATCTTCACACCTGCTTCAATGGAAGCTGCTTTGCCTGCAATATAAAGTGCGGCACCAGCATTCAGGCAAACTGCATGACGTTTCCCACCTGTCTCTTTGCCTTCCAGAATTGCTTTTGTGATTTCGGCGTTCTCCTGCGGGGTTCCTCCCTGAAGCTCCTCTTTTGTGCAGCGCTCATAGCCAAACTGCTCCGGAGTGAGTACATAGGATGTAAATTTGCCATCTTTGATCTCGCATACAGAAGTCGGTGCACTCATGGAAATTTCATCCAGACTGTCCTGTCCGAAGACAACCATTCCTCTTGTTACTCCAAGGTTTGCCATGACCTGCGCAAGAGGCTCAACAAGGGCTTCATCATAAACACCCATCAGCTCCATATTGGCGCCAGCCGGGTTGCTTAACGGTCCAAGAATATTAAATACAGTACGGATTCCCAGCTCTTTACGGATTGGAGCCACATACTTCATTGCAATGTGATAGTTCTGTGCAAACAGGAAGCAGATTCCGATTTTTTCCAGAAGTTCCTGGCTTTTTTCCGGTGGAATTGTGATCTTAACGCCCAGAGCTTCCAGCACATCTGCGGCTCCTGATTTTGAAGAAGCAGCTCTGTTTCCATGCTTTGCTACCGGTACACCTCCTGCTGCGATCACAAGGGAGGCAGTAGTGGAAATGTTAAAGGAATTGGAGCCGTCTCCACCAGTACCTACGATTTCCAGTACATCCATGTCATGAAGCAGCTTGATGCAGTGTGCTCTCATGCCTGCCGCGGAAGCGGTAATCTCATCAATAGTTTCCCCTTTCAACGCCAGAGCAGTCAGATAGGCTGACATTTGTACCGGAGTAGCTTTTCCGCTCATAATCTCGTCCATTACCTCTTCTGCTTCCAGATAGGTTAAGTTCTGTTTCTTCGATAATTTGATAATACTTTCTCTGATCATTTTTTCTGCTCCTCTCTGATGTTGTCCTTTATAAATTGTCAAATCTGACTTGCGCTTCCAGAGCGTGTTTGAAAAATCATTCCCGCAATCTGCACGCCCCACTTTGCGGGAGATTTTGCCCGAATTCGGTTGCCGTAGCCCGCTACGGCGCCCTCATCCGGACAAAATCTCCCACAAATTGTGACGCACATCTTGCAGAAAGCCTTTTTCAAACACGCTCTAGAAAATTCTCAATCATCTTCCTTCCATCGGGAGTCATAACAGACTCAGGATGAAACTGTACACCATAAACCGGATATTCCTTATGCTCCACTGCCATGATTTCTCCATCTTCTGCTCTGGCTGTCACAACCAGCTCCTCCGGAAGAGTCTCTTCTATTGCTGCCAGGGAATGATATCTTGCTGCCGGGAACTTTTTCGGGAGTCCTTTAAACAGGACATTGGAACCGCACTGGATCATCTCATCTCTTTTCCCATGCTTCAGTTCTTTTGCATAGGAAACCACTCCGCCAAAGGCTTCGCAGATGCTCTGATGTCCCAGACACACACCCAGAATTGGGATTTTTCCAGCGAACTCTTTGATCACCGGAATACAGATGCCTGCCTCCTCCGGTCTTCCAGGACCCGGGGAAAGAACAATTGCTTCCGGTGCCAGCTTCTCTATTTCTCCCAGGGAAATTTCGTCATTTCGAACCACCTGAATATCCGGATTAACGGACCCGATCAGCTGATACAGGTTATAGGAAAAGCTGTCGTAATTATCAATCAGTAAAATCATTCTAATCCCTCCTCTGCCTGGCTGATGGCCCTTACCACCGCTCTTGCCTTATTCTGGCACTCTTCAAATTCTTTTTCCGGTACGCTGTCTGCCACGATTCCGGCTCCCGACCGGATACAGATTTCATCTTTTTTCTTATATACCAGACGGATTGCAATGCACACATCCAGATTTCCTGTGAAATCCACATATCCGATTGCACCGCCGTAAATGCCTCTCTTGCTTTGTTCCAGTTCCTGAATGATCTGGCAGGCACGGAATTTCGGTGCCCCTGAAAGGGTTCCTGCAGGTAAGATGGCATCCACCGCGTCTATGGCATCTTTACCCTTTTTGATGGTTCCTGTTACTGTGGAGCCCAGGTGCATGACACAGGAATAACGTTCCACAGTCAGATATTTTTCTATTTTTACGCTGCCAAGCTCACTGATTTTTCCAATATCGTTTCTTCCCAGATCCACAAGCATGTTGTGCTCGGCAAGCTCTTTTTCATCCTGAAGAAGATCCGCTTCCAGTGCTTTGTCCTCTTCCGGTGTTTTTCCTCGCGGCCTTGTTCCTGCCAGTGGGAAAGTGCTTAACTTGCCATGATCTAATTTCACCAGTGTCTCCGGGGAGGCACCTGCGATTTCAATGTCATCACTGGAAAAATAGAACATGTAGGGGGATGGGTTGGTGGCTCTCAGAACACGGTAAGTATCAAACAGGCTGCCCTCTGCTTTTGCCCTCATGGGGTTTGACAAAACCACCTGGAAAATATCGCCCTCGTGGATATAATGCTTCGCCGTTTCCACCATCTGGCAATATTTTTCTTTAGGGAACTGAGACTGGATTTCAGATTTAAGCCTGATCGGAGGAAAGATTTTTTTCTCACCCTTTTTGATCAGCTCTGTCATTTCTTCCAGTTTTTCACAGGCCTGTTTATAGGACTTTTCCAGATCATCTGTCATCACACCTGTAATAAGAAAAACCTTCTGACGGTAGTGGTCGAATGCGATCACATCATTAAACAGCATCAGATCCAGATCCCGAAAATCCTGCTGTTCCTTATCTTTTAGTTCCAGCTTGGGTTCACTGTATTTGATGTAGTCGTAGGAGAAGTAACCTACCAGACCGCCGGTAAATGTGGGCATATCGTCCATAACCGGACTTTTGTACTGACTGATGATTTCACGGATAGCATCGCCTGGATGGGCAACCTGTCGAACCTCTTCTGTACTGCTTTCTGTACTGCTTTCTGCAGCATTGCCGCTTCTACCAAAAGTTTCCGTCTTACTGGTTTTTCGAATTCGCAGGATTCCGTCTGTACAGGTGATTTCCATGGAAGGGTCATATCCCAGAAAAGAATACCTGCCCCACGCTTCGCTCTGGCTGGCGCTTTCCAGCAGATAGCAGTGATGACTCGCCTTTTGCAGAATCCGCATCATCTCTACTGGTGTGTAGCTGTCTGCGTATAACTCTTTGCAGATTGGAATTCTTTTGTAATCTCCTGCTGCCATTTCCCTGATTTTTTCAAACGTTGGATACATAGAACACCTCCCGATTTATTACCTGAACAGTGCACGTGCCGCATCCTCGCAGAGCGTTTTTAGGTGTAACAGGAACATTACGGAGTAATTTTCTAGTACACAAAAAACCCGTCCAGGACAGAATTTCCATATCTGTCAAGGACGGGTCTGAATATTCACCCGCGGTGCCACCTTGCTTCACGATAAAATCGTGCTCTTAACGGAATACCATCATATTCCTGACAACTGACGTATGTCCTACGTCGCATAATACTTGGCTTCTGCAGAATCTACTTTCATGCTTCAATCAGATATGTCTGCAATTCTCTGCATTTGTTCTGCACGCATTCTGCCTTTCCATGCGCCCTCAGCGGCCCATTTAACAAACTGCCTTACCGCCCGGCTCTCAGCCTCCCGGACTCTCTGTGGGTGCACGATTGTTTTTATTCCCGCTTCATCGGTTTAGTTCGTTGAATTAAATTTTTATTTAAAATAGCATACAGGCAATGAATTGTCAAGCAATTTTTTCATATTTTATAAACATTTTATGAACCATTTATGATAATGTCCTAATATACCATAAAGGAAAATGTCCCAATGTAGTATAATGCTTCCATCAACAG